>JAKLDH010000024.1 GCA_022703625.1 Cyanobacteriota bacterium | reverse complement strand
CCAGCCGCTACGCCGTTTTAAGGGCATGCGGCTCGCAGGCTTTGCCTGCGAGCCGCATAAAAAATTAAAATAAAATTTCAATCTATTTCAGCGTTTCGACTAATTAGCAATTCGAGTTGATTAGTCTACAAAAACATAAAAGCGCCTCTAAAAAGTTTGCTGGTTGAAGAAAAGCCAGGAAATCAAGTAATCAGCGAGGAGAATCATTACAAATGACCAAACAACAGCCTTAGTAGTCGCATTTCCAACGTCAATTGCTCCGCCTTCCGCCTTATAACCGATAGATGAACTGGCTAAAGCGATTAATCCTCCAAAAACAAAAGCTTTTACAACGCTTGATTCTATGTCTTTCACCGTTAATCCCTGCCATACCGAATTTATGTAAGTCAAAGTATTAAGCTCCGCAACCATATGGCTCATAATCAAACCCCCAATAATACCCATAAAGTTTGCAATAATAATCACAAAAGGCATTATAAAAAAGCCTGCGAAGATTCTTGGGGCAAGGAGATAGTTTATCGGATTTACACGAAGGACTTTCATTGCGTCTATCTGGTCTGTAACCTTCATTGTAGAGATTTCAGCCGCCATAGACGACCCGACAAGAGATATTACCGCAAAACTTCCTATAATAGGTCCTAATTCCCGCGTGATTGATATTGCTACAAGCATCCCTACATAATCTCCCGCTCCCTGTTTTACCATTTCCAGGGAAACCTGAATTGCCATTATCATTCCGGTAATGCTTACCATAAGAAGTGAAATTGGCAAAGAATCAACGCCAAACCTTGCCGCCTGTTCAAAAAACTTCTGCTTGTCAAGCTCACCTTTAAAAAGACATATTATAGAGTAATAAAGGTTCATTCCAATAAATCCCAGCGTTTCAAAAAAGTCAATAATATTAATATAAAAGGTTTTTAAGAACTTTTTTGTATAAGTTTTATTGTAGATTTCAATTATTTTTTCAATGGCATGCATTTTTATGGGCTCTTAAAAAATTTTAATCCTGAAAATAGTGTCCAGCAATATAAATAAGAACATTCCTATGCTTATATAACCGTTAACATTGAAAAAAGCTTTATTTAATCCTGAAAGATCATTTGCTTTTAACAGTGAATGTTCGTAAATAAGCGCAAATAACGTAAATATTACTCCTAACCAGTAGTATAAACCTGTTTTCATAATTATGCCAAGAATTAAAAGAAATGTTAAGGTAAAAACATGAAAAATGCGTGAAAGAATGAGGCTTTTATTAATTCCTAGCCATGCCGGAATGCTAAAAAGATTATGTTTTCTGTCAAAATCAATGTCCTGAATCGCATAAATCACGTCAAAACCAGCAACCCAGAATACAATAGCAAAGCCCCAGAGAACGGAAGGAACGGTTATTTCTCCGCTTATAGCAAGCCATCCTCCTGTTGCGGCGGCTCCCAAAGCTCCTCCTAAAACAAAATGCGACAGATGAGTAAATCTTTTTGTGTAGGAATAAAGCGCAAGGATGAGTATTGCGAGCGGCAAAAGCTGTCTACATATCAGCGGCAGTTGCCATGCGGCAAAAATTAGCGCGCAAAATGACAATAACGCAAGGGTTAATGCTGATGTTTTTTTGATTTTTCCTGCTGGTATTGCCCGATCAGAAGTTCTGGGGTTTTTTTTGTCGATATCTGCGTCTATTACTCTGTTTAAAGCCATTGCGGCTGTTCTACCTCCGACCATTGCGAGTAATACCCAAAAAACAGCATAAATTTCAGGCAATGCTTGAGTATTTGCAAGAAGCATTCCTGAAAGAGCAAAAGGCAAGGCAAATATTGTATGTTCAAATTTGATTAACTCGATATATTCAGAAATTTTTGATATTATTGCGTTCATAATTTCACTTAAATCGTTAAATTTAACAATATATTATAATATAAGGGCGCCTCTAAAAACAAAAAAACTTGGGAAATAAATATATAATTCTTCTAAGGTCTTAATTTGCGGGAGTTTCGGCGAAGCCGAAACTCCCGCAATGTCCTTACTCAGCCCGCGCCGCCCTACGGGCGGCGCGGGCTGTAAATATCAGCTTTTTAACAAATTAACGAAAACTTATTTAGATTGGTATAAGTATAACTTGAAAAATTAAGTATATTTCGTTTAATATTATATAATTAATTTATAAAAACAGTTTATGATTTATTTAATTTATAAAAATAGGATTAATTAATGATACTTGTTGATTTCATAGCATGGCTTCTTTTTATCAGCCTGATTTGCTTTGTCATTTACAGATATATAATTATTTTTAATTCCTCTAAAGGTCGCCTGTTGGACATCGAAAAGCGTGAGTATAATTCAAGATATCACAGAAAATTTACAATTATTATCTATTCTCACAACAATTCCTCCAGGGTAAAGTCCCTTTTAGAGTCGTTTTCAAAACAAAATTACGAGGAAAATAACTATTCCATAAATGTTATTCTTGATAACTGCGATGAAGAAAACACAAAACTGCTTGAAATTATAGGCGGCGCAAGGCTTTGGAGAATAAATACCGACATAAAGCCCCTCGGCAAATACAAATCTTTTGCGTGGCTGCTTGAAAGATTGAGAGTTTTTGAAAATACAAATGCATTTCTTTTTATTGACGGCGAATGTAAAATCAAAAACGATCTTCTTGAAAAATCCAATGTATGCCTCAATGAAAACGCTGTTATAGTTGGCGAAACAGTAAAAAGAAAGAATTTCCTTTTTAATAGAATTTATAATTTCAGAAACAAATTAATTAACAGAATAACACGGCATGGAAGGTTTTATTCTTCTCTTGGAAATATGATTGACGGAGATATTTTGTTAATAAAACAGGAAGTGCTTGAAAAAATTGAATTTGAATCCATTGATAACGGCTTTGAAGAATATGAATATCCCGTTAAACTGACGTATTTTAAAGTCCCTGTTGTGTATTCAAATGAAATAACTGTTTTTAAAAGTCAGGCTGAAACTTTGAAATCTTTTGCAATAAAAGACTATAAAAGCCGTTTTCGAGCGTTAAGAACTTTTTTAAACAATTTCAATTTGTTATTTTCAAAAGGTAAATTTTCGGTTAAAGAATACATTTTGTCTATGATCTATCCGTCAGGAACCGTTTTTTTATTGTACAGTTTTGTTTTAATGGCGATTTCACAAATTTATGCCGGAACTTATTTTTCAAAATTTATAAGCATGAATATTCTTGTTGGATTAATAGGAGCAAAAATAATTTCTGATTTTTATTCAATAATTATTTTAAGAGGAAGTCCCAAAGAATATTATTATGCGATATTATTATTTCTTTTATCGCCTGTAATCTATTTAAGATCAGTATTAACCGGATTTATAACTCATTCTTCCAATAAAAAAGGGAAAGAAGGGTTTAATCCGGGCGTAATAAGTTTTGAAAAAAACATAGCGTATTCCACCATAACAAACGGCAAAAAGGAATTCCCGTGCGAGCTTGAAGTAATCAAAAGTGATGAAAACGCAAAAGTAATTTTTCATTTTAAAGACAAAAAAATGAATTCTTCAAAACAGCCAAGAGTTAGTTACGCTGTAGAAGAAATTATCGGCAAACTGAAAAAGCATGGCTTTTCTCTTAAAGTCTGCTCAAATTGCGGGTATTTTTATTTTACAGAGTCTTCCGCCGCTCATACTGATGGAGAAAAGGGATATTGTCTGTATAAAAATTTCAAGGAAAACTCAAAAGAAAAAGAATTTATGCCTGTATGGGGCAGTTGTAAGAATATTATTCCTTCACAGGCAAGAACATATATTCTTCAACAATTGGGGATTGATAAAGATTCTTTTAAAAACAAATAATTTTTTGATATAAAATAAAATAGTATAAGTTATTTTTGAAATTGATATTTAATATGCAAATCGATAACTCATGGACGCTTTTTCTTGACAGAGACGGCGTTATTAACAAAAGACTTGTTGACGATTACGTTAAAAATATTGATGAATTTGAATTTTTGCCTGGAACAAAAGAAGCAATAGCAAAACTTTCAGGAATTTTCGGGAAAGTTTTTGTTGTTACAAATCAACGTGGAATTGCAAAACAGCTTATGACTGTCGAAGATTTGAATATTATAAATGATTTCATGCTAAAGGAAGTTGAAAAAGCAGGTGGGAAAATAGATAAAGTATATTTTTGTCCTCATGAACGAGATGTAAACTGCGGATGCAGAAAACCTGATATTGGCATGGCATTTCAGGCGAAAAAAGATTTTTCTTCCGTTGATTTTTCAAAATCAATAATGGTTGGAGATTCTCTTTCTGACCTTGCTTTCGGGAAAAATGCCGGCATGATTACTGTATATATTACAAAAAACGAATTTGAAGGAATAAAAGCAGATTCATTACTCGAATTTGCCAATATAATTGAGCGTAAAACATTATAAAGATTGAGAAAAACAATGGTTGCGATAGTAAATAAAATAGAACCGAATAGTATTGCTGAAGAGCTGAAAATCCTTCCGGGAGATGAAATAATTTCAATCGATGAGGTTAAACCACACGATCTTATTGATTATAAATATCTTATTTCATCTGAAGAAATAAGCCTGCATATCAAAAGAACCTCCGGTGAAGAGGAAATTATAGACATAGAAAAAGAAATGGACGATGATCTCGGAATAACTTTTGAGTCGGCTGTTTTTGATAAAGTTATTTCCTGCAATAATAAATGCGTTTTTTGCTTTGTAGATCAACAGCCTTGCGGCTTAAGAAACAGTTTATATATAAAGGACGATGATTACAGGCTTTCTTATTTACAGGGAACCTACATTACGTTGACAAATCTTAGAACTGAAGACAGAAAACGTATTGAAAAAATGAGGCTTGGACCTTTGTATATTTCTGTACACACTACTAATGCTGAATTAAGAAGTAAAATGCTTAATAACCCTAAAGCAGGCAAAATTATGCAGGAATTACAATGGCTTAATAAGCTTGAAATACCTGTTCATACCCAAATAGTTTTGTGTCCTGACCTTAACGACAAAGAAGAGCTGGAAAAAACTCTTGATGATTTACTGAAATTAAAGTCTAATATAGCTTCAATAGCTGTAGTTCCAATAGGAATAACCAAATACAGAACAAAAAAGCCGTTCAGGTCGTTTTCTTCTGAGGAATCAGAGTATGTTATTAATCAAATAGCAAATTTTAATCAAAAAGCGGGATACAGCCTTGCGGTTCCCTCAGACGAGTTTTACATTAACGCAGACCTGAATATCCCTGAGCACGAGTTTTATAGGGGTTATGAACAGCTTGAAGACGGAGTGGGAGCGGCTAGGCTTTTATTGGATGATTATAAAAAGCATAAAAGAAGACTGCCTAAAACTCTTAAAAAGCGTTTAAGCTTTACAATAGCTACGGGACAACTTGCTTGTGATATTATGAAGCCTATTATAGACGATTTAAACAAAATAAAAAATTTAAATATAAACCTTGTTGCTGTAAAAAACAATTTTTGGGGAGATAAAGTTACAGTTTCAGGGCTAGTTACAGGAAATGATTTACTGGAAAGCTTGCTACCCTTTAAAAAAGACCTTGCTAATCTCGTAATTCCCTCTGTGATGTTGAGAAAATATACCGATAAGTTTTTGGATAACGTGTCATTGGCTGAAATTGAAGAAAAACTAGGCGTTAATATAACTGTAATTGAAAATTATTACGGCATGAAAGAACTGATTGACTTGATTCTTGCGGATTTTACAAATGTTAAAATATAAATTTAGTTAATTTCAATTTTCAGGAAGTTATAATATACTATGTTTGGTAAATAGCGGAAATAAAAGTTAAAAATGTTTACAAAAGAGCAGTTGTTTGAAAAACTCAATAATTCAGGAATGAATGGCTTAGACGAGATTTCGGCTTTTCTTAAATCATGGCGCATTGATCCAATTTATGAAGACGATGAAAATAAGGAATATTATGACGAAATGGCTGTTTCCAAGCTTAAACACGCATTAAGACTTAAAGAACAAGGAAAAAATGACGATGAAATATGCTCTATTGTTAATAATGGCATAATAAATCCGATAAACGCCCCTTCAATAAGGAATACGGCTATACATGACCAGCGCGAACACCATAAGAATGAACTTAATAAAGTAACGCTGGACGTTACATCGCAAACCCTTTCCCTGCTTGCTGAATCAATAGCGCAGAAAATAACCGCTGAAATAACTGAAAAAATTAAACATGACGATATTTTTCAGCCTGTAATGGAATCTGCTAAAGTGCAAAGAGATAATGAAATCCTTGCAAAGCAGGTAGAAAAGCTTTTAGAAGAAAATAAAAAGATTATCGCAAGAAACAACATGCTTCAAAAAGAAAATGCCAAATTCAGGCATCTTGTAGGGAATTTGTATATTAAACAGCAGTAAAACTCAGATGACTGTTAATTTAAAAAAAGAATTTGAAAGCAATATACCTGATAACATTAAAGAAGCGTTAAAATTTTGTTCAAAAACAGCTGACGATCAAAATTTACAGATTTTTTTGATCGGCGGAGTTGTCAGGGATATAATTATTAACAAAAAAAACTTCGATGTTGACATTACTGTTCAGGGAAATGCTGTTGAGTTTGCTAAATCCCTTGAAAACAGTTATCCTGAATTATGTAAAATTAAAGAAATCCACGATAATTTTAAAACAGCAAAAATTTTATTTACAATAAACAGTGATATTATACCTATTGATCTTGCTAGTACACGAAAAGAATTCTATCCGTACCCTTCAAGCCTTCCTGTAATAGAAAAAATAGGTTGTGAGCTTTATGATGATGTTATAAGACGTGATTTTACTATTAATTCAATGGCTTTAGCTCTTAACAGCAGTTCTTTTTGTACTCTTATAGATTATCTTAACGGATACGAAGACTTAAAAAATGGTGTCTTAGAGGTTCTTCACCCTTTAAGTTTTATTGATGACCCTACAAGAATTGTAAGAGGATTAAAATTTAACGCGCGATTCGGCTATAAATTCGGAGAAAAAACAGAAGCTCTTATGCGTGAATGTCTTAATTCAGGGCGTTTCGACAATCTATGCGGCGAAAGAATCAAGCTGGAGTTAAAACATGCGTTTAATATTAATAAAGCTGACTGTTTAAGCCGATTTATAAAGGAAGATATCTATAAACTTGTTGATACATCTTTATCTTGCGTTAAAAATATAGATGATATATCTATGGAATGTGAAAATACAATTAATGAATATTGTAATTTTCTTGATACACAAGATAATATCTGGCTTATTTATTTAGGATCGCTTCTAGTTAAAGCTAATCAAGATAAAATTAGCGAATTATCAAAAAAATTGTACTTATCAGGACATGAAGAAACAATTTTGCAAGATGCTGCAAAGCTATATAGGAATAAAGAGGCTGTAAATAAGGCTAAAACTCGCTTTGAAGTCTATGAGTTTTTTGAAAAGGCAAAGATCGAATCCATACTTATTTTTTTAATATTAAATAAAGACTTAAAATCCAAGCTGGACTTATATTTAAAGGAATTAAAAGACGCAAATATTAATATAAATGGAGATATATTAATAAGCATGGGGCTTAAGCCATCTCCTGTGTTCGCTAAAATCCTTAGAAATGTGTTAAAAGCTAAAATTAACAAGGAAATTACCACTTATGAAGAAGAAGTTGTTTTTGCAAAAAGTCTTCTGCAAAACCGCTAAACCTCCTATTTATAGACTTTATCGCCTAAAACGGCTTTTTTTATATAAAAAACTTCGCATGCCCCTTCTCCTGTATCGTTTCTTGTAAGGCTTGAGTTCCACCAAACCGTGCCGTTCTTGACTTTACCTTTAATGTATACAAGATAACCTTCCATATAAATTATGTCTTTGGTCTTTACCTCGTCAAGAGCTTTTCTAAGAGTGCTATTAGCAGGAATTATATGATGATTTGACGAATGCTTCGATATATATGAGCTTTCAAGCGGGAATTTTTCATTGTAGCTGTAATAATACCATCTATTTCCTTGCGAATAGATTATTCCTTTTTGATTTTCCGGCAACATTAGCTTGTTCCAGGCAAGAGCCAAGTCATACGGAGCAATTTTGCTTTCCCATCCCCAACTGTATTTCGTTTTGCCCATTACCATGGCGTAAATTCTGTAACTTGCCTGAGGATAGAGCTTTAAGTCAGTTTCCTGATCCCGTATATGGATGAAATCCTTTCCCCAGTAAGGAAATTGCTCTGGATCGTCGATCTTAAATTGCTCCAGAGAAACTTTTTCAACCGTTATTGCCGTGTTTTTTTTTATAGAATCGTTATGATTCGCAAAAAATGTTGCGTAAATTATCACTAAAACAAATATAAAAATGAATAAATTTAGTAGATTATCAGACGTTTTTTGCATAAATTTTTATAAAATCTTAATAAAAGTACATGATATAATTTTTTTAACAGTTTGGCTATTTTAAAATTTGGGGAGAGAGCAAAATGAGAAGTGATAATATAAAAAAAGGCGCAAACAGAACCGCTCAAAGAGGGCTTTTATATGCTACAGGCATTACTAAAAGCCAGATGAGCCAACCGTTCATAGGCATCGCAAGCGCGTTTACCGACCTTGTGCCAGGACATTCCGGAATGCGGGATTTGGAAAGATATATCGAAAAAGGTGTACACACTGGTGGAGGGCAGGCTTTCATTTTTGGAGTTCCTGCAATATGCGATGGAATTGCGATGGGGCACGATGGAATGAGGTTTTCTCTTCCTTCACGGGAGCTTATCGCTGATTGCGTGGAATCAGTGGCTAATGCCCACGCTCTTGACGGCTTGGTTCTGCTTACAAATTGCGATAAGATTACTCCCGGAATGCTTATGGCGGCAGTTAGGCTTAATATTCCCTGTATTGTCGTTACAGCAGGTCCCATGATGGACGGAAAATGCGAAAAAACTAATCTTACTCTTATAAAAGGAACTTTTGAGGCTCTGGGTCAGTTTAAAGCCGGAAAAATTACGGAAGAACAGCTTGAAAAGTTTGAAATTAACGCATGCCCAGGCATAGGTTCTTGTCAGGGACTTTATACAGCTAATACTATGGCTTGTTTGACTGAAGTTATGGGTATGAGCTTGCCGGGTTGCGCCACTGCATCAGCAGTTTCCGCAAAAAAAAGACGTATAGCTTTTGATAGCGGGGCTAAAATCGTTGAACTCATTAAAGAAAACCTTTTACCTAAGTCAATTATAACAAAACAATCTATGAGAAATGCTATAATCGCTGATCTTGCGCTTGGAGGTTCTACAAATTCAGTCCTGCACTTGCTTGCAATTGCTAATGAGGCTGAAATTGATCTTACGCTTGATGATTTTTCTGAATTAGCTCAAAAAATCCCGCAGATTATGAAGCTTGACCCGTCAAGCCACCTTACAATGACTGATCTCGATAATGCGGGGGGAATTCCCGCCGCTATAAAGAATTTATATGACGCAAATATAGGGGTTTCGCAAACAAAAGGCGTTTCCGGAATGAAGCTTTCTGAAATTGCAGAAGCCGCATGGGTTGATACAGATGTTATCAAGCCTGTAGATAATCCGGTTGCCGAAAAAGCAGGACTTGCGGTTCTTTTTGGAAATATTGCTCCTGAAGGGGCGGTAATAAAAACATCTGGCGTTGATCCAGACTGTTATACCTTTGAAGGAACAGCCAAAATATTCAAACGGGAAGAAGACGCCATGGAAGCCGTAAGTTCCGGTGAAATTAAAGCCGGAGATGTTGTTGTTATAAAGAATGAAGGACCTAAAGGCGGTCCGGGAATGCGGGAAATGCTTGCGGTTACTTCTTCTATTGTCGGGAAAGGGCTTGGTAAAGAAGTCGCTTTAATTACTGACGGAAGGTTTTCAGGCGGCACAAGAGGTTTATGCATAGGTCATATTTCTCCTGAAGCTGTTGTCGGCGGAGTGATCGGGCTTCTTAAAGACGGCGACATCATTAAAATTGACATAAACAACTCAGCTCTTAATGTTGAGCTTACTCAAGATGAACTTGACAGAAGAAAACTGGAATTTAAGCCTGATGAGCCTAAAATAACCAAGGGGTATCTTGCCAGATACGCTAAGACAGTCGGCTCCGCCAGCAGAGGAGCGGTAAGTTCTTAAATTTTATAGATTAGATATATAGACCGATAATATTTTTTATGTAATTTTTTAATTAACTGCTTAACGCCACTAAAAGTGTCATGCTGAACTTGTTTGCGAAATGCGGACAGCCCCGACTGCTTCGCAACAGCATCTTTCCAGCATACAATAGAATACTTACAGTTTGTTCATTTTCTTTTCTTTTTTGAAAAAAAGTAAAGAACCCGCAAAGCGGGACACTTGGGACAAAATCCAAGTAACATTTCCCTGTGAATGCGCCTTAGGCGCCCAAAAGAAAAGAAAAAACTAACATGTCAAACTGTCATATCGGTCAGGGGCAAGCCCCCGAACCCCCTTGCTTACAAATGTCCGCTTTTTGTATTTTCTTGGCTTTTTTACATAAAAAATATTATCGGTCATAATTTATCTTTGAAAATTTTTACCTAAATTAAAATTCCTGTTCAATATTTTCGTCTAATTCTTCCGCATCATTTTGCTTCAGGAATTCTTCTTTTTTGTCCATTATGTCTTCTCGTCTGTCCCGACGGTCTTCAATGCGGTCAAAATGATCTTCTCGTTTGTCCATTATATCTTCTTGTCTGTCCCGACGATCTTCTATGCGGTCAAAATGGTCTTCAATTTTATCCCATTTTCCGTCGTCATGTTTTTTGTCATAGATATCTTCAAGTTTATCCATTCTGTCTTCTCGTCTGTCCCGACGGTCTTCAATACGGTCAAAATGATCTTCTCTTTTGTCCATTTTGTTTTCTTTTCTGTCAAAACGGTCTTCTCTTTTATCCCATTTCGGAACAGCCGGACCAGGCAACGGTTGTATTTTTGGACGATTTGGATTGTTTTCATTCATATAGGGAGGCTTAAAGCCTTGTGAATTGTGGGGGTTTGGCTGATTGCCCATATTTCTGTTTTCATTCATATACGGAGGCTTAACCCCTGATGGATTCTGGGGTTTTGGCTGATTGCCGTATTTTTTGTTTTTATTTTCGTATGGAGATTTTTGAGGGTCTTTGTAATAGTCCGCAGGATTTCTTTTTTTATCTTCATAAGGGGATTTTTGGGGGTCTTTTTTATAATAATCCGCAGGACTTTTTTTATACGGTTCTTCTTTTTCTGGTTGCGCTTTTACAGCATCAGAAAATATGCATGAAAACATAATAGAAGTTGACAATAAACTCATTAAAAATAATTTTCTATTCATAAAATAAATCTCCTTTAAAATTTGCGATGTTTTATTTTTTTATTTAAAATTAATATTATTTTATTATATCTTTTTTAATAAATTATTAGAACTTGCCATCATAAAATTACTTATGTAATGCTATACTAAACGATAAAAATAATTAACATGAATTTCTTGCGGGTAATGAGGAAAACTCGTTAAATGTAAATATATTAATGATTTTTATTATATATACAAGAAACGAAATTTTTAAAAGAATGTTCATATAAAAATATTTATTTTAAATAAAATCAGGAAAAAATTATGACAACTAAAATAAAATATGAAACTGTAATTGGTCTTGAGGTACATGCTCAGGTAAAAACAAAATCTAAAATTTTCTGCAACAGCGCTACAGAATTTGGACAGGAACATAATTCGCAGGTTTGCCCGGTATGCTTGGGATATCCTGGTACGCTTCCGGTTTTAAACAGAAAAGTAGTGGAATATGCAATTCTTGCAGGGCTTGCATTAAACTGCGAGATCGCAAAACACTCAAAATTTGACAGAAAGCATTATTTTTACCCTGATTTACCTAAAAATATTCAGATTTCACAATATGACATGCCAATCTGTAAAAATGGGCATATTATGATTAACGGCAAAAAGATCAGAATTAACAGGATTCACATGGAAGAAGACGCTGGAAAACTCGTGCATGCTGGATCAGCAGGAATATCAGGAGCTTCATACAGCCTTGTTGACTATAACAGAACAGGCGTACCCCTTCTTGAAATTGTCAGTGAAGCTGATATTTCTTCACCTGAAGAAGCCAGGTTTTATGTTGAAAAATTAAGAAATATAGTGAAATATCTTGACGTATGCGACGGCAACCTTGAGGAAGGCAGTCTTCGATGCGATGCAAACGTTAGTATAAGACCGTTTGGACAAAAAGAATTGGGAACAAAGGTTGAAATCAAAAATCTTAACAGCTTTAAAGCCCTTCAACGTTCACTTGAATATGAAGTTGACAGACAAATTTATGAAATAGAGAACGGCGGTAAGATTATACAGGAAACCCGTTTATGGAAAGACGATCAGGGCATAACGCTTTCTATGAGAACAAAGGAAGAATCCCATGATTACAGGTATTTCCCTGAACCTGACCTGCCAATTCTTGAAATTGACGCCGAATGGGTGCATAAAATCAGGGAAACCCTGCCTGAGCTTCCTGACGAAAAACGCCTTAGATATATTGAAAAAACAGGACTTTCCGAATATGACGCAAGCGTTATCGTTGATTCTATTGAAACAGCGAAGTTTTTTGACGACGCATTAAAATTAACAAATAACGCAAAATCAGCCGCAAATTGGCTTATGGGAGATATAACGGCTTATCTTAAGGAAAATAAGCTTAATTTAAATGACATAAAACTTACGCCGGAATCGCTTGTTGAAATGATTGATTTGATTGATAAAGGAACGATATCAAATGCAATTGCAAAAAAAATAATTGTTTCTCTTATGGAAAAAGGCGGTTCAGCCCAAAAAATAGTTGAGGAACAGGGCTTAACCGTTATTTCTGATGAAGGACAGATTCTTGAAGCTGTAAAAAAGGTAATCAAAGAAAATCCCGGCGAAGTTGAAAAATACAAATCAGGAAAAACACAGGTTATAGGCTTCTTTGTGGGACAAATTATGAAGGAAACCAAAGGCAAAGCAAATCCCGCCGTAATTAACAAGCTTTTTAAAGAAGAGATGGAAAAATAATTTTTATAAATCCTTCTTGAATATAATTTTCTTTTAAAATAAGATATAAAATAGTATATCCTATTTTAAAAATCATTGAGGACAAATTTATGAAAAAAATAATTGCTATAATAACATTTTTAATAATGCTATTAAATATACAGTCAGCAAAAGCATCTTCGTTTATTACAATGAATTTTGATGACGGAAGTTTTCCTGATCGAATAGATGCAAGTGTACCAGGGTATAATTACGAAGGATTTTACTGGTTGAATTTTGAAGAAGCTTATGACAATACAAAAAATGGCACTACAAGCAATCACGAAGCTGATTCACAACCTTATGCGTTAAAAAATATTGACGATAAAGTAAAATATTCAAGTATTTCTGCGCTTGATCCTAATGGAAGTTTTTATTTTGGCGGTTTTAATATCAGAACAATCTCAAGTAAAGATTTTGATGTAACAATTCTGGGATTGCTTGACGGACAAGAAGCGTATTCTTATGTTGAATCGTTAACAAAAGATTATAAGCTAATAAGCAATGCAAGTTACAATACATCTTTGATTGATTCATTGGTTATTTACTGGGGATATGATCAGGGCGGCATTAATATCGACGATTTTTCTTATATGCCTGATATAATCCAAAATGCGCCGTATCCTGTTCCTGAACCGGCAAGCGCAATTTATTTAACAACCGGTTTATTAGGTCTTTTGTTAAAAAGAAAAATTTAACATCCGCCAGGTAGACATATTTAAAGTTAATTGAAAATAAGTTTATTTTCTTTTATTCTTATATCAATGTTAAATGTAATTAATGGCTAAAATTATTTGAACGCAAGTCAAAAAATTTATATAGGTTTTTCTTTCTTTTTAATTGGATTAATTGGGATTATAAGCTTATTTTCATGCGGTAATATTCCTGTTAGTCATATTTTTTCTATTAAAAAACATTGTGGGGTTGTTTATAATCTTACATCTGAAGATATTTACGTTATTAGCGATAAATTTGTTATAAAAATTCCTTCAAAAACAAATTCAAAAGAAATGGGAATTTATGACGCAGATGGACTTGTTATTAATAAACCGATAATTTTCAATAATAAAACTTATAATAATAAAATTTTCAGATTTTGTGATTTAGGAAAAATAAAAATTAAGGAAAACAAAAATAAAGAAATTTATATTCAGCCTTTTGGAATGAGCTGGACGTGTAAATTAGCCGGAAAATTTGGCATGTACGATTCTATGGAAGAAGCTTTCAACAGAAATCCGCATATAAAAAGAGAGGAAGAAGAGTTAGCGCCGCATTGATTGCAACTAGGCATTTATTTATAATCCTATTGGCGAAAAATCAATATTTGGATAATACAAAATTCTTTCCTTAATGATATTTTTTTGTTCTTCAGAAAGAAGCTTTTCTCCTCTTCCAATCAAACCTTTATTAAATCGAATTTTGGATTGGATTGGATTGGATTGGATTGGATTGGATTGGATTGGATTGGATTGGATTGGATTGGATTGATAAGCTCTAAAAGTTTTAAAATTTCTGCATCTGTTTTTTGAATTTTATAAAAAGCGCATATTTTTTTTAAAGTATTTAATCCGTCAGTTACAAGTTCTTCATAAGTTAACCATAAAACTTCAATTTTATTATTAATTTTGTTTGCATAATACCAAGTTAAATAAAAAATAATATACCATTGAGTCGCCATATCAATCATCATTTTAAACTGTTGCTTTTCATCCCGGGCTTTAAATTCCGGCGGAATAAACGTCAACCAACTCCCGAAAGGATCGTGTTTTCCTGCGTTTATCGAATCAACATAGCTTAAAACAATATCATAAATATTTCTGGTTAAAATAATTGGTTTTAATTTGAATTTATTGTACATAAAAAGGTTATGATCGGAAGCTTTATAATGGTGATGCATAACATAATTTTTATTATACAAATCAATAAGAAAAGGATATAACATTGTCGGCTCTGTATTTTTCGCGGCGACATGAAACATAACTTCAGGATACTCTGTTAAAGTACATAACAGAAGCGTTAAATAAGATGAACCTGATTTAGGCATGGCGTTTACAATAAGTTGATGTCCTTGTTTTTCATTTTCAATAATTGAATCGGACAACGAATGTAAAAATTTTGTTGTTGGTCCATCTTTAGGCGCTTTTTTACTTATTTGATATTTTTTAATTTCCTCTATAACATCTTTGTTCATAAGAATGTTTCCTTTAAATTTATTATTGAATTTTTAAAATCTTTTTGAGGCTTCCAGTCTAACTCATTAATTAATAGGGCGCAATCGGCTTGAGTGTCAGGTATTTCACCCTGCCTTTTTTCTCCAAGTGATTCCCATTTTAGTTCTTTGTCTGAATAAGTTGTTATAATTTCAATTATTTCCTTGATTGAAAACGATTTACCTGAACCGACATTAAATAAATTAAAAGCATTTTGGCAGTTTAACGATAAAACGCACGCATTTATAAAATCAGAAATATGCAAATAATCACGCCTTGGCGTAGCGTCTTTTACGATGATTTCATTATTTTCTTTAAGTTGCCGGATTAATGAAGGAATTAAAAAATTTTCTTTCTGACCATCGCCATACAAATTAAACGGTCTGAGTATAACTGTTTTTACTCCAAAATTTTCCGAATAGAATCGGCAAAGTTCTTCTGCTAAATATTTTGAATGAGCATAAGGATTATTGGGGTTTACAGGATGTTTTTCATCTATAGGCAGATATTGAGGGATTCCATAAACATAAGCGCTTATATAAATCATTTTTGCTTGTGTTTTTCTGCAAAAATCAAGAACATTCTGGGTTCCAAGAATATTAACCTCGTAAAAATCTCGAGGATTTTCCCAGCTTTGAGGCACAAACGTTTTTCCCGCAAGATGAAAAACAGCGTCTATACCTTGCGAATGAAATTTATTAAAAGCATTTTTATCGCAAATATCATCTCCTAATGACTGAGAAAAAGCAAAAATCTCATGTCCTTGTTTTTCTAATTCAAAAACAAGGTGTTTCCCGATAAATCCGGCTGATCCTGTAACTAATATCTTCATTTTCCGATTATTTGAACCCTGTTAACGTAATTTTTTACTACAAACTCTCTGTCCTTAAGTTTATATGGATTGCTATCCTCTGTTAACCTCGGAATATAGCATTTTTTACACATTTCAAAATTTTTAAATCCATTTTCCTGCTTGTGAAGCTCTCTTATTTTTTGATATTTTTCATTATGCCATATTTCATAAATACTGCTTTCATTTGCGTTTCCAACAGTGTAAAAAGAATTTTCGTCATTTGAACAAGCGTTTACTGATCCGTCAGCGCAAACAACCATTCTCTGATAAAGTTGAGGACAGGAAAAATTTTCTATGTAATCAATATTTTCATCATTTTCGAGATAATCTATAAGCGGATTAAAAGCGATAAGGTCGACATAAGGCGCAAAAGTTTCATAAAACTCTTCATAGTTGTCTTTTATAGCAAGCCATATAGACTGAACTTTTATTACAGGTTTATTTGAATTATGTTTTTCCTTTATAGCTTTTATTTTTTTTATTTTTTCCAATGTTTCATTAAATTTTAACGGTCTTCTAATATTTTCATAGGTTTCATTTAGTCCGTCAACAGATATTGTTATCCAGTCAACTCCTGAAAACATAATCTTTTCAAAATATTCAGGCGTTAATTTGCTTGCATTAGTTAAAAAAGATATTTCTTTTATGCCTTTTTCCTTTGCATATTTGATACATTCACTAAATTTAGGGTGTAAAGTCGGTTCTCCTCTAAGGCTTAATCTTATTGCAGGAACTTTTTCCTTTATTTCATCAATTAATTTTTTGAACAATTCAAATTCCATGAATTCCGAATTAATTTTACTTTTAAATTCATCCGTTATCGTATAGCACATAGGACATTTAAGATTACAAACAGTAGATAATTCAAGATCAACAAGTAAAGGATAATCTTCTACCTGAAAGTTTTTAGGCAATTCAGACCAGTTTTTTCTGTAATTCTTATATTCTTCTTCCCAACCTTCTCCTCTGTATTTTTCAAACAGCTCTTCTCTTTCAGGAGTTTCCATTGAGTAATTTCCTTTGTTTATAGGAATATTATAATTTGTCATAATATTGTTTCTCCCAGAAATATTTCCTTATTATTTTCAAACAAATCTATCGCCAGCATATAATCATTGGGATTTCCTATATCAAGCCAGTAACCGTTGTGGTTTTTAGCGGAAGCAAAACTTCCCGTCCTGATAAAATCGTACATAATATTATCAAATCCGTAACTTTGATTATAAGGTATCAAATCAAGAACTTTTTTATTTAAAGCATATACTCCCATGCTTACAGTGTGCTTTATAAAAGGTTTTTCCTGAAAATGTATTATTTCATTATTTTCGTTTATTTCCAGAATCCCGTATTCTGATTTCAGGCTTTTGGCAAAAGTAGAAACAGTAAATGCATTTTGGTTTTTAGAATGATGTTCAAGAAAATCCGAATAATTTAAGTCTGTCAAAATATCGCCGTTCATAACAATAAAATTTTCAGGCAGATTATCTATAAGCTTAAGTGGACCCATTGTGCTGAGAGGCTTATTTTCAAGCGCGTAATCTATTTTAATGTTCCATTTTTCTCCGTTTCCGAAAAAAGCTTTTATAATATCAGCCTGATGATTAACAGCCATTGTGAGATAATCAAAACCGCAGTTGATAAGCTGTTTTACGATAACTTCCAAAACGGGATAATCTCCGATAGGCATTAGCGGTTTCGGCAAAACTACCGTGTATGGTCTTAACCTTGCGCCTTTTCCTCCGGCTAGAATAACAGCTCTTTTAGACATTGTATATGTTTTCCTTGTATTTTTTCATATTTTCCGGCATTGAAAACCAGTCGATAGTTTCCTTAAGCCCTTTTTCCAAGATATGTTCAGGATTAAAGTCCGTAAACTGTTTTATTTTTGTGTTATCACACCATAAACGCTCAACTTCGCTTTTTTCCGGTCGTATTCTTTGTTCGTCTTTTATTATTTCAACATCGGAATTCATGATTGATTTTATTAATTTAAACAAATCACCGATTGAAATTTCATAATTTGAACCTATATTTATAGTTTCACCGGCTGTTTTATCGGATTCCGCCAGCTTGACAAGTCCTGAGCATGTATCTTTTACATAATTAAAATCTCTTGTAGGTCTTGTATCGCCTAATTTAATTTCTTTTTTTCCTGCCATTGCCTGAATAATAATAGAAGGAATTACGGCTCTTGCTGATTGTCTTGGACCATAAGCATTAAAAGGTCTGGCGATACAGGCAGGCAAATCAAATGATCTGTAAAAACTTTCAACTATTGAATCAGCGCCGATTTTACTTGCGGAATAAGGGGATTGCGGTTGAATCGGGTGGTTTTCGTCAATAGGAATATATTTTGCCGTTCCATAAACTTCACTTGTTGAGGTATGAATAAGTTTTGAAACGTTATTTTCAAGCGCAGCCTGACATACGTTTAAAGTTCCTTTTATATTTGTGTCAATGTACATGTCAGGGGCGGTATAAGAAAACGGGATTGCTATTAACGCCGCCAGATGAAAAATAATATCCGTATTTTTGGTAATTTTTTTCATGAAATGGGGATCGCGAACATCGCCGCAAATAACTTCTATTTCGTTTAAACAGTTAATATTTTCCAGCCAACCCCAGTTGTTAAATGAATTATATAAAGCCAAAGCTTTTACATTAGCTCCTTTTTCGACAAGTATTTCTGTCAGATGCGAACCAATAAAACCATCTGCGCCGGTAATTAAAATATTTTTACCTTGAATATCCATAAAAAATTTCTTTTCTTTTTATAATAATTTAGATTATGTATTTTTGAATTATATAATAATTTCAAGCATAGGGCACCTGCAAAAAGTCAATTTTTTGAAATTTATGGCCGATAATATTTTTTATGTAAAAAACCAAGAAAAAATAAAAAAAACAAAAGCAAAAAACATGCATTTGAATACGAGGGGGTTCGGGGGCTTGCCCCTGACAGTCTTGTCCCCTTGTGGTTCAGTTTTTCTTTCTTTTGCTTCGTTTTCTTTCTTTTTGCGTTCAAAAAGAAAGAAAATGAAGAAACGGTAAGTATTTATTGCATGCTGGAAAGACCCTGAAACAAGTTCAGGGTGACGATTTTGGCGAAGTTAAGCAGTTAATTAAAAGATTACATAAAAAATATTATCGGTCATATTAACCATAACAAAGCGCTCGTATTATTATCAATTCGAATAAATTGTTTTTGAGTATAATATTAATTAAATATACTCAAAATAGCTTTAATGAAAAATGAAAAATGAAAATATTGTCGTTCGTGGAGCAAATCAACACAACCTTAAAAATGTAAACGTTGCAATCCCTAAAGATCAACTTGTAGTCTTTACGGGAGTAAGCGGTTCCGGAAAAAGCAGTCTTGCTTTTGACACTATATTTGCCGAAGGACAAAGAAGATATATAGAAAGTCTTAGCGCATACGCAAGACAGTTTCTCGGACAACTGGATAAGCCCGATGTGGAAAGCATTGAAGGTTTAAGTCCGGCAATTTCAATTGATCAAAAAGCGGGAACAAATAACCCAAGATCAACTGTAGGAACGGTTACAGAAATCTATGACCATTTAAGACTGCTCTATGCAAGGATAGGAACGCCGCATTGTCCTCAATGCGGAAGAGTTATAAAGCCTCAAACCCTTGACCAGATAGTAAACAGCATTTTAAATTTGCCTGAAGGAACTAAAATACAAATTTTATCCCCGCTTATAAGAGGCAGAAAAGGCGAATATTCGGGACTTTTCAGCGAACTGCGGCAGGAAGGCTTTATAAGAGTAAGGGTTGATAACAAAATTTATAATCTTGACGAAGATACAATAAAAATTGCAAAAACACAAAAACACAATATTGAAGTTATTTTAGACAGAATTATGGTAAAGGAATCGGTCAGATCAAGAATTGCAGAAAGCGTACAGGCGGCGTTAAAAAAATCTGAAGGACTTGTTTTAATTGATATTATTGGAGAAAAAGAAATAATTTTCTCTGAAAATTTATCCTGCGCTCATTGCGAACTAAGTTTTGATGAATTATCCCCAAGGATGTTCAGCTTTAACAGTCCTTTCGGCGCATGTCAAAATTGCAGCGGAATAGGAGCGCATCTTGAAATCAGCCCTGATCTTATAGTCCCTGATGAAAGAAAATCTCTCAAGCAGGGAGCGATTTACCCCTGGGCTAAAACCGGAAATCCTTATTATCAGGACATTTTAAAATCCGTTGCCGGTCATTACCTCATTGATATGGACATGCCTTACGAGAAACTTTCAGAAGAGCATAAAAACATAATTCTCTACGGCAGCAAGGGCGAAGGGCTTATGTTAAGCCATCAGGATTTCAAAAAAACATTCAGAAAATCTTATAGAGCTAAGTATGAAGGTATTATCCCCTATTTAAAAAGACGTTATGACGATTCATCGTCAGATAAAGTCAGAGAAGAAGTCGAAAAATACATGGATTTTACGGATTGCCCTGAATGTAAAGGCAAAAGACTTAAGCCGTTTTCTTTAGCGGTCAAAATTCAGGACAAATCCATTGCTGATGTTTGCGATATGCCTATAAATCAAGCTTATGATTACATTTCATCGTTGTTTTTATCGCTTTCAGAATATCAAATGTCGATAGTAAAACAACTTTTAAGCGAAATTAGAGAAAGATTAAGGTTCCTTCTGGATGTAGGCTTAAATTATCTTACGCTTGCAAGAAAAGCCGGAACTTTATCAGGCGGAGAAGCTCAAAGAATCAGGCTGGCAACGCAAATAGGCTCAGGGCTTGCCGGAGTGCTTTATGTGCTTGATGAACCAAGCATAGGACTCCATCAATTGAACAATCAACAGCTTTTAAACACTCTTTTAAAGCTTAGAAATCTGGGAAATACGCTTATAGTGGTTGAACATGACGAAGAAATCATCAGAAATGCGGACTGGGTAGTTGATATTGGACCCGGAGCAGGTTGTCATGGCGGAGAAATTGTCGCTCAGGGAACTCCTGAAGATATTGAGGAAGTCAAAAAATCACTTACAGGGCAGTATTTAAGAGGCGCAAAATCAATAAAAATTCCTAAAAAAAGAAGAGAAGGCTCGGGAAAAAAAATTGAGATTATAAATGCTCATAGAAACAATTTAAAGAATTTAAACGTTGAAATTCCGTTGGGCAAGTTTGTTTCAATAACAGGAGTAAGCGGATCAGGCAAATCATCCTTGATTTTTGACATATTACAGCCTTATCTAAAGCATCATCTGGGAAGAAACAACCCTAAACCGCAGGGAGTACGAGAAATAACAGGGCTTGAAAACGTCGACAAAATTATAGACATAGACCAATCGCCTATCGGCAGAACTCCGAGAAGCAATCCAGCCACATACACAGGGACTTTTGACCATATAAGACAGCTATTTGCCTTAACAAACGAAGCAAAACTACGAGGTTACGAGCAGGGACGGTTCAGCTTCAACGTAAAGGGCGGAAGATGCGAATCCTGTAAAGGAGATGGCATAATTAAAATTGAAATGAACTTCCTGCCGGATGTTTACGTTCCGTGCGAGGTCTGTAAAGGCGCAAGATACAACAGAGAAACCCTTGAAGTTAAGTATAAAGGCAAATCAATTTCCGATGTTCTGGAAATGACTGTGGAAGAGGGTTACGAGTTTTTCAAAAACATTCCTAAAATTGCATCAAGGTTAAAAACCTTGCATGAAGTCGGCTTGGACTACATAAAACTTGGTCAGAGCGCAACTACTCTTTCAGGGGGAGAAGCTCAAAGAGTAAAACTCGCTACTGAGCTTAATAAACGCAGTACAGGAAAAACCCTTTATCTTCTTGATGAGCCTTCTGTGGGTTTACATTGGCATGATCTTTCAAAACTTGTGGAAATTTTGGATAAACTGGCGGATTCAGGCAATACAATCGTGGTTATTGAGCATAATCTGGATATAATAAAAGTTTCCGACTGGGTAATAGATTTAGGACCCGAAGGCGGGGATTTAGGAGGAGAAATCGTTGTTCAGGGAACTCCTGAAATTGTTGCCAAAGCAGAAAATTCTTATACCGGCAAATATTTAAAAAAAGTTTTAAATCAAACAAGTAATATTTTTTGATAAATTATACCAATCCAAATAAGTTTTCGTTAATTTGTTAAAAAGCTGATATTTACAGCCCGCGCCGCCCTACGGGCGGCGCGGGCTGAGTAAAGGGTATGGCGGGTGTTTCGGCTTCGCCGAAACACCCGCCAATTAAGGATTTATAAAAACCCTCTTTTTTATTTAACAGTTTTTTAAATTGATTGGTATAGCTAACTCGAATTGCTAATTAGTCGAAACGCTGAAATAGATTGAAATTTTATTTTAATTTTTTATGCGGCTCGCAGGCAAAGCCTGCGAGCCGCATACCCTTAAAACGGCGTAGCGGCTGGCGAAGCCAGCCGCTACGCCAAATATAAAATTATTTATTTAGCAATTCAAGTTAGCTAAATTACAAATAAATGTTATCTGGAAAGACCCTGAAACAAGTTCAGGGTGACGTTTTCACTTGGTTTTTGCAAAACAGTATTGAAAGCCCCTGATCGTTTAGTATATTTGTTAACCGTTTTTTTAAATGTTATAATAAATCTGCGTAATTTTAAAAATTATATGCTGAGGCAATTATGTTTGGAGAAACAAAAAAAATGATATCAAAGCCCAAAAGCGCAAGAGATAGACTGGTTCTTGCTCTTGATGTTAATACAATGGAAGAGGCAAAGAAACTTGTTTATGAGCTGAAAGATTATGTCGGCGTGTTTAAAGTGGGTTTACAGCTGTATACAAGCGTCGGACCCGATATTATTAAAATGATTCAGGATGAAGGCAGAGAAATTTTCTTTGACGGAAAATTTCATGACATTCCAAATACAGTTGCTAAAGCCAGCGCAAATCTCATAAAACAAGGCGTAACTTTTTTTAATGTTCATATTACAGGGGGGTCAAAAATGATTTCCACCTGCCTTAAGCTTTCTAAAGAAACGGCTAAAAGCTTAAATTTGCCTAAGCCGACTGTTCTTGGCGTTACGATTTTAACCAGTTTCGGACAAAAAACCCTTACTGAAGAACTTTTAATAAATCGTAATATCGATGATTATGTTGGTCAGCTTGCTAAAATAGCAAAGTCTTCAGGGCTGGACGGAATTATTGCAAGCGCAACAGATGTGCCAAAAATAAAAAAAGCATGCGGAGAAGATTTTATAATTCTTTGTCCGGCAATAAGACCAACCTGGTCGGTAGTTAATGACCAAATAAGAGTTGTAACTCCTAAAGATGCGATTAAAGCTAAAGTTGATTTTCTTGTTGTGGGAAGACCAATAACTTCAGCCAAAGACAGAGTTTCTGCCGCTCAACTCGTTATTGACGAAATGGAAGAAGCTATTGAAGAAGTTGCTGTCTAACCGATTTGATCAAAATTATTCCCTAACTGGGGAGAAGGTTCACCTTTATTTAATCTTAAGTTTTTAAAAAATTGAGCGTCAAATATATTTGAAGTTAGGGACAAGTTTTGTTTTTTACCGGTTTCTATTGATGAATTTAATACTGTTTTATTTTTAAAAATATTATCTTTCCCGTTAAAATTAAAGACGGGGCTTTCTGAAACATTAAAAATCCCATTATTTTTATCAAGGATCTCGTTGGTTTTTAGCCCTTTATCCAAAAGTTCTTTTTCTTTATCAGTAAAAAAAAATGTTTTGTAGGCTTTTGAGAATAAATTTTCGTTAGCAGTTTTTTTCTGTTCCATAGTAATTAAATCCTTACTTATAATAAAAGTCATTAATCTGTTTACATTATTGCTAAATAGGCAAATTGGTCATCCTGAGCAAAGCGAAGGATCGCAACCAATTCTCAAAATCAGGAGATTCTTCGGATTATATTAAACGACTTTAGCTTTTACTCATGTATATTTAATTAATCGGAGAGTTTATTTTATTTATTTAGTTTTAATCAAAATTTAGAGAAAAATTGAAATAAAATTTTACAAATTAAGCGCATAATATACCAATCAATTTAAAAAATCGTTAAATAAAAAAGATGGTTTTTGTAAATCCTTAATTAACTCGAATTGCTAATTAGTCGAAACGCTGAAATAGATTGAAATTTTATTTTAATTTTTTATGCGGCTCGCAGGCTTTGCCTGCGAGCC
>JAKLDH010000023.1 GCA_022703625.1 Cyanobacteriota bacterium | reverse complement strand
AACAAATCAAATATTGGAATAGGCTTTGCCGTACCTGTAAATATGGCAAAAAGTTTTATAGAAGACGTTAAAAAAACCAATCCCGATGTGTTTTTACAAAATTAATAAGTTTTCGTTAATTGGTAAAAAAACTAATATTTACAGCCCGCGCCGCCCTGCGAGCGGCGCGGGCTGAGTAAAGGTAGAGCGGGTGTTTTGCCTTCGCCGCATGAATGAGTTAAAACTCCCGCTTGCGCATCAAAACACCCGCTAATTAACTCGAATTGCTAATTAGTTGAAACGCTGAAATAGATTGAAATTTTATTTTAATTTTTTATGCGGCTCGCAGGCTTTGCCTGCGAGCCGCATGCCTTAAGAAGGCGTAGCGGCTGGTTTTGCCAGCCGCTACGCCAAATATAAAATTATTTATTTAGCAATTCAAGTTAATTAAGGATTTATAAAAACCATCTTTTTTATTTACCGGTTTTTTAAATTGATTGGTATAATTATTCTACAGTAACAGATTTGGCAAGGTTTCTTGGCTGGTCGATGTCTTTGCCTAAAAATTCCGCTATATAATACGCCAGAAGCTGAAGAGGGATTGTTGTCAAAATCGGAGAAAACACCTCATTTGTTCGTGGAATTGTTATTATATAATCAAAAACAGCTTCTAAATGTTCATTATCTTCTGAAGTAACTGCAATCATGTTTGCATTTCTTGCCTTTGACTCTTCGCTGTTTGATAAAACCTTTTCGTAAACCTTGCCAGGCACTAATATTGCAAGCACCGGGATTGTTTCATCAAGCATTGCAATTGGACCATGCTTTAATTCGCCTGCCGGATACCCTGTTGCGTTTATATAACTTATTTCTTTAAGCTTTAAAGCTCCTTCAAGCGCTACAGGATAATTGATTCCACGGGCAATATAGATAAAGTTCTTTGTATTATGGAATTTCACAGCGCAATCCTGGATTTTATCCTTATTGCTTAAAATCATTTCGATTTTTTGAGGCAATTGTATAAGTTCTTTTTTTAAATCTTCTATATATTCTTCCGACAAGGTATTCTTGACTTCTGCCAGATAAATCGCAAGCAGATAAAACGCCATTAGCTGCGCTGAATAAGATTTTGTCGCCGCAACGCTGACTTCAAAACCGGCATTAACAGGAATCATGCTATCAGCTTGCCTTGCCATTGTAGAATCAGGTCTGTTCGTTATAACAAGAACATGTGAGCCATTATCTTTTGCCTGACGGATTGCTGTAAGCGTATCGGCAGTTTCGCCTGACTGAGAAACCCCTATAGTTATGGAATTTTTGCTTATAACAGTTCTTTTATAAATATATTCGCTGGAAGCTTCAACATCAACAGGTATTCCCGTAAATTCTTCTATAAGATATTTCCCGACAAGAGCCGCATGCAGAGAAGTTCCGCAAGCTATAATCTGAATTCTGTCAAGTTGCTCAAGGGTTTCCTTGGTTAATTTAACCTCTTTCAAAACTAGTGGGTCTGAAACAGTGTGTAGCTTGTCAAAAAGTGTCTGCCTTATAACATCCGGCTGCTCATGAATTTCCTTAAGCATAAAATGTTTATAACCCATTTTACTAATGGTAACGGGTTCCCAAGGGAGAATTTCAGGTTTTTTGTCAAGAATATTACCGTCAATGTCCATAATTTGGTATGAAGAACCTTTTATTACAGCAATTTGATTGTCTTCAAGATAAATTACCCGTTTTGTATAATCGAGCAAAGCAGGCACATCGCTTGCTATAAAATTACTGTCTTCGCCTACCCCAAGAATTAATGGAGCGCATTTTCTTGCGGCATAAAGAATTTCAGGATTATCCTTAAAAATAATGCCCAGAGCATAAGCTCCATCCAGTTTTTTTAACGCTGTTCTTATTGCATTAGAGTAATTATTTTCGTCTTTAATGCAGTCTTCCAGCAAATGAGCTATAACTTCCGTATCTGTCTGAGATTTAAACTCAAATCCCTTTTCAGTAAGTTCTTTTTTTAATTCTTTATAATTTTCTATAATTCCGTTGTGAACAATAGAAACTTTTTCTTCAAAACTTGAATGGGGATGAGCGTTAATTTGATTCGGCGCGCCGTGAGTTGCCCATCTAATGTGTCCTATGCCGGATTTTAAGTTTTTATCGTTTTTAAACGTATCATTTAAAAGATTCTTTAAGTTTTCAAGCTTGCCCTGGGCTTTGTAAATTTCGATATTATCTCCGTTATGAACTGCTATACCCGCAGAATCATATCCTCTATATTCAAGTTTTTCCAAACTTTCAAGCAAAAAAGGGATTAAATTTTGTTGACCTATACATCCTACGATTCCGCACATTTTATTGAACCTGTTTTTCTTAAAATAAACCTGTATCCAGACTGTAACATAAGGGCGCCTCTAAAAACAAAAGAATTTTATTGTTTATATCTACCCCCTGCCCCCCTTCAAAGGGGGGAGAAGTTTGTGGGTAGGGGCTTCGTTGCGAAATGCGGACAGTACCGACTGCTTCGCAACCCTACACCAAACCCCAACCAAATTTCATGAAAATTTCAAAAAATTGAGTTTTTAGAGGCGCCAATAAATGAATTTCTATTTTTATAAGCATATCAAAATAATTTTATTTTAGAAATAAAGATAATATAAAGAAATTTATAAACTATACTGATCCAAAACCAAAATTCATTTTGCAAGCAGTATAACGAAAATTTATTTGGTTTATAAATTTTTGTTAAATAAATTACAAACTCCTGTTAATTTAATTTCATCAGAAGCTTTAAATGTAAAACAAAGTAATATTATTTTAAAAAAATTCGGGAGTTATAGCATATTTATGAATATTTCAGACAAAAATAATTGCCTGTTACCTTTTAACACCTATAAAAACCAAACTTCTTTCAGGGGAAATTCTGTTCTCAATAAAGAAATTGTAAAATTACAACCCGAAATCATGCCGTCTAATTCAACATTAAAAGCATATTACATGAATTCCATAAAACCGGCAAAAATAAACTTTGGTCGGACTAAAGAAGAACACGAAAGCTGGGGAGCGGTTCATAACGAAAAAACCGGAGAAACTTCCTTTAAATTATATACTTTTCCTGATGCGAAAAAAGTTGAAGTTTTGATATATCAAGGCAAAAATCTGTTAAAACTTCATAAAGACACAAAAGACCTTGACATAAAAACAATCGAAATGAGCTCTGAAAGAAATAAATACAGATACTGCGACAGCCCTGGAGTTTTTTCAGCTCAAGTTCCTGAAGGCATAAAGCCGGGAAATCAATACTGTTTTCAAATCACAAAAAGTAACGGCGCTCAAATAAGAGTTCCTGATCCGTATTCAATGAAGCAGCCCCGCATTTCCGGCTGGTCTGTGGTTACTGATAACGCTTATGAACACATTAAAGACGCTGAATGGCTGAAAAATCCCTCGAGAATCGTTCGGGATGAAAGAGTAAATCAGGAAATAAACGGTAAAAATATAAAATTTACTCCTTTATCGGCGGCGGTAATTTATGAAGCTCATATAGGCGCTTTAACAAAAGAAGGGACCTTTGAAGCCGCCATAAAAGAAGATGAAAACGGGAACAGCGCAATTAAAAAAATCAAAGAGCTTGGCTATAACTCAATAGAAATAATGCCGCTTGAAAACATAAACACATGGGAGGAAGACGGCAAAATTAAAGGTTATAACTGGGGTTATGACGGCGTAAACAAATTTGCGACCAGAGAAGATTACGGCGGAGCAAAAAATTTCAAGAAGTTAATTGATTATTGCCATAAAAATGACCTGTCGGTAATTGTAGACTTTGTTCCGAACCATATTGGTCCCGACGGCAATTATCTTTCTGCGGCAGGTCCTTATACAGCAGGAAGTACCGGCTGGGGAGATCAATTCTTCCTGGAAAAAGGCGATAACAGGTATCCAAGAGATTATGTAACAAATATGGCTTTAAATTGGCTTAGAATGGGAGCTGATGGACTAAGAGCCGACATGACAAGCCAAATGGGCTCTGACAGCACGATGAAACAAATAGCGGCAGAAGCTAATCACCATTTCCCCGACGCTGTTCTTATCGCCGAAGACGGAAGAAGATGGAACGCTGTAACAAACGGTCTTGAAGAGCAATATAAAAATAATTCGGAAGAAACTCATGATAAAAATATTGAATTTATAATGACCGGAAGAAGTCATCTTAATCACTTGGGATTTGATTCAAAATGGGGATTTGAGTTTCATCATGCCCTTGCCGGCTCTTTAATCGGACGATGGGAGCCTTGTATAGGCAATGTTTTTTCTCAAGATATGAATAATTTGTTTACTTTTGTAAGAGATGACGCCGGATCAAAAATAGTGCATTACATAATGAGCCATGACGAAAAAGGAAATCACGACGGCACAGGGCTTATCACAAAATTTGTTGAAGATAAGCTTAATTTTAGAGATAAAGTGGAAAATCCGCAGAATTTTAAACAGGGAAGAAACTGGCAGATAGGCGAGCAATTGGCGCAAAGAATGTGTACAGCGTACACCTGTATGAATAAAAACGGAGAAACTGAAGTTAACGGCGAGATGGTAAAAATTTGGGGAGATAACGGAAACGTTACACGGGAATTCAGCGATAAAGTTATAAATGAGCTGGAATCCAATGTATTAATTAATAAAGGAATACAAATTGACCTTAGTAAACATGAAAATTTGAAAAAAGAAAATTTTGAAAAAGTGTTTAATGATGGGGTAAAAAGTGTTTTTATAGGAAACGGCGTAGTATTTGGAACGCCTGGACCTAAAATGATTTTCCAGAATAATATTGATTTAACGCCGTTCAGATTTTTCAGAAAATTTGAAATTGACCCTGAAGACCTTCCTGTCAAAAATGAAAAGGGGTATAATACAGGCGAAAAATCTTTTATAGACTCAAAATTTTCCACTTTAGAAAACAAATACAGCGATTCATATAAATTAAAAATGGAAAAAGCGGATAAGTATCTTAAAAAACTGGCTGAAATTGCAAAAACAAATACTGCTTTGCAGAATGGGAAAGTTGCTGATAATGAGCATCCGTCCCGGGTAAACAATAAAGCAAAAGTTCTTGCTATACATGCTTATGATAAAGGCAATGAAATTTTTTCTATTGCAAATTTCGGGGATCGGCAATTTGACGGAAATGATAAATATGGAATGAAATTTCCGGCAGGAAAATGGCAAATGATAGTTTGCAGCAATGATAAAGAATATGGCGGCGACGGTTCAGCGATGGATAATCCTAAACTTGGAGAAGAGAGAACTGTTGAATCAGACGGAATTATAAAACCTCAAATAGAAATTCCCCGCAAAAGCTTTATGATGTTCAAAAAAGTTAATTAACTTGAGTTGCTCTATTATAGTGATATGTAAAAGTTTTTTGGAATTTAATAAGAACCCTCACCCCCAACCCCCTCTCCCTGATAGGGAGAGGGGGCTATAGATTGTTTTTGATGGCGTTTCGGCTTCGCCGAAACGCCATCTATACCCTTACCTAGCCCGCGCCGCCCGCAGGGCGGCGCGGGCTGTAGATATTAGCTTTTTAACAAATTAACGAAAACTTTTTAAAAATGCGATTTTGCAAGAAGTATATTTGAAATTTCTTCAAATTTCATACACCTTGACGCTTTAAAAAATAAAACACTATCCTTTTCAAGATTATTAAGCAAAAAATTAGCCGCTTCAGTATTTGTTAAAAAAGAATTAACCTTTATATTTGTATCTTTTACAGATTCTGCAATAAATTTAGCTTTTTCACCTACTGTTATCAAAGAATAAACAGGATATTGCGAAATAAAAGTTCCTGTTTCCCTGTGAAGCCCTTGTTCCTGATCGCCCAATTCCGCCATATCACCAAGTACAAGAACAACTTTTGAATTTTTATAAGCTTGCATTACAGAATTTATAGAAGCTTTTAAGGAATCCGGATTTGCATTATAGCAATCAACTATTAACTTAATTCCATTGGTTAATTTTATTATTTTTCCTCTATCTCCCACCGGCATATAATTTAAAAGTCCTTTTTTTATATTTTCATAACTGATATCAGCAATCTTACCGGTTTCAATAGCTGCAATAGCATTAATAACATTATATTCGCCCATAACGGGAATTTTATATTCTTCGCCTTTATAAATAAAGCCTGTTAAATTTTCTTCACAGCAGGTTAGTTCATATTCTTTACCGTAAAAAATTGTTTTACCCTGCCAATTACTTGTTTTTTTGATTAAATCATCATCAAAAGCCAGAAAAACACCGGATTTTTTTAAATGCGCCGTAATTTCACATTTTGCCGCCGCAATATTTTCAATAGACTTAAGTCTTCCTAAATGAGCTCTTCCGACATTTGTAATTACCGCAATATCAGGCTCTGCATATTTAGAAAGCAGTTCTATTTCTCCTAAGCCTCTCATTCCCATTTCTATAACGGCAAAATCAGTTGATTCAGGCATGGACAAAATTGTCTGACAAAGTCCGATTTCATTATTATGATTTAATAATGACTTGTGAGCATTAAAAGAAGTGGATAAAACAGCGTAAATAAACTCTTTCACCGTAGTTTTCCCTGAACTGCCGGTAACGGCAATTACTTTAGGATTAATTTTTCTTCTGACAAAACGAGCTATGCTTAAATAGGCTTCAATCGTATTTTTAACCGAAATAATAAAATCGGCGGAAGTTGAGGGAGGCTCGTTTTTCTCGGTAATATAAGCAATACAGCCTCGTTCAAGGGCTTTATTTATAAAATTATGACCGTCAAAGTTTTCTCCTACAAGCGGAAGAAAAATATCATCGTTTAAAATTGTTCTTGTATCAGTTGAAATGTGAAATTTTGCGGATAAATCCTTGCCTGTAATTAAATTTCCATTTGTTATTTGCAAAATTTCTTTTATGGTGAGCTTCAATTATCAATACCTTTTTTCTATACTAGAATGAGTTTAATTTTCGGAAAAACCGGCAAAGCCGGATTTTACCGAAAACACACTCCCGCTTCGCCATACCGCTCCTGGCGTTTTAAGTTAAAATCCTAAATTCATTTTAGGAGCGGTATATTTTAAATATATTATAATTGATTATATAAAAAATAGTTTTTTGTAAATCTTTAATTTGTGGAGGTTTAGGCTTCGCCTAAACCTCCACAATATTCTTACTCAGCCCGCGCCGCCCGCAGGGCGGCGCGGGCTGTAAATATCAGATTTTTAACAAATTAACGGAATATATAAAAAATAGTTTTTTAAAAAACTTGTTTAAATTAAAATGTTTTATGTTAAAATACTTATTAATTCTTAAATAAACTACATAATAAAAAATAAATTGCTTTATACTTTATAAACAAGCTAAATACAATTAATTTAAATGTAGTTAAAATAAAAGTATAAAATCAATTTTAATGTAATAATTATAGTTATTGTCTAAAAAAGGGTAAAAAAAAATATGACACAAAATAATGACCCTCAAATTGAATTTCAGGATAGTGAGCGAATACTTGTAGTAGATGATGAGGCAAGTATTAGAAGAATTTTAGAAACCAGGCTTAAATTAGCCGGATATGAAGTTATAACCGCAGCAGACGGTGAAGAAGCGATAGAGGCTTATCAAAAACATAATCCTGATCTGGTAGTCCTTGATGTAATGATGCCGAAACTTGACGGATACGGAGTTACAAGAGAAATCAGAAAAAATGCGGATACCCCTATAATTATACTAACAGCTCTTGGAGATGTTTCAGAAAGAATTACGGGACTTGAGCTTGGCGCAGATGACTATGTGATTAAGCCATTCAGTCCGAAGGAGCTTGAAGCAAGAGTTAAGGCTGTTTTAAGAAGAATAAATCAAAAAACTGATACAGTGGGCGGAAAAGTTACCAAAAATGTTATTACAACCGGCGCTCTTAGGATTGATACAAGTAGAAGACAGGTTTTCAGAAAAAACGAACGTATAAGATTAACAGGCATGGAATTTAGTTTATTGGAATTACTTGTGGGAAATTCCGGACAACCGTTTTCCAGAAATGAAATTTTACAATATGTTTGGTCATATCCTGCCGATCACAGAATTGATACCAGAGTTGTGGATGTTCATATAAGCAGGTTAAGATCAAAGCTTGAAGTTGATCCGGCAAATCCTGAATTAATCCTTACTGCTCGTGGCATTGGATATATGTTCCAGAGAATTACATAAATCCATATTTATTTTTGGCAAATTTTATAATAAAAATGGGATACGGCTAAGGTATTGATTCATTAATTATGAGGATTCGTCATTTTGAGGCTTTGCAATTTCGTCATTCTGAGGGCTTTGCCCGAAGAATCTTGTTGTATTCATGTCATGAGATCTTTCGCTTCGCTCAGGATGACAGTTTCGGCTAATTAGCAATGCGCGTTAATTAAACTGCAGCTATTTTTTCTTTGCCCTGCTTCTTTCAATGATGGACATAATAATATATGTGTATGATCCTATGTTTTAAATAATAAGCTTAAATAGAAAAATATATGTTTATTTAATTAAATATAGGAAAAAAAATGGATTTAACATCATTAATCGGATCAATATTAGGAATAGGCGCAATACTTCTCGGACAAATCCTTGAAGGAGGAAATCCCGCGTCATTAGTGCAGATTACAGCCGCATTAATTGTATTTGGAGGAACAATAGGAGCTGTTGTTCTCAGTTTTCCGCAACAACAATTGCTAAACGCAATAACAGCTCTTCAAAGAGTCTATTTTGACCAAAAAATTGATTTTAAGGAAATAATAACCGAACTTGTAAAATATGCGACAAAAGCAAGAAAAGAAGGTGTTATCGCTCTTGAAAAAGAAGCTAAAAACGCAAGTGATCCTCTGATTACACTTGGACTTGAGGCAGTTGCCGACGGAGCTGATCCTAAGCTTGTAAAAGACCTTTTGGAAACCCAGGTTGCTCAGATGGAAGAAGCCTCAAAAGGAGCGGCTAAAGTTTGGGAAACAGCAGGAGGTTTAGCTCCAACCATAGGGATTATCGGAGCGGTTCTCGGTCTTATTCAGGTTATGGGAAATCTTGCCGATCCTTCCAGTCTTGGAGCGGGAATTGCGGTGGCATTCGTTGCTACGGTTTACGGCGTAGGGTTTGCTAACCTTTTTTGTATACCGCTTGGAACAAAAATCAAATTTAAAGATCAAAAATCTTTTGTTGCAAAAGAAATGATGATAGAAGGAATTTTATCAATACAAGCGGGAGAAAGCCCCGCTTTAATCGAAAGAAAACTTAACGCTTTCATTTTAGACACTGAAGGAGCGCCTAAAGGCGGGGCTTCAGAAAAAGTTCCGGCTTAATTTAATTAATTTTTGGATTTTTTTATAAATGAGTAGAAAGAAAAAACATGCGGAAGAACACGAAAATCTTGAACGATGGCTGGTTTCTTATGCTGATTTTATCACTCTCCTATTTGCGACATTTGTTGTGCTTTATGCTTTATCGCAAATAGACCTTGCAAAATTTAAAGATTTCAGATCATCTTTACAAAAGGCGTTTTCTCATACTCCTACAATTTTACAGGGCAATGAAGGGGTTATGGATAATAAAGGTCAAAGCATGTTTGAAGGAAATGAAGAAAAGAATCAGGTTGTTCCTCCAATTCTTGATGCAGTTGCCGCAAAAGAAGAGGAAAAACATTATCAATTGCTTCAGGACAAGCTTAAGTTTGAACATATCGATGAAATAAAAGGCGTGAAAACAGAAGTAACAGAGCGCGGAATTGTAATTACAATGGTGGGAAATATTTTCTTTGATTCTTCAACATCAGAATTAAGAAAAGAATCTTTAGAAACAGTAAAAAAAATAGGTCTGACAATAAAGGAAAATTTTCCTTTTAATCTTATAAGAATAGAAGGGCATACAGATAATGAACAAATGAATTCTGCAATGTTTCCGTCTAACTGGGAATTATCTTCTTATCGAGCTTCTTCTGTTGTGCGGTATTTAATAAATGCCGCAGGAATAGATAAAAACAGATTTGTAGCGGTAGGCTACGCAGACAGCAGACCTGTGGCGTCAAATGGTACGGAAGAAGGGAAAAAAGCCAATAGAAGAGTTGAAATAGTTGTTTTAAAAAGCAAATTAATGGCGGCTGAACTTAAGACTTACTCTTTCCAGAAAGAAAGACTTGAAAGACTGGAACAGATAGAAAAAATGTATCGTAAAAAAGAAGAAGAGAAAAAAGAGAAAGAAAAAATGAGTGACGCCGCCAAAAAATTAATGGAAGAAACGGGTAATTCTTCCAATCAGATAATTCTTTACAAAGATAATTATAATAAAGAATCCGATGAAATAATGAATGATCTTGACACTTATGAAAAAAGACAAGATGAAAACGCCAGAAAAAAAGTATTTTTTGAAGGAGTTAAAACAAAATTAAGTCATTAAGCAGGTAACAAAAAGTTTTCGTGTTTTTATCTACCCAACCCCAACCCCTTCCCTTTGAAGGGAAGGGGCTTTTGTTATTTTTTTGCCTCACTCGCTTTGCTCGTTCGGCAAAAGTTAATAAGACTTGAAAATTTTTTGTTTGTGATCTTAAAAAGAAATGAGGAAATAAAAATATAATTTTTGTAAAAACAACTTTTTATAAATTCCTGAAAACTTATTCAAAATACAATACATTTTTGGATTTTTGTTAACTTTTGTAAAAATTTTGATATTTAAATCTAAATTTTAGCAAATAGTATAAAAATATATTTTTAATATGTATAAGAAGAGTAATTTAGAGACATAACAGACTTACGTTTTATTTATTATTATGCAGCTATAAAATTATGTCCTGATTTTTTAATTATGCAGTGATTTAAAATTGCAGTTTATTAACTATATTGGAGGAGATAGATTGTACGGTTTTTCTTATGCTCAACCTAATATGATGATGCCTTATCAACAACCTGACATGATGACAGGCATAGGGATGATGTCTTATCCGCAATCTGCTTCAGGCGGCAATAATATAGTTAATAACTTCTTTATTGCGCCTAATATTGGAACTTTCAATAATAATACAGGAATGACGCCTTGTCAGCAATCAGGCATAAATCCTTACCAACAACCAGGCATGATGCCGGCAACGCAAAATCCTAATCAAACAGGAAATATGCAAAATGGAATGTTTGCGCAGAATTTAATGCAAATGTTGATTTCCATGTTGATGTTAATGATGATGTTTAAAATGTTATCAAATCTTTTCAATAAAAACTCAACAACAGAATCACCGGTTAGCTCAACACCGCTAGCGCCGGCAAGCGTAAATCCATCATCGACAAATACCACACCAGCGCCGACAAGTACCACGCCGCCGCCGGCAAGTACTACACCACCGACGGCAAGTACCACTCCACCACCGGCAAGTACCACGCCGCCGCCGGCAAGTACCACACCACCACCGAAAGCAAAAGAAACCGATAATAATTTCCCTGTTGATCATTTGGAAATTCAACCTATAAGAGATTATCCTTCTGAATCATCATCAACCAAAGCTGATATTGAAGACCAATCCTTAAGTTCCATGTTGAGTATTGAAAAACAATTCATTGAAGCATAGAACTTTTTTAAAAAAAATTTAAAATATAGACCGATAATATTTTTTATGTATTTTTTAATTAACGTGAAAATCGTCACCCTGAACTTGTTTTAGGGTCTTTCCAGCATGCAATACAATACTTACCGTTTCTTCATTTCTTTTCTTTTTGAACGCAAAAAGAAAAGAAACGAAGCAAAGAAAAGAAAAACTGAACCCCAAGGGGACAAGACTGTCAGGGGCAAGCCCCCGAACCCCCTTGCTTACAAATGCTTACTTTTTATTTTTTCTTCGCTTTTTACATAAAAAATATTATCGGTCTGTATATATCTAATCTACAAAATTAACTTAACTAAACACAACAAAAACAATTTAACAAAAATCCGAAATTTATTTTTATTTGAGTATAATAATTAAATTAAAGAATAAATTAAAATATTAGGTTATAATAAAAAAATAGTCTAAAATCTACTCTTGAGTGAATTAACGGATGAATAAAATCGACGAAAAATCCAACATTAAGGATTTAACCAGCAAAATAAATAAAATGCAAAAAGACGGAAATATCTCAAAAGCAATTGAGATTTGTCAGTCTGCAATTAAACAGGACCCCACAAATTACGATTTACATGTTAGACTTGGCGATTTGTATTTTGAAAAGCATATCGATGTTTACCAGCCTAAACAGTACCTTGACGAAGCGATAAACGAATATCAAATTGCTCTGGAATCAGACCTTGACTCAGCGGAGCTTCATTATAAGCTCGGAGTGGCTTTTTATTGCAAGGGAAATTTTGAAAAAGCTCAAAATCATCTCGTAATTGCAATTGAATACGATGAAAAACATTATAATTCGTATTTAATGCTTACAAAAATTTTATCAAGAAAAAATCGTCACACAGAAGCTATGAATTATCTTGAAAAATCCCTTGAGTATGGAGGAATGAAGAATTCACGAGCTCATTACATGTATTATATACTTTCAAAACTTTCAAAGTCCCGATCCTGGGATACAAAATTAATTTCATACTTTCATCTTTTACAAGCGTTGATAAAACTGCCTTTTGACAAATATGCCCGTAAAGAAGCCCTGATAAAAATGATTTCAATAAAATTTTTGCCTGTATTTCTTAAGGGATATTACTTTGAGAAAACAATGAAGATAAACGAGGCAATAAAATTATATTCAGAGGCAATAGAAGAAGCGCCGAGGTTTGTGCCGTTATATTTATGGCTTGGAAACGCTTACAGGTTTGAAGGCAGAGTTAATGACGCCTTAAATGAATATAGAATGGCAATATGGCTTGATCCGATGAATATGTCAGCCCATAAACTGCTTTGTCTGATGTTTGAAGAGCAGGGAGATTATGTCAGCGCAGTTGAAATTTACAAAAAACTCATTGAAATGAACCCTAATGATGCGATATTCCATAGCAATGTGGCAAATATTTATTATTTAAAAGGTGATATTAAAAATGCGGTTTCTCATTATCAAACCGCAATTGCTCTTAACCCGAATCAAAACTGGACAAGTATTATAGCTCAGACGTTAGGGTACATTTTTCATGAATCCAAAGAAAATTATGATGCCGCAATAAGCGCGTATCAAAGCGCAACTATATTGAATCCGACAGATATTGACATTTATTTAAGTCTTGGAAGCGCGTATTACGACAAAGGAGATTTTACAAACGCCCTGAATACATATCGAATTGCGCTTGAACTCGCTCCAGGCAACGCAAGAATCCATTGCAATCTTGGTTTTTTGTTGTGGGGCAAAGGAATGACAGAAGATGCCGTGCGTGAATATGACAAGGCAATAAGTCTTGATCCAAATTACGACATTGCTTACAACAATCTTGGCGTTATTTATCTTGACAATCTTGGATACGTCGAAAAAGCTGTTGACAACCTTGCAAAAGCCGTTGAATGCAATAATAGATATGCTCTTGCTCATTATAACCTGGGAAGAGCCTTTGCGCTTCAGGGTAATAAAGTTGAAGCGGCAAAATTTTTACAGCTTGCTCTTGATTTAAACGCTCATACAAATGAGCTGGATCAAAATGAAATTAAAATGAAGATTAAAGAGCTTTTTGAATAAAACACTATATAAAGCTGATATTTATAACCCACGTCGCCCTATGCGCAGGTAAAACCCCCGCCATTGATTGGTCTAAATCAAAGCCTTTGCATTCTTTCACTCTTTAATTTTTTTATTTTGTTCTGATTTGTTTCTGCTTTCAAATAGTTTTGTTTCCAAATCTTTAAGCATTATTTCAAGCTGTTTGAGTATAAATTTATGCCTCATTTTAAGATAGGATTCAAATTTATCTTTTTCCAGCTCTTTTTTTTGTATGGCATTTTCAAAATAATTTCTTTCATTAAGCGCTAAAAGAGATAAAAAGACGTTGTCTATTTTTTGAATATCATTAGCGTCAAGCATTTTACCCTGTATAACGTGATTATAAATTGCCGTTGATCTTTTTAAAAGCTCAATAAGCATATTATTTTTATTATCGTTTTCAAGTTGTTCAGGTGTTTGGTTTTTAAATTTATCTTCTTCCATCATATTCAAGAGCTCCTTAATTCAAGTTCAGGTAAAACTGATTTATAATTTATCATATTTATGTTTTTAAGAAATCATTAATTAACATTATTTATTGTTAATTAATAATGTTTGACCGCTACTGCTTTGACACATTAATTTTCAAGGTCATCCTGAGCGAAGCGAAGGATGACGGTTTCGGCTAATTGGCGACTCGGGTTAATTAGCAACTCATATTTTTAAATTCTTTTGTGATTAATTCCCGCATAATTTCAATAGAAATATTCTGCTCTGTAAGCTTTTTTAAAGACGAAAAATCTTCTGCATCCATTCCACACGGATTAATCTTTTTTAATCCCTCAAGATTATTATTAACATTAATCGCAAAGCCATGCATCGTGATTCCCTTTTTAATTGCGATACCAATAGAAGCTATTTTTTTGTTTTTTGCCCAAACACCAACAAAATCAGGATGTTTATAAGCGCTAATCCCTACTTCTTTCAAAGAATTAATTATTAAATTTTCTATTTTATTGACAAATTCTTTTACTGTTAATTTTTCTTTTTTTAAGTCCAAAATAATATATCCCACAAGCTGACCGGGTTCATGGCAAGTTAAATCGCCTCCTCTGCCGCAAGAAACAACAGGAATGTCTTTATCTAGTATATTATGGTCTTTAGCGGATTTTCCCCGTGTGAAAACAGGAAAATGCTCAAGAAGAAGGAAAAAATTGTTTTTTTCTCCGTCCTGTTTTAATTTAACAAGCTTTTCCTGATAATTCAAAGCCTTTTGATAGTCTATTATTCCCAGGTTTTCAATTATCCACATTAACTTCTTACTAAAACTTGATTCAGAGCTTTAATAAGCTCATCGGCAACTTTTCTTTGCTGATCCCTTGTTATCTCAGGGAAAATAGGCAATGAAAGGACATTTTTGGCTGCCTGTTCTGAATTGGGAAGAGAACCTTCCATTAAGCTCAAACCGGCATAAGCTTCCTGAAGATGAACCGGAACCGGATAGTATATCATAGACATTACGCCGTTTTCTTTGAGAATATTAAAAAGTTTATCTCTTTCAATTGTTTTTATTGTGTACTGATGATAAACACATTCAGTGTTATCAAGTTCTTTCGGGGTTATTATTTCTTTAACGTCTTTAAAAAGCTCGTTGTAAAAATATGCGGCTTCTCTTCTTTTAGAATTCCAGCGATCTAAATGAGGGAATTTTACGTTTAAAACAGCCGCCTGAATTTCATCCAATCTGCTGTTCAAGCCTACTTCCGTATGATAGTAGCGGATATGACTGCCATGATTTCTTAAAGACAAAATTCTGTCTGCTATATAATTGCTGTTTGTTGTTATCATTCCGCCATCTCCGGCTGCGCCGAGATTTTTTGTCGGGAAAAAGCTGAAACATCCAATATCTCCGAACGAACCTGTCTTTTTGCCTTTATAAGAAGCTCCAACAGATTGAGCGCAGTCTTCAATTACAAATAAATCATATTTTTTTGCGGCTTCAATAACAGGACTCATATCAACAGGCTGACCATATAGATGAACAGGAATAATAGCCTTGGTTTTAGGAGTAATTTTCTTTTCAAGTTCTCTTACATCAAGATTATAAGTATTTGGATCTATATCAACAAAGACAGGCTTTGCTCCTACATAACTTATAGCTTCTACAGTCGCTATAAATGTGAAAGAGGTTGTTATAACTTCATCGCCAGGTCCGATATCAAGAGCTTTTAATGCAATATATATTGCGTCTGTTCCTGACGCAACGCCTACAGCTCTTTTTACGCCGCAGTAATTCGCAAAATCTGTTTCCAGTTTATTTACATTTTCTCCAAGAATATATTTTCCTGAAGAAAGGACTTTTAAAACTTCTTTTTCTACCTGTTCTTTTATTTGTTCATATTGTTGCTGTAAATCTAATATTGGAATCATTTTAACCCGCCTGTTTTTTAGCATGCATTCATAAATTTATATCTATTTTATAAATATTTTATCATGCACAAAAACATGCTTTTATAAAAATTTAATTTGTTTGCGGTATAACCTTATCAACAAGTTTATTTAACTGAGAAGAAGCCATTGCCCCTACTGCTGAACCGATTGCCATTCCCGCCAAGGCGGTTAGGGCTCCTCCTGCCATTGCGGCTCCGCAAATTCCAATTCCTGCCGTTACTAAGCCGACGTATCCGGCGGATTTTATAACCTGCGCCGTAACAGCTTTTGCTTTATCAAAAAAGTTCCCTTCTTTTCCTGCGGATTTTATAACAGCCGGTAATTCAAGTAATCCCAACGCTAATACGCTTAATGCGGGAATTCTCAACATAGCTCTTCCGACCAATCTGGTAAAAGCGTTTCCGCCCTGAACTTCATAAGCCATGATCGGTAAATTCAAGTATTTTTGCCCTGTAGACGCAACTTTATGCGATTCTATATTTAAAACTTTTTTAATAAATCCGCCGACTTTTGTAGATTCAAGGGAATTATCAAAATTATTAAGCCATTTATATTTGGTAGCAAGAGGTTGAAGAAACGTATTTCTAAAAAACGAGAATTCATGCTGATAAGCCTTAGTATTATAAGAGGAGATTCCTTCTGTTTGAGATAATGCAATGTTTTTAATAGCAGAAACAGTTTGTGACGGCACTACTTTTTTAATTAAAGGCTTAACAAGGTTCCCGAATTCTTTTAACGATTTAGCCGTATTAGGCAAATTTCTTTCTAATATTTTTTCAGCCTGTATAGCTCCATCTTTTAAATCAATAAAATCTTGCGGAGTATTAATTGCCGCTAAGCTTAAAAGCCCACCGGCTCTTATATAATCGCCTTTTTCAAGAGTATCGGGCAAAGAAGATATCCTTCTTAAAGGAATAATCGGTGATAAAGCGGTTAATGTTATTTTATAATTTGATTTTGAGCTCGAATCAAGTCTGTCTATATCAGTAGTTACATTTTTTACAGAATCAAACGTATTTTTTACCGCATGAATATCTGACTGTATTTTTAAATCAACAGGTTTTTTAGAATCTTGATTAAAAACAGAATTGTTTTTTTGTGTTTTATCAGTTTTTGAATCATGAACATTATTTATAAAGACATCATTTTGTCTTTTATCATTCCTCTCAGGCATTTTATAGCCAGGATAAAATTCACTAACGTTTAAAACCATTTCCAAACCATTCCCAAACTTTATAATACTAAAATAGAATAAAAAACCTTCCATTTAATTAAAAACAATTTGCATATATTTTTTGCTAAATTGAACAAAATTTTTTACAAAATCTTAATATTATGGATTGAAAAAGAAATTGGGAAATGAAAATATAATTTCTATAAAAAACCTTGCAGCTAAATTAGCCAAAAATTAATAATTTATTAAAAATATAATTATTATTAATTTTTTTCTGTTATACTAAACGACAAAATAAATGGTAATAATCGTTGAATTTGAGCATATAAATAGCTTTTGTTTTAATATATTGAAAATGTAATTATTATTAAATAAGGAGAAAATTAAATGGATAAATTTGTATGTACAATATGCGGCTATGTTTATGACCCGGCAGAAGGCGATTCTGACAGCGGGATTGCCGCAGGAACCTCTTTTCAAAATATTGACGAGGATTGGATTTGTCCTCCATGTGGAGCTCCAAAGGATTTATTTGAAAGGTTGAGTTAAAATGGCAGTTCGGGAAATTAAAAACAATATTTTTCATGTCGGTTCAATTGACTGGGACAGAAGACTTTTTGACCAGCTAATTCCTCTTCCGCATGGAACAAGCTATAATTCTTATCTTATAAAAGGCAGTGAAAAAACAGCTTTAATCGATACTGTATATCCGCCAAAACTTGAGGAATTTATTGCCGGGCTTAAAAAGTCTAATATTAACAGGCTTGATTATATTGTTATAAATCATTCCGAACAAGACCATTCAGGCTCATTACCGGCTATTCTTGAAATGTATCCTGAAGCTCAGGTTTTGACAAATTCCAAATGCAAAGAACTGCTTATTGATCATCTTCATATAGATGAAGAAAGAATTTCACTTGTGAATGATTCCACCGAAATTTCATTGGGGGATAAAACGCTCAAGTTTATGATTTCGCCGTGGGTTCACTGGCCCGATACAATGTTTACTTATATCCCTGAAGATAAAATTATATTTACCTGTGATTTTATGGGATCGCATTTTGCGACAAGCGATCTTTATGTGAAGCATGAAGGCGTTATTTATGAAGCGGCAAAAAGATATTACGCTGAAATTATGATGCCGTTTAAACAGCAGGTAAAAAAATATACTGAACAATTAAAAAATATGGATATTGAAATAATAGCTCCAAGTCATGGTCCTTTGTACGATAAACCTAAATTTATAATAGACGCATACAGCGACTGGGCTTCTGATGATATAAAAGGCGAAGTTATTATCCCTTATGTTTCTATGTACAAAAGTACAGACAAAATGGTTAAATATCTTGCGGATAAGCTTATGGAAAAAGGCGTAAAAGTTACTCCTTTTAATTTAACGGAAACAGACCTTGGAGAGCTTGCGATTTCACTGGTTGACGCAACCACTATTGTGTTTGGAGCTTCAATGGTTTTGGCGGCTCCTCATCCGGCTGTTATTTATGCGGCTTCTATTATTAACGCTCTTAGACCTAAAGCCAAATTTATTTCTTCCATCGGTTCTTATGGGTGGGCTGTACAGCTTGGAGAAAAAATGGACGAACAAATTAAAGCGCTTATGCCTGCGGTAAAAGCTGAAAAATTAAGTTCCGTCTTTGTAAAAGGATTGCCGACAGATGATACTTACATAAAGCTTGATAATCTTGCGGAAGAAATTTTCAATAAACATAAAGCTGCAATGTAAAAACAGGTTGAAGATTTTATATTATAATCAAATGAATAGCGCTCGTTTTGGCAAAACTAAAACGAGCGCTATTTAAGACTTTACAAATTTCTGTTGATGATTGATATAGAACCCTTAAAATCCTAAATAATCTTCAACAAAGACTCTCCATGCGCTTCTTTGTTGTGGACAACAAATAGGCGATGCTGCTCCTGTCATATAGCCAGGATAAGTTCCTATCTGGGGACAACATGGGTTAATTTGCCGCGCCATAGGAACTGGCAGAACTGCTTGAGGCGCGCGCGGATTAACAGGACATCCGCATTGAGATAACGCTGGTTGCGCAAGTAAAAACATTAAGCCAAAAGATAAAAAAATTTTTTTCATACTTTTCCCCTCCAAAATTTTTAGAGATTTAATTACGGTTTTTATTAGGTTAAATTTACTCTTATTTTTTCTCTAAAATAATAAAAATTTTAATTGGAAACAACGGCTATATTTTTTTTGCTTGAAGGTAATAAGGTGAGAATAAAAAATTCTTTTGTTTTTATGCCAATCAATAAAATAAAACGGTAAATAAAAAAAGATGGTTTTTATAAATCCTTAATTAACTTGAATTGCTAAATAAATAATTTTATATTTGGCGTAGCGGCTGGCGAAGCCAGCCGCTACGCCGTTTTAAGGGCATGCGGCTCGCAGGCTTTGCCTGCGAGCCGCATAAAAAATTAAAATAAAATTTCAATCTATTTCAGCGTTTCGACTAATTAGCAATTCGAGTTAATTAGCGGGAGTTTCGGCTTCGGGCATGAATGAGTTAAAACTCCCGCTTGCGCTACAAAACTCCCGCTATACCCTTACTCAGCCCGCGCCGCCCGTAGGGCGGCGCGCTTGCTCCCCTACATTTTTTAAATTTAGTCTAAAATCCCCTCTCCCCCAACCCCCTCTCCCAATGGGAGAGGGGGTTAAAGATTGTTTTTGGTCGAGTGAACCGCCTTTGGCGGTTCGCTCGACCCATTAAATTTACTAAAAAATCTCGCAAAAATAAATTTTGTAGGGGACTAAGGGGCGGCGCGGGCTGTACATATCAGCTTTTCAATAAATTTTTTAACAAATTAACGAAAACTTATTTGGATTGGTATAGAGGTGCCCTATATAATTACCCCATTTCAGAATGAAATCCTAAAAAACATTATTTAAACTTTCTTTAATAAAAAAAGGAGAGTTAGGATTTGTTTTTAAATAAATCTTGGATTTATAAATCGTTGATTATGATTTTAATCATTATGTCTTGTTTAATCTCGCAGGAAAAGCTTTTTGCGCAGGTTTTATCGCTTTCAGTAAACAAAGAGCATATACTAAGCGAATCCGGCATAATTATTGATCAAAAAACAGGAAAACCTATACCTGACGCGAAGGTTTCCATTCCATCCAAAGGCATCGAAACCGTAACAGATGAATTAGGAATTTTTCAACTTGAAATGCCTAAAGAAAGACCATTGATTTTATCTGTAAAAGCAGATGGTTATAAACCTTTTTCTTTGATAATTGAGAAAACAACAGATAATAATCCCTTTAAAATAGGTCTTCTTGAAAAAACCGGAAATGAAATTGTTATAGATACAAGATTACATCATCTTGGGGACAATAAATTTTCTAAAAGATCGGCAAATGCCTCGGATTTTACAACTACTGCAATAGGAAATGTTTATTTTCAGGATTTTTATATTGATAATTTGCATTTCCAAGAAAATATTGTTTTAAAAATAGGTTCAATAATCGGAATAGATACAAGAACAGCCCAGAGCCTCAGACAAAGCGAAGTTTCCACAAGCGCAAGTTCTCCGGTCGAAGTGTTTTTTAATTCTCACAAGATCGGAGAAATAGATTTTAACGGAAATAATCATATTATCAAGATTCCGTCAACTCTTGTTCAAGCAAATTTAAACAACAATATAAAGATAAAAACAGGCATAAACCTGAGCAGTTCTTCAAGGCGAAAAGACTATGACGACATAGAATTTATACATCTGATTCTGGAATTTTAATTTTATGCCAATTAAGTTTTTTTATTCTATTTTTCCGCATAAACATAAGCTACAGGAGAATTTAGAGTGATAGTTTTCCCGCCCAGATAGAACCTTAGATTTTCTATAAACTCGTTTACTTCTTTTTCCGACATAAATTCAATAAATCTTTGTTTAAGATTAGGTCTGCCGGGACTTGGAGGCGTATTGAACCACGGGTCTATCATCGCAGGATCAACTTCATACGTTGAAGACTCTGTTGATACAATTATATTCACGTTTTTAAATCCAGCATTCAGAAAATCATTCCCAAGCGTGTTTTCATCAAAATTAACAAGCGGATCATTTTCATCCGAAGACATTTTTTGCTCTATTTCCTTTATTTTTTCATAATTCGGGAAATTTTCAGGCTCGATCAGTTCATAATATTTGGTGTTTTTTCTGATAATCGGCTCAAAAATTGAAATCCTGCCGTTTTTTTTGAGTATTCTGTAAAATTCCTGAACAGGTTTGGATTTATTCAAAATATGTGCCAGCACAGAGCGCATAACAACAACATCAACGGAATTGTCAGGCAATTTAATATCAGCCGCATCTGACTGTAGAAATTCTATTTTATCTTGAATCCCGCATTTTTCGGCAATTTTCCCGCATTGTTCCAGACAGTCAGCAAAAGCGTCAGACATTATAACTTTTCCTGTTTCTTTAAGCTGTTCATAAGCTCCAAACCCTAAAAGACCTGTTCCAGTTCCAATATCTATCAAGGTATCATTGCTTTTAAGTTTTGCTCTGTCAAGTATATGATCTCTAACATTAAATAACCACCGTAGTGTTTGCTGTTTTTGAACTTCGCTCATATATGAAAATCTTGAGTTTTCAAGCCAGTCAGTCCAGGTTTTTACTATTTCAGACATTTAATCTCCTTTATGTTTATTCAAAAGGTTTTCCACAAAAATCGCAGGTTTTTACGTTTATATCAGCTCTTTTTTTGCAATATGAGCATTGTTTATATAGTTGTTCCGGCGCGCTTTGAAAATCATGCTTTTTTATAAATAAATTTAATATTTTGCCAAGCAGTTTTTGGTATGGAAAAAATAAAACTACTACAAATATTAAAATTATCGGTAATAATTTTATAAATACTTTAAAAATTATAATTAATATTGATATAAAAATGAATAAAGTTATTATTTTGTTTATTTTAAGCATAAGGGTATCTCTCTATATACCACTCCTAAATTTATTTTGGGAGCGGTATAAAATGAATTTAGGAGATTGCAACTTGTTTTTACCATTTATTTTTTTTGGATTTTTGGCTTGAAAAACTGCCTTTTGGTAGTTTTTCTTCAGAATCATTCGTTTCTTCAGATTTTATTTCTTTTGCTTCAACTTCTATAACCTGATTTTTTGCTTCTTCCTCTGTATCAAGCATTTTATTAACGCTTACTGACTGAACAATCTGAATAACGTTGCTTACAATCATATAAAGCAGTACGCCGGCTGGAATCGGGAAAAATATAAACATGCCCGTGATCATAATCGGCATAATTTTAGCCATGCTCTCCTGCATTGCTTTTTGCTGAGGATCAGCCGGCGATGATTTACCGGTTATTGACATTACTTTTTGAGCAAAGAACATTGTTAAGCCGAAAATAAGTATTAATATCAACACATCATAATGAAAAACGGATTTTGATTCTTCAGTTTTTGCTTGAGCAAAAAGAAAAGAACCTTTTTTCTCAAAAGTCAGTTTTTCTATTTCTTTTGTGGAATCGTTAACAATTGATATCTCCGCTTTTTCAAATTCTTCTTCAAGAGTTTTTACAGACATATTTAAAGCATATAAATCCATTTTAAAATCTATTGGTTGACCGGGAATAATGCTTCCCTGTATTACTAAATCTTTTTTGGGATTGGAAATTTTTATTTTTTCAACTTTTCCATTTTTTAAATACACTGTTGCGGTTTTTTCCGCAGAAAAAGTATCAGCTTGCGCAAGCCCAAAAACATTATCTCCCGTCTGTCCGGCATGGCTTCTTAATGTGGAATCAAGTCTTTTAATGAATAAAAAAGAGGAATCACCCGCTACATGTATAAATTGAGGACTTATTAGAGCTGTATACAGCATAATAAAAATCGGCATTTGGATTAAAAGCGGAAAACACCCGCCAAATGGATTAAAACTGTTTTCTTTGTAAAATTCAGCCATTTTTTGTTGCATCATTTGCGGATTAGTTTTGTATCGATTTTGAATTTCCTTTAATTTTGGCGATAATTGCTGCATTTTTCTCATTGATCTTTGTTGAGAAACGCCTAAGGGCCACATTACAACTCTTACAAACACCGTAAGAAGAATTATAGCTATGCCCCATGAACCTCCTAAATCTGCAAACGCTTTTAAAATTTGTATTGTAATACTTGTAAAATCCACTATTTATAACCTTTCTAATTTTTAATCAGTAATTTATTTTTATTTGAGTATACGTTAATAATAATCACACAAAAACCTGTTTAATTAAATATTTGATAGTGAATAAATTTTCGTTAATTGGTTAAAAAGCTAATTAACTTGAATTGCTAAATAAATAATTTTATATTTGGCGTAGCGGCTGGCTTCGCCAGCCGCTACGCCAGTTTAAGGACATGCAGCTCGCAGGCAAAGCCTGCGAGCTGCATAAAAATTAAAATAAAATCTTAAGCTATTTCAGCGTTTCGACTAATTAGCAATTCAAGTTGATTGGTATATAGCATTAAAACGACATAAACCCCAAAAAGCGGAATATTCCGCTTTTTGGGGTTTTAATAATCCCTTTTTAAAGGGTTTTAATTAGACCAGAAATCGCTGATTGAAAGCTAAGATTGCTACATCCTGACTATCTTTTTCTGATAAGCCGAATTCTCCAATTGCTATTTCTGCGCTTTTTAAAATTGTTTCTTCAAAAGCCTTAACTACTTTTTCGATTCTGTCTGCGCTTTCATTATCTACATACTTATTTACATCAACTTTTTTGGTTTTTATGACAGATTGATTCATTACAGAGGAATTAGCCATATAATCCAGCACTTCGCCGGGTTTTTTTTGAGTTAATTCAGGTTTTTTAGCTATATCCTGTTCAGTTTTTTGTTCGGCATTTTCTTTTTTTTCAATTTGTTTTGGCTGAATATTGTTAAATTTGTTTATACGGATATCGCCCATAAACATCTCCTTTTATTATCTGATTTTTCATTTTAATTATTTAATATATTCCTTTTTAACAAGGGAATATATAGAACTATAGGGTCAAAATCTTCTTTGAAACCGGCTTTTAGTTTTCTTAATTTATTTATCGGTATTTTTTGTTTTTATCTTTAAATAATTAAAAAAAAAGTTACAATTTTGTAACAAGTGGGATTATTTTTTCTGAAAAATTCTGCTTCGCCCCCGCGCCAAACCCCAATCAAATTTTGTAAAAAATTCAAAAAATTGAGTTTTTAGAGGCGCCCTATAGAATGAGATTATTTTTCCTGTAAAATTTAATAAGGAGAGAAGATTTAAAAAAATTACGGGTAAGAAATTATGATAAAAAAACTTTTAATAGCAAATAGAGGCGAAATCGCCGTAAGGATTATAAGAGCCTGTAAAGAGCTTGGAATTTCCACTGTTGCCGTATATTCACAAGCTGACGAAGATTCTTTGCATGTTAATCTGGCTGATGAAGCTTATTGCATAGGACCGGCGCAATCCGCAAAAAGTTATCTTAATATTCCGCATATCATAAGCGCGGCTTTAATGGCGGGAGTTGACGCAATCCACCCTGGATACGGATTTCTTGCCGAGAATGCCGATTTTGCGGAAATTTGCAGAGATCATAACATAAAATTTGTTGGACCTTCGCCTGAAAGCATTAGATCAATGGGAGATAAAGCTTCCGCAAAGAAGACAATGATTGAAAATAATGTCCCTACAGTTCCGGGAACAGGACTTGTAAGCGATCCGGAAGAAGTCAAAGACTGGGTAAAACAAGTAGGCTGTCCTGTAATAATTAAAGCCACTGCCGGAGGCGGCGGAAGAGGCATGAGAATTGTAAAAGAAGCATCCGAGCTCGAAAAGATGATGAATCTTGCGCAGACAGAAGCCGGGGCATGCTTTGGAAATTGTGGAGTATATGTTGAGAAATTTCTTGAAAACCCTCGTCATATAGAAATTCAGATCATAGCCGATCAATACGGGAATGTGGTTCATCTCGGGGAAAGAGATTGCAGCGTTCAAAGAAGGCATCAAAAACTTATAGAAGAATCTCCTTCACCCGCAATTACTCCTGAAATAAGAGAACAAATGGGTGAAGCGGCAGTTAATGCGGCAAAAGGAATAAATTATGAAGGAGCAGGCACTATAGAATTCTTGCTTGACACTGATAAAAAGTTTTATTTTATGGAAATGAATACAAGAATTCAGGTTGAACACCCTGTTTCTGAGATGGTATGCAGTGTTGACCTTTTAAAAGAGCAAATAAGAGTTGCCGCAGGTGAAAGACTTTCTTTTAGTCAGGAAGATATAAAAATATCAGGGCATGCTATCGAGTGTAGAATTAATGCTGAAGACAGCGAAAAGGATTTCATGCCATGCCCCGGTTTAATTGACGGATATGTTACGCCAGGAGGTCCAGGAGTAAGGGTAGACAGCCATATATACACAAATTACAGAATTCCGCCTTATTATGATTCACTTATAAGCAAGCTTATATGTTGGGGCAGGGATAGGGAAGAAGCCAGGGCGAGAATGCTTAGAGCGCTAGATGAATATGCAATTACCGGTATTAAAACCAGTATTCCTTTTCATCAAAAGGTTCTTAGGCATGAGCAATTTATAAAAGGCGATTTTAGCACTAATTTTATAGAAAAATATATGAGCAAAAATCAGGAACCGGAAAAAGAGCCTGTCGCAAAGTAAATTTAAACTTTTATAACCTTACTCAGCCCGCTCTGCCCGCATGGCGGAGCGGGCTGTAGATATTAGCTTTTTAACAAATTAACGAAAACTTATTTGAATTGGTATAATTAACTTGAATTGCTAAATAAATAATTTTATATTTGGCGTAGCGGCTGGCTTCGCCAGCCGCTACGCCTTCTTAAGGCATGCGGCTCGCAGGCTTTGCCTGCGAGCCGCATAAAAAATTAAAATAAA
>JAKLDH010000022.1 GCA_022703625.1 Cyanobacteriota bacterium | reverse complement strand
AAAACCGTTAAATAAAAAGATGGTTTTTATAAATCCTTAATTAGCAGGTGTTTTGCCTTCGGCAAAACACCTGTCCTACCTTTACTCAGCCCGCACCGCCCGCAGGGCGGCGCGGGCTGTAAATATTAGCTTTTTTACCAATTAACGAAAACTTATTTAAATTGGTATAATTTTAAAATTTTATGAATATTTGTAAAATTTTAAAAAGTTTTAGAAAACCGAAAATATGTTTGTTATGAATTTAATTTAATTAGCTATAATACATATAATTAGTTCAATGCTATAACAAATTTGCCCATGCGTCTGGTCATGGGTTTTTTATTTTATACTTATTTATTTTTTAAATAATTAACTAATGCTTCTAATCCTAAAATATAGCTTCTGTGTTCAAAACCGCTTATTTGCCCAATACATACAGGAGCAAGGTAAGAATTATGTCGGAACTCTTCTCTGGCATAAATATTTGACAGATGGACCTCAACGCAAGGTTTTTTTACAGCAACAACGGCATCTCTTAATGCAATGCTTGTATGAGTATAAGCGGCAGGATTAATTAAAATTCCATCAAAATTATTTGTTGCGCTTTGTATTTTTTCAACCAAAAAACTTTCTGAATTTGACTGATAGATTTCAATTTCAACTTTTAATTGCAATGCAAGCCTTTTTAAGTCCTTATTAATATCGTCAAGAGTTTGTATGCCGTATTTATCAGTTTCTCTTACGCCAAGAAGATTAAGATTAGGACCATGAAGAATCAATATTTTCATAATAAACCTTTAAATTGTAATTGCATTTATATTATCATGACGAAGCATAACCGCAAATAAAAAGAAATTTAATAACGCTTCTATGTTACTCCTAAAAGGAGTTTGTTAAATTTGCCCGCAAACTTTACATTCTCTTTAAAACTATATTTATCACCTTCCAGTTTTTTCAAAAGACCTGTTTTTATAATTTCAGGCTCAAACCTCTCAGAATCAAACTTCTCGTTTAAAATGTTTTCATAAACTTCCTGTATTTCTGAAATTAAAAACTTCTCAGGCAATAAATGTTTTATTACAGGTGTGTTTTCAAGTTTTTGAATGAGAGCATTTAATGTAAAATCAACGATTTCATCATGATCAAACGCAAGTTCCGGCAGGTTTCTTGCATTAAACCATTCAGCTTGTTTTGCATCGCTGCCTGCATTAATTTTAATTCCGGACGAATCGGCAACAGCTAAATATACAACGCTTACAGTTCTTCCTCTGGGATCTCTTCCTACTTTGCCAAAAGTATGAACCTGCTCAACAGATAAATTTTTAACTCCTGTTTCTTCTTCAAGCTCTCTTTTTGCGGCAGTGATAATTTCTTCTTCATAATCGACAAAACCTCCTGGAATCGCCCATTTATCCTGAAAAGGCGGATTTTTTCTTTTTATTAAAAGAATTTTAAGCTCTTTGTCAATTATTGTAAAAACAGCAATATCTACTGTTAACGCAGGATTTTTATATTTTTCAGACATTTTTTTTACCTTATTTTTGTAGAGCATTCCATAAATGCCTATTTTACTTAATTTTACAACATCCGTTGAAAAGCTTATTTTTATTAAGAAATATTAAAGTTTTTGAAGTTTTGTTACGATATATGATTTATATAAAAAACAATGGGGAAATTGGGAATGACTGAAAAAAACGCATCAATGAACAATTATGTTGAGCTGGTGAAGTTAAAAACAGAAAAAATTCTTCAAAATAACGATCTGGATATTGTTTTAAGCGATGATATCTGGGGGAAAAGTACGCTTCTTGTTAAAAGCGGCGGATATTTGACTGAAGAGCTTATAAATAAACTTCTTAATTTTGGAATTAAAAAAGTTCCGGTTAATTTTGTTGAAAAGGACAACGCTCATTCTGAAACGCTTTTAACAAAAGAATTTTTAAAAACTCAATGCGTGTTGATACTTGAGAATAACGTCTTGAATTCAGCGTGGTTAGTTAGAAATCTGGTTGATACAGGATTTAGTCAGGGAAATATCTTTGTAACTTCAGATTACAACTCGATAAATCAATATTTCAAAATTAAAAAGATAAATTTTATATTTACAGGAATGTCTTTATATGAAAAATGCCAGCGGGTTTTAAATAAATATAGCTTGCTTAGAAGTACACATGCTTTTGTTATTATGGAAAAACAGGAAACAGCCAGAAAAATTAAACAGAATTTTTTATCCGGCGTCAAATTTTTAAAGAAGCCTTTAAATGCAAAAGTGTTTAGTTTTCTTTTAAACAATGCTTTGCAGGAAAACTTGCTAAATTTGTATGTCGAAGAAGTAAGTGTTTCTTAATGTATAGTGTTATGAAAAAATAATCAGCAATTTGTTAAAAACCTAATATCTATAGCCTGCGCCGCCCGAAGGGCGGCGCAGGGTTTTGCGTGTAGGGGCGGCAGAGCCGCCCCTACACGCAAATTAAGGATTTATAAAAATTATTTTTTTATTTCCAGATTTCTTTTTAAGATTACTATATAATTATTTTGTGAAAAAAGAGGATGAAAAAAATGCTTGATATAAAACAAATAAGAGAAAATCCGGATAAAATTAACGAACTTTTAAAAAGAAGAAATCCTGATTTATCTATTAATGAAATTTTGGAAGTTGATAAAAAAAGAAGAGAACTCCAGTTAAAAGCAGATAATCTTAGAGCTCAAAGAAAAAATAATTCGCAAGAAATCGGCGCGCTTAAAAAAGAAGGCAAAGACACAACGGAACTTCAGGAAAAAGTCCGCCTGACAGGCGAGGAAATAAAAGAAATTGAGCTTCAGGAAACAGAGCTTAACGAAAAACAGCGGGATATCCTTTTAAATATTCCAAATACGCCTGATGAAACTACGCCGACAGGGTCTGATTCAATAGAAAACATAACGGTTAAAACAGTCGGAGAAATTCCTCAAAAATCGTTTGAAATTAAACCTCACTGGGAAATAGCGGTTAATTTAGGAATTCTTGATTTTGAAAGAGGGGTAAAAATTTCTGAATCAAGGTTCTTAATTTATAAAGGAGCCGGCGCAAAACTGGAAAGGGCAATTATAGATTTTTTCCTTGATATTCATACAAAACAGCACGGCTATACAGAAATTTTACCGCCGTACCTTGTTAATGCGGCATCAATGACAGGCACAGGTCAGCTTCCAAAATTCAGGGAAGACATGTATAAGTGCGAAGAAGAGGATTTATATTTGATTCCTACAGCAGAAGTCCCTGTTACAAATATTTACGCTAATGAAATTCTTAAAGAAGAAGAACTTCCTATATATATGACCGCTTATACTCCATGTTTCAGAAGAGAAGCCGGTTCTGCCGGAAAAGACACCAGAGGTCTTATAAGACTGCATCAATTTAATAAAGTTGAGCTTGTAAAACTTACGACTCCCGAAACATCCGCAGAAGAGCACGAAAAATTAACCTGCAATGCGGAAAGAATGCTTGAACTGTTGGAACTTCCTTACAGAAGAGTGGAATTATGCACAGGCGACCTTGGTTTTAGCGCAAAAAAATGTTTTGATCTTGAAGTTTGGCTGCCTTCTTCCGGCGGTTATAAAGAAATTTCAAGTTGCAGTAATTTTGGAGATTACCAGGCAAGAAGAGCGGGTCTTAAATACAGATCAAAAGATACAAACAAACCCGAATTTTTGCATACTATAAATGGCTCAGGACTTGCAGCAGGCAGAACTTTTGCCGCAATTCTTGAAAATTGCCAGCAGGAAGATGGCTCTATTGCGATTCCAAAAGCATTACAGCCTTATTTTGGAGCAGAAATTATTAAATAAGGGCGCTCTAAAAACATTGTTAAAAAGCTAATATCTACAGCCCGCGCCGCCCTTCGGGCGGCGCGGGCTGAGTAAGGGTAGAGCAGGTGTTTTGCCTTCGGCAAAACACCTGCTAATTAACTCGAATTGCTAATTAGTCGAAACGCTGAAATAGATTGAAATTTTATTTTAATTTTTTATGCGGCTCGCAGGCAAAGCCTGCGAGCCGCATGCCCTTAAAACGGCGTAGCGGCTGGCTTCGCCAGCCGCTACGCCAAATATAAAATTATTTATTTAGCAATTCAAGTTAATTAATACCAATTCAATCGAGTATTATTTATTTGATGTGTTTTTCGGCGGCTCTGCCGCCGAAAAACACATCAAATCTTCACTCCCTCCCCTTGAGGGGAGGGTTGGGGAGGGGTGATTTAATACTCTTTTGATTGCAACTTGATATTAGAGCCTTTTTTATTTAAACAAATCAGCGCCTATTTATTTATAACTTCCTTTTCATCAAGAGCGGCAACTCCTGGAAGCTCTTTTCCTTCTATAAATTCAAGGCTAGCTCCGCCACCTGTGCTTATATGTGAATAAGCTTCAGACATAATGCCGAATTTTTCTATCGCCGCAACAGTGTCACCGCCGCCAAGAACGCTTACAGCGCCTTTTTTTGTGGCATTTGCGACACTTTGCGCAACAGCTTTAGTGCCTGCTGAAAACTTGTCAATTTCAAAAACTCCCACAGGACCGTTCCAAAGAATGGTTTTCGCCTGCATAATGATTTCATTGACTATTTCTCTTGATTTTACGCCCATATCAACGCCTTCCCATTCATCAGGCATTTCTTCGGCTGAAACAATTTTTACATTTGCCGTTTCGCTAAAATCATCAGCTATTACTATATCTTCAGGAATTTGAAGGGTTATATTCTTGTCCTGAGCCTTTTTCATAAGACTTCTTGCTATATCAAGCTTATCTACTTCACAAATGGATTTTCCAACATTATAACCTTGAGCTTTCAGGAAAGTATAAGTCATTCCGCCGCCTAAAATAAGGATATCGACTTTATCAATCAGATTTTCAAGCACGCCTATTTTGGTTGAAACTTTACTTCCGCCAACGATAGCAACAAAAGGTCTTTTAGGGGACTCAAGAAGACCGCCGAGAGCTTCAAGTTCTTTTTCCATTAATAAGCCTGACACAGCGGGAGAAAGATATTTTGCAACGCCTTCTGTAGAGGCATGAGCTCTATGAGCCGCTCCAAATGCGTCATTTACATATATATCCGCAAGTTCGGCAAGTTGTTTTGCAAATTCCGGATCGTTTTTTTCTTCTGCGGCATAAAATCTTATATTTTCCAAAAGAGCCACATCGCCTTCTTTTAGCTTTTCAAGTTGAGCTTTTACTTCACTGCCTATAGAATCATCCAGTTTCATAACAGGCGCGTTAAGCAGTTCGGAAAGTCTTTTTGCAATAGGATTAAGTCTTAATTCCTCTTTTACCTGTCCTTTTGGTCTGCCAAAATGAGCGGCAACAATAACTTTTGCCCCTTTTTCCTTTAAATAATTAATAGTTGGAAGCGCAGCACGAATGCGAGTATCGTCTGTAATGTTTAAATTCTCATCCAGAGGGACATTAAGGTCTTCTCTAAGCAAAACTCTTTTTCCTCTGATATCGCCCAAATCTTTAACTGATTTTTTCATAAAAACTCATCTCCCTTAAATTTCACCATTTTTATTTTTAACTAACAAAAAAACAATTTCAAGTTTTAATTATAGTGATTATGGTAAAGGAAAAATAAGCGCAATTCAATTCTAGCGCTCTGACCGATTAATTATGAAGGTTCGTCATTCTGAGGGCTTTGCCCGAAGAATCTTGTTGTATTAATGACATGGGATCCTTCGCTTCGCTCAGGATGACAGTTTTTACGTTCAGGATGACCTTGAAAATTAAACGGTCAATACACTAGCGCTTTGTTAAGTTAAATTTAAAGGTTTTTTATCTACCCATCCCCAACCCCTTCCCTTCAAAGGGAAGGGGCTTTTGTTTGTTTTTGGGTTTCGCTCGCTACGCTCGCTCAACCCAATGAATTAACTTAACAATGCGCTATACTATAGTGATCTGTAAAAGTTTTTTGGAGTTTAATAAAACGCCCTCAATGTAATACCAAGTTGCAATCAAAAGAGTAATATTTTTTGATAAGGTTTTTGCCGGCTACGCCGGCAAAAACCTTATCAACTCTTCTTCCCCTCCCTTGGGGAGGGGGCAGGGGGAGGGAGATTTAATACTACATTGATTGCAACTTGGTATAAAGCTTTATAAAAATTACATTTTCATTTCCCGATTTCTTTTTAAAATAACTATAATCATTAAAAGAAATCGACAAATGAAAAAGATGATTTTTTAGAGATGCCCTAAAATCACTATAAACGATGGTTACTTTTACTTTGCGCTAAAGTTTAAGGGCGCCTCTAAAAACTTAATTTTTTGAAATTTTCATGAAATTTGGTTGGGGTTTGGTGTAGGGACGAAGCCCCTACCCACAAACTTCTCCCCCCTTTGAAGGGGGGCAGGGGGGTAGATATAAACAATAAAATTCTTTTGTTTTTAGAGGCGCCCTTAAGAATATGTATTGTTAAAAATCTATTTTGCTAATAAAATTACATAAAAGTATATTATTAACAGGTGTAAAATATGGCAAATTCAATTTTAAACGAAACAAAAGCTTATAAACTTTCAGAAATTAATCATATAATTGGCGGCATATTGAATTTAACGCAGGAAGATATTGTTATAAAAAGGCTATCTCCGCCTAAAAGTGCTGATGAAGACACTTTAGCGCTTGCGCTTTCAGAAGAAGAAATAGCAAATCTTTCTCAAACCAGGGCGAAAGCCGCTTTAGTTCCGCTGGGAGTTTCTCTTGAGCATATTGCAACCATTGAAGTAGAACGCCCAAGGCTTGCAATGATGAAGCTTCTTCATTTGTTTTATATTCCTGTAGACGCTCCATCAGGAATTCATGAAAAGGCTTGTGTAGACCATACGGCAAAACTTGGAGAAAATGTTTCGGTTGGCGCAAATGCTTTTGTGGGCAGAGGATGTGTTATAGGCAATAACACAAAGATTCTTCCCAATACTTATGTGGGAAAATTCGTTGAAATCGGGAATAATTGCCTTTTTCATCCGGGAGTAAACATTGGAGATTACGCTAAAATCGGAAATAACGTCATAATCAACCACGGAGCAAGTATTGCCGCTGACGGATTCAGTTTTGTTACTGAAACACCCGGAACTATAGAAACCGCAAAACAACAAGGCAAAGTCGACGGTGATTTTACACAGCAAAGAATATATAAAATACCGTCAGTAGGCTCTGTTACAATTTGCGATGATGTTGAAATAGGAGCTAATGCTTGTATTGACAGCGGAACTGTTGAAAATACAGTTATAGGAAAAGGAACAAAGATTGATGATCTTGTTATGATCGGACATAACTGTAAAATAGGAGAAAATTGCCTGATTGTTTCGCAGGTTGGAATTTCAGGAAGCGTTACAATAGGCGACAGAGTAGTTCTTGCAGGTCAAGCTGGAGTTGCGGATCACGTTACAATTGGAGCAGATTCAATTATTATGGCTAAATCAGGAGTAAGCAAGAGTTTCCCTGCAAAAAGCATTGTAATAGGTCAGCCTGCTGTACATAGAAAAGAATTTGTAAAACAATTAAAAGCGCTAAAAGACATGCCGAAAATTTCAGAAGAACTGAAAGCCCTTAAAAAAGAGATTGAAGAACTGAAAAAAGGTCAATAATAATGAAAACAATAAAGAATACAGCTGCTATAGCAGGTAAAGGCTTAATGAGCGGGCTTAACTGCAATGTAAATATTTTTCCCTCAAAAGACGGCGGAATAAAATTCTATGTTGCAGGAGCAAAAGAACCTGTGGTAGTCTGTTCTCAAAACGTTGTATCTACGAATAACTGCGTTGTGATTGGCAATAACGAAAATTCAAAAGTTATCCTTATAGAACACTTTATGTCAGCTTGCGCTTTTGCGGGAATCGAAAATTTAGACGTATGCATTGATTCTCCGGAACTCCCTATTTTGGATGGCAGCGCCTTTGAATGGCATAACCTTTTTATAGAAGCAGGCGCAGACTTAAATTTTGTTATTAAAGAAACATATTTTGACAAAGCGGTAGGATTATCAGACAACAAATCAGACATTACTCTTATACCCGCTGAAGATTTCAAACTAATATACTGCGTAAACTTTGATCACCCTGAACTTAAAAACAGATGGGTTTCTTTTGATTTAACTCAGGATAAAAAACAAATACTTGAAGCAAGAACTTTCGGGTATTTAAAAGACCTTGAAAAATTCCGGCAGGCAGGCATGGCTCTTGGCGTAACTGCTGAAAATGCGATTGGACTTGCGGAAAAAGGTTATACAACTCAATTAAGATCGGAGTTTGAACCTATAAAACATAAAATACTTGATCTAATAGGTGATTTATATCTTTCAGGACTTAATCCTCTTGGTTTTAAAGCTCATATTATCGCAAAAGACGCGGGGCATAAAATGCATACCGAATTTGCGCGGTTAATAAAAGATGAAATAAAAGTTTTAGTTTGAGAGTTAAAGGAGAATGTTTATGAAAATTTCACAACCGGCTGTTACTCTTATAAGAAAGAACCAGGAAAACTGGAAACAACTTCCACCAGCGATAAGACAACAGGTAACCAAGGTTTTGACGCAAACTGAATACGCTAAAAACAATAACAATGTTTTTTTAGGCGAAACGCTTGAACACTCTCTTCTGGCAAATTTAAAAAACGTGTTGCAATTGCCAAGATTAATGAATTTAGCTAAAAAACTCGATTTATTGCAAAAAAAGTAATATTAAACAGGAGAAAAATAAACAATGACAGAAACACAAACCCCACTACAATTTAATATTATGGAAATTATGGAACTTATACCTCACAGATTTCCTTTTTTACTTGTTGATAGAATCACAGAATGCATTCCCGGCAAATATGTCAAAGGATATAAAAATATAACAATGAATGAGGACGTTTTTAACGGACATTTCCCCGGCAACCCTATTTTCCCGGGCGTAATGATGGTTGAAGCTCTTGCGCAAATAAGCGCGGGAATGGTTATGACCATGCCGGAATATAAAGGAAAACTTGCTCTGTTCGCAGGAATTGACGGAGTAAGATTTAAAAGGGTTGTAAGACCAGGGGATAAACTCGAATTTTACTCGGAAATTATTAAACTAAGAGGAGCAATTGTTAAAACAAAATGCGTAGCTTCAGTTGAGGGAGAAATCGCTGTTGAAGCCGAATTAATGTGCGCAATTCAATAATAAAAAGACTGAAATGTATTCAGCATGACAGAAGAGGAGAAATATATGACATCAGGCGTTGAAATTCATTCAACCGCAGTGATAGACTCAGGAGCTGAAATCGCTCAGGGCGTTAAAATACATCCTTACGCCGTAATAGGAGCGGAAGTAAAACTGGGAGCAGGCGCGGAAATTTATCCGCATACTTTCCTTGAACACTGCGAAATTGGAGAAAATTGTATAATTGCCACTGGAGCATCAATTGGCACTGCGCCTCAGGATTTGTCATATAAAGGTGAAAAAACAAAGGTTATAATCGGAAACAACTGTCAAATCAGAGAAAATGCAACGATAAACAGAGGCTCAGGCGAAGGATCAGTTACAAAACTGGGCAATAACTGTCTTTTAATGATCGGAGCGCATGTTGCTCATAACTGCAATATTGGAAATAATGTTAATATCGCTAATAATGTTCTTTTAGCCGGACATATTCATGTTGAGGACTATGTTTTTATAGGCGGAGCGGTTGTTATGCACCAATTTATCAGGGTTGGAGAAATGACGATTGTTGGAGGGTTTTCCGGCTCAAGACAGGATTTGCCTCCTTATGCAAAAATTGACGGCAGACCCGGAAGAGTTGTCGGCATTAATTCAGTTGGACTAAAAAGAAGAGGTCTGTCCGTTGAAGACAGAACCTCAATAAAAAGAGCCTATAATTATTTATGGTTCTCTGAGTTGAATACTCAGCAGGCTCTGGAAAGAATACGGGAAGAAATACCTTCTAATAAATATATAGACCATCTTGTAGAGTTTATGACTTCGAGCAAGCGTGGCGTTACAAAACTTTCCGGCAAACCCGAAGCTGAAATAGGCGAAGAATAATTTGTTAATATATTCCTATAATTCCAAAGCCCATCATTGGATTACGAAGATTTTGATCTTTTTGTCTTGCTGTATCAATAATAGTAAGATATTCATGACCTTGTTCATTAGCTCCAAAGATTCCAAAACCAAATGGGTCCTTTGAATATTGAGTTCTAATAAAATCTTCAAGAGATTCACCGGTTAATTTTTTATAAGATGCGGCTGTTTTACTGACAAATTTGTTATAAGAAGCTTCATCCATAGATTGTTTTGAATCTACCAGAATCGCTTTTAATATTTTATCGTCCGCATTATGCCCATCACCGGCTTCACTAATAATAGCCGCGGCAAAATCCGCATTTTTTGCATTAACGATAATTTTAGCCAATTTATCCATATTTTCATTATGCGAACCGGCGGCAGTGATGCTCATATTGCGTGTCTGCCTAAATAAAAGCCCGGGATCATTTAAATTTGCGAAATCAATTTTGCCTTTCTCGTTTTTTAATCCGCCTTCTTGCGCGCAATATTTAGTCATTGCCGCCAGAAATTTATGTTCGCCTTTTCCCGCAAGCGTATTATTGAGTAAATTTTCAATTCTGTCATTTTCTTTAAATCTTTTGCCAAATATTCTATATTCACCAAGAGTTTCAGCCATAGGATCAATAGTTGAATCCTGATTCATAATGTCATTAGTTTCAAAATTATTGTAACTAAAGTCAAGTTCTCCAAAATATGCGTCCCTATACCGCTGAGGCAATCCCGGGAACAAACTGTTATGATACATTGGACCTAAACCTGCCATCATTCCCAAATGCGAGGCAGTTAACGCGCCAGAACCAAAACTTTGTGATATTGCAAAATCTTCTGCCATTCCCAAACTTCCTTCCAAAATTATGCGAACTAATTAATTTTTTCTTTTTTTAAACTTTTTTCGAATCAACAAATTCTAACCAAAACTTTCCTTCCAATAATATAAAAACTTTGTTTTAAAAATAATTTACTAATTTTATTTAAAATGTAAAGAATTCTTTACGTTTTGTATTGTAGGGCAATTAGAAGCGCCCATTAGAAATGCTCATAAATTTTTCCTTGCAGATTAAAATTCGTTTTACAGATTCATTTATTTTGTCTTCAGCCAATTCTCCTTTTTTTACAGCATCACAAAGCTTTTTTGCAAGTTCAAAAATTTCTTCAGATGAATCTCGATAAATAAACACGTCAATTCCTGCCTGAATTCCCTTTAAACATGCTTCGTATCCGGTAAAATAATTTTTAATTCCACCCATAACCATATCATCAGAGATAACAATCCCTTTGAACTTTAATTTTTCCCTTAAATACTCATTAAGAATTGCATGTGAAAGCGAAGCCGGCAATCCTTCTTTGTTAAAAGCTTTATAATGCGCATGATTCGCCATTATTGCGTTTACACCGTCATCAATTGCCTGTTTAAACGGTTTTATATGAATATTTTCAAGTTCTTCCATATCTAATTCAACTACAGGCATTGTTAAATGAGAATCTTCGCCTGTAGGTCCATGTCCCGGGAAATGTTTGACAACTGGGATTATCTTATTCTTTATGAATGTTTCATAAACAGGTTTTGCAAACTTGATAACTGTATCAGGGTTGTTTCCAAAAGACCTTATGCCTATTATAGGGTTATCAGGATTGGTATTTACATCTATAACAGGAACAAAATTCATATTAATGCCCATAAATTTTAATTCTTTCGACATAATTTCTGCCTGAATCCTTGCAGCTTCAGGATTTTCCCCTGCGGCAAGCTCACCCGGCGAAAGATATTTAATTTTATTTTTAACATTTCCGGTCCGCTCAACTTTTCCGCCTTCCTGATCAATACTGATAAAAAGAGGGATTTTGGCTATTTTTTGCAGATTTTGAGTTAGTTTTGCGGCTTGAGAATATGAACGGATATTTTCAGAAAATAAAATAATCCCGCCAAGCCCTAATCTAACAGCTTTTTGGATATTCAAATTGTCTTTGCCTAGACTTACACCTGAAAAACCAAGTATAAACATCTGAAATATCTTTTGTTCAAGAGAAAGTGTGTCTAATAATTTTTCTATTTTCATAATGTAAAAATTTTATAAATCCTCTATAATTTTTACGCAAAATTGAAAAATATTGCCATTAAAGCTCCTACAATCCAGCAATAAATCGCAAAAACATGCAATTTATTTTTACTGATAAAAATAATAAAATATTTAATGCAAAAATATCCGACAAGTCCTGAAACTAATGTTCCGGCTAAAATTGCAACCCAGTTAAACCCTGTAAATCCTTCTGTCGAGAGCAATTCAAGCGAATGATATATTCCCGCAAGCAAAATTATCGGAATACTTAGCAGGAAAGAATATCTTGCGCAGGTAACTCTATCAAGTCCGGAAGCTAATCCCGCCGCAATAGTCGCTCCTGATCTTGATAATCCGGGCGCAACCGCAAATCCCTGAGCAATTCCGATTATTACAGACCTTTTCCAACCTATAAAAGTATCTTTTTTGCCAAGTTTTTGTGAAATAAATTCTGTGGAAAAAAGCAAAGTTCCTGTAATCATAAGGATTATGCCTACTACAGCAGGGTTATGAACCAGTGATTCAAAATAATCTTTAAAGGGAAAAGCTATAAGAACTGTTGTCATTGTGCCAAGAACAATATAAAGAGGAATTTTAGCCTCGTGATTAGTTTTAAGAGTTCCGTCCTTCAGGCTTGAAATGAAAACAGAAAGCAATTTTGCGATATCCTGCCTGAAATATATTAAAATCGCCACAAGAGTGCCTATATGCAGCATTATGTCAAAAAATATTTCTTCGCTTCCCCCGCTTGAAAGAGGTTTGCCTGTGATAAGTTTATAAATTGAAGAAGTCAAAACAATATGTCCTGAACTGCTTACAGGCAAAAACTCGGTTAATCCCTGTATAACGCCTGTTATTAGAGCTTGCGTTAAATCCATAATTTTATCCTTATCGCCGCGTTAATGTAAATGTGTCATTATCCTGTTGCGATAAACAAAATTTAAGGTTTTTTGTCGTTGTAAATGGAGCTTCTAATTGACCAATCACATTTATGTGATTTTTATCCGGTTTATTTAACAAAAGGTTTTTATCAATAATATCTACTCCCCCTTTAGGACCTCTTGCCCAGGTAAAGGATTTTGGAATTACAAGCATAATTTTGCGTACCTCTTTTAAAATTAACTAATCTTTTTATGGTTAAATAAATTATAAATAAAAAATAAATTGCGTTTTTTATATTAAATTATTTTTATTATATATTAAAAATAATTATAATATGCTTTAAAAAATTGTTTATTAATTAAAAAATAAAATATAAATAGAAAGGGTAGACAAATGTCAAAACCAAATATTGCGGCGCTTGGAGCAACAGGAGTTGTAGGGCAGGAAATCCTTAAAATCCTTGAAGAAAGAAATTTTCCTTATAACAGCATCAGATTTTTAGCAAGCGCAAGAAGCGCAGGCAAACAAATCGAATTTAAAGGCGATAAATACACGATAGAAGAAGCAAAACCCGAAGCGTTTGAAAATCTTAATATAGTTCTTGCTTCAGCGGGCGGAGCGACAAGTCTTGCTTTAGCTTCTGAAATTGCAAAAAGAGGAGCCGTAATGGTGGATAATTCCAGCGCATTCAGGATGGATAAAGACGTTCCGTTAGTAATAGCAGGAGTTAATGACGAAGATTTAAAGCAACATAAGGGAATAGTTGCAAATCCTAACTGCTCTACTTCACAATTAATGCTTGCTTTGAAGCCTCTTAATGATTACGCAAAAATCAAAAGACTTATTGTCAGCACTTATCAGTCAGTAAGCGGCGCCGGAAAAGACGCTATAGACGATTTAACAGAAGGAACAAAAGCGGCGCTGAATAATGAAAAATATCAAGGCAAAAAATTTAAAGATTATTCTATAGCGTTCAATCTTATTCCTCAGATCGACTCTTTTACAGAAAACGGCTACACAAAAGAGGAAATGAAGGTTGTAAATGAAACCAGAAAAATACTTCACCTGTCAGAAGACGTAAAGATCGCCTGTACAGCTATAAGAGTTCCTGTTTATATCAGTCATTCCGAAGCTGTAAGTGTGGAATTTGAAAAAGAAATCTCTCCTGACAAAGCCAGAGAGCTTCTTTCTTCTGCTTATGGGGTTGAAGTAATTGATGATCCCGCAAATTCAAAATATCCAACTCCTCAATACGCCGCAGGAAAAGACCCTGTGTATGTGGGAAGAATCAGAAAAGATTTAGCTCTTGAAAACGGGCTTTCGATGTGGGTTGTTGCTGATAATTTAAGAATAGGAGCGGCTCTTAACGCTGTCAGAATTGCAGAAAAGCTTGTTGAGATGAAGTTATACCAGAGCTAACTCGAATTGCTAATTAATCGAAACGCTGAAATAGCTTGAAATTTTATTTTAATTTTTTATACGGCTCGCAGGCTTTGCCTGCGAGCCGTATGCCTTAAGAAGGCGTAGCGGCTGGCTTTGCCAGCCGCTACGCCAAATATAAAATTATTTATTTAGCAATTCAAGTGAGCTAAATTAATACATGCAAAAATTATTTATTGCCAATTATTCTTTTTAATTTTTTCCAGCTCTAATAAAGCGGTGTATGTTGGCAAAACATATAGTTTTTCATCAGCGTTTACATTACCAAGAGCCTCTAAAAAGGCTGATTTTATGTTTTCTGACACAATTAAATTTTTACTGTCTAATCCTGCATATTTTAACCTCAACGCCATATCCGCAGCCCTTGTTCCGCTAATAACGGCTGGTTTATTATAATTTGCCAATAATTCAAAATTAGCGTCCCATAACCAGGAAACATCTCTGCCATCAGCGTAATTATCATTTATTACAATAAAAAGTTTCCCTTTATCATCATTTTTTACCGTCTTTAATACTTCTGTGGCTCCAATAGGATTTTTTATAAGCTGTATAATTACATCTTTACCTTTTATTTTAAGCGTTTCCGATCGTCCAAAGGTTGTAGCATAATTTTCTATGCCTTTTTGTATATTTTTAATGGAAATTTCGGCTTCTAATGCGGCGGTTACTGCCGACAAGGCATTATAGCAGTTATATAATCCCGGAAGATTAATATTCACAGTAAATTCCTGATTATCAAGAGTTTTTACAAGAATATTTGAGCTGTTAACGCCGATATAAGCCTTTGCGAACACCTTTGTCGCGGGTCTTTTAACGCCGCAGGAACACTCATAGTATCCAAGATGTCCGTAAAAAATTTTTAAGTAACTAAAAGGCTTTCCGCATTTGCAATTTATACTTTCCTGCGGGGAATATATTTTTTCTTCTGAATTTTGATGAATTATTTCTTCAAAACCATAAAAAATTTTGTTTAAATCGGCATCGCTGAAATTATTGCCAATCATTGAAACTAAAGGGTCATCAGCATTTAATATAAGCTTTAAAGGTTCTATCACAGATGTTTTTGCTATAGCGGATTCTATTTTTTTAGCAGTAGCGTTTAATTCTCCGTATCTGTCAAGCTGATCCCTAAAAAGATTTGTTACCGCAATAATATGAGGGTTAAATTCATTAAACGCAAGGTTTAAGTATGCTTCATCTATTTCAAAAATACAGTTATCACTTGTCATATCCGCTTTTATGGAACTGTTTTCAATAGCAGTAGCGGTTATGCCGGTAAGCATATTCGCTCCTCTGCTGTTGTGAACTATTTTTCTTCCGTCTTCTCTAAAAACAGACGCTAATAATCCGGCTGTTGTTGTTTTTCCGTTAGTGCCGGTTATTGTTATGATTTCTTTTTTTGTTTGTTTTACAAGAAAAGAAAGTATATCAGGTGAAAGCTTTCTGGCTATTTTCCCTGGCAAATTCGTTCCTGAACCTGTTTTCAGAGCTTTTATTGCCCATGAAAGAGATTTAACAACACATATTGTAATTTTATGCAATAAATTTTTGATCATATAAAAAATGATTTTTGTTAAGATTTCTTAAAAATGTCCTCTGGATTGGAGCACTTCTTTGTAATCAGGGCTTTTACTTTTCTGGCTCTTCTTTTTAAAGTCCAAAATTCCTTTAATACAATCCAGGATTAACATTAAAGCAACTAAACTACCTGCTCCGGCGGCGGCAAATCCGATAAATTTCGCTTTATATCTATGATTGCTAAGATCAAGCGCGCCGTTAAAATTAGCGTTTATATATTTATTTATTTGTTCCAAATAAACAGATTGTTCAGTTTCCGTAGTTGTTTCACCTGTAAGCAAATATTTTATATCATTATTTTCTTTATCTGCAATTGTTAAATAATACACTTCCTGCCCCAAAATATTCTTTTGTTTTTCAAGCGCAATCAATTTTAAATCATAGGGATTAAAGGCATATTGTTCTGTTTTTCCGCCTAAAAAATCCTGTTTTATAATTTTACAAACGAATTGATCGCAGCGCAAAGAAGTTGTATAAGCTGATTCATATATTTTATAAAGGCATGCCCCAACAAATAATACGCTTATTATTGCTAGGAGTCCCGCCAAGACGATTAATTTTATAGGATTTTTACGCAAATGTTTGTTTAAATATTTTTGAGATTTTTTCATTTTTCACCCATTATTTAAATTAAAGATATATTTTATACTATACTATATTTTTTAAAAAGTTGTAATTATATAAATCACAGGCGCTTTCAATGCCGTTTTGTAAAAATCAAGCAGAAACGTCGCCCTGACCCTGTTTCAGGGACTATACAGCTTTTGCAAAAAATCGTTTTAACTCAAATTGGATAACTTGAATTGCTAATTAATTTTTTCAAGGATTAGCATTACAACTGGGAAACTCTCTGTTTTGAATATTTTACATATTCATTTTCTTTATCGTCAGCTACAGTTATATATTTTTGATACCATTTTTTTGCTTCAGCATAATTTTTAATCATATCGTAATCAACCGCCAGCGAATAATAAGCAATATCCAGACCCTGATCATATTTAACCGCCATCAGGTAATCACTTATCGCAAGGGGGTATTTTTTAAGCTCATCATATACCATGCCACGCTGATAATATATCTCCGCATTTTGAGGATCCGCCATAAGAGCTGTATTAAAAGAAAGTAACGCTTCTTTATATTTTCCCTGATTGTATTCAAGAATGCCTTTGTCAAGAATTCCGGCTGTTTTTAGCTGATTAGCAGACTCGATCGCCTGTTTAATCTCTTCATTGCCTGAATCAAGCGCAAGAGCTTTTTTATAAGATTTTATGGCGTTATCATATTCTTTTTTGCTAAAATAAGCTGTTCCAAGATAATAATAAGCTGTTGAGTTGCTGTTATTAAGGTCCACAGCTTTTTTATAAGCGTATATTGCGTTGTTATTGTCTTTTAAAGCCTGATAAGCGGCTCCAAGATTTAAATACAAATCCGAATCAGGTTCACTTATGGAAATTATACTTTTATATTCCTGTATCGCTTTTTGATATTCACCCTTTGTATGCAGTTGCAGGGCATATTGATACCTTGACGTTGCGGCTTCTGACTTTACAACAGTAAGCATTTCATCAATTTTTTTGTTTTCAGGCATAACTTTTAAAGCTTTTTCAAGGACAGAAACCGCAAGAGGTATTTGGTTTCTCTGCTTGTAAATTGACGCAATATTCATATAAGCGTCAGTATAGGAAGGGTCTGCGCTTATTGTTCTGTGGTAATACTCCATCGCTTCATCAAATCTGTCGATAGAATGCAGGTAAAACGCAAATTTAAATTGAGCTGTAGCATCTTTAGGATTGTTTTTTGCAAATGTGGCAAGGATATTGATAATGTCATTAGGGTTTTTAAACAATTTTACCGTTTCAAAAAGAGCTTCTTTTGCCATAGCGTTTTCCGGCTCCTGTAGCAAAACAATTTGAAATTGCTTAATCGCCTCATTGAGCATCCCGCTATCTCTTAAAACCGTTCCTTTATAGTAATGAGCAAGAATATGATCGGGCTTTACCTGTAAAATTGTGTCATAAGCTCTTGTTGCGGTGCTATATTCTTTTTTTGCCTGATATAATGTTCCAAGATTCAATCTTGTGGTAATATCATTCGGATTTATTGATTCGGCAATTTTATATTCCCTTAAAGCTCCGTCCAGATCATTTTTTTTCTGCAAAACAACTCCAAGATTCATATGAGCAGAAGCATCTCTAGGATTTTGTTTTATTTTTTCGACCCATATATTTTCCAGAGCATTTAATATTTCGGGTTTTTCGTTTTCTTTACTGTTATTTAATGCCGAATTAAATTCTTTTATCGCAAGATCATTGTTGCCGGAATCCTGAAGGGTTGAGGCATATTTTAAATGAAGACCCGGGTCTTGTTTAGCGGTTTTCGCCGCTTCCTGATAATAATACGAAGCCTGCTTGCCTTTTTGGAAAGCCCGATACATATCCCCAAGAGATTCATAGATTTCAGGGTCTGAATCTCCTTCTTTTAATGCCTCTTTAAACTCCACGACGGCTTCTTTAAATTTTCCCTGCCCCCTCAAAGCTTTTGCCATTTTGAGTCTTGAGCCTTTATTCATTTTCGGCTGAATTTTTAAAAGAGTATTTTCAAGATTTTTTTCGGCTATAAGCAGATTTTCTTTTGCCAGTTCAGTATTTGCTTCATAACCATCATATTTTAAATAATAAATAGCGTTTCTATAATCGTTAGCGGCTTTTTCGTATTCAGACAGGGTATTTAAATGATAACTTCCCCTGTTTATATAAATTACTGCGAGATTTACCCTTGTTTTAGTTCGATCAGGGGCTAAGCTAACGGCTTTTTCAAGCATATTAATAGCTTTTGTATACTCGTTAGCCTCATAAAACTCCATTCCTTTTTTGTAGTAAACATCGCTTTCATCAAGATATTGGCTATAATTTTCGTCATTATAATTAATATTTTTAAAACTATTTTCAAAAGGGTCCGGCGTAGATGGATTTAAAAAATTATTACCGTCAAAAGCTTTACAAGCCTGACTATGCGTTAAAAGTATAGCCATAAAAACTGCATTTAGAGAAAATTGAGGGATTATTTTTTTTAATTTCATCTAAAATCCTCGATAATTTATTTTTATTTTGAGTATAACATAAAGAGCAGCTTAATTTTTCTTTTAAATATAATAATAGTAGTTTTTATTTTTTCAAACACAGTAATCTTAAAAAGAATTTATATCAATCAAGGGCACATCTAAAAACAAGGAATTTTTGTTTTTTATATCTACCCCCCTGTCCCCCTTCAAAGGGGGGAGAAGTTTGTGTGTAGGGGCTTCGCCCCTACACCAAACCCCAATCAAATTTCATGAAAATTTCAAAAAATTGAGTTTTTAGAGGTGCCCTCAATAAAATAAACCGGTAAATAAAAAAGAGGGTTTTTATAAATCCTTAATTAGCGGGAGTTTCGGCTTCGCCGAAACTCCCGCTATACCTTTACCCAGCCTGCGCCGCCCTGCGGGCGGCGCAGGCTGTAGATATCAGCTTTTTAAAAAAAATAAAGGAATAAGGAATTAGTCCTTTAAGAGCAACAAACTCTTATTTAATAGCCTATTTATGTTATAACGTATTTTAAATTTTCAAATATTATATAAATAAACCGTAAAAAAATATAAAAATGGGAGAGGTTAAAATTTGCTTAAGCAGCGAGAAAAAAGATTTGGCATAGAAATTTTATCGGATAACAGCATAAATTTTAATCTCTGGGCTCCTGACGCTCATGAAATCAAGCTATGTATAAAACAACCCGACAATTCCTTTCTGGAACTCTTGATGGAAAAGGAAAAAGACGGCTGGTTTTTTATAAATACAAATAAAGCTCATGCGGGATCAGAATACATGTTCAAACTGGACACGGGATTAATGGTTCCTGATCCATGTTCAAAGGCTCAGGCAGAAGATGTTCACGGGACAAGCCTTGTTATAAACCCTGAAAATTTCGATTGGGGAAATGATATTAACTGGAAAGGTCGGGCTTGGGAAGAAACCGTCTTTTATGAAATCCATACAGGGACGTTTACACCGGAAGGAACGTTTAATGCAATAAAGGAAAAACTTGACTATCTTGTTTCTTTAGGAATTACAGCCATAGAATTAATGCCTATAGGAGATTTCCCTGGCAATAGGAGCTGGGGTTATGATGGGGTATTATATTTTGCTCCTGATCGAAGTTATGGAACCCCTGACGACTTAAAGGAGCTCGTAAAAACAGCTCATGAAAAAGGATTATCGGTCTTTTTAGATGTTGTTTATAACCATTTTGGTCCTGAGGGAAACTATCTTTATGTATACGCAAAATCAAAATTCTTTGATTGTAAACATGTAACCCCATGGGGAGATGCAATAAACTTTGAAAACAGAACTGTAAGAGATTTTTTCATTCAAAACGCTTTATTTTGGTTGGAAGAATACCGTTTTGACGGACTAAGACTTGACGCTGTACACGAAATCAGAGATGATTCACCGATTAATATCCTTGAAGAACTTGCGATAACTATAAAAAAAAGAATTAAAAACAGACATATTCATTTGGTTCTGGAAAATGACAATAATATTGCCAAATTTCTTGAAAAAAACTATGTAGCCCAATGGAATGACGATTTTCATCATTGTGTTCATATCCAGATTACAGGGGAAAAAGGGGGATATTATAAGGACTATACAAAAGAACTTACATCAAAAACCCCTGCTTATTTTCTTGCAAGAGCTCTTGCAGAAGGTTTTAGCTATCAGGGAGAAGCTTCTCCTTACAGGGACAATACTCCGAGAGGAGAAAAAAGCTCACATTTAAAAATATCAAGCTTTATAAATTTTATACAAAATCATGACCAAGTTGGAAACAGGGCTTTTGGCGAAAGGATCGGGGTTCTTGCATCAAAAAACGCCATAAAAGCCGCTGCCTGTTTATATTTAATTTGTCCAAATATACCTCTTTTATTTATGGGCGAAGAGTGGGGCTGTAAAACTCCGTTTATGTTTTTTTGTAATCTTGGAAAAAGCTTGTCTGATTCGGTAAGAGAAGGTCGCAGAAAGGAATTCTCAAGGTTTCCTGAGTTTGCAGACCCGCGCAATAGAGAAAAAATACCTGATCCTACTTTAAAAAGCTCTTTTGAAAATTCAAAACTTAATTGGAATGAGCAGGATCAGGAAATGGCAGGGTTTTATAAAACCCTGTTAAAAATTAGGCATGATCACATTATACCGCTTATTTCGCGTATTGATCACTCGAAAAGCACATTTGCAGTAATGGATGAAGGCTTTTTTAAGGTTAAATGGTTTGCGGATAATGGAAAAACATTGGAAGTTATTGCTAATCTCTCTGAAAACAAGTTTGAATATGATATTAAGCAGGATAAAAATGTTCTTGTAAAACAATCAGCGACGGAAAGTCAAGGGGAAATTACAGCTTGGTCTGTTTATTGGTTATTGGAATAAGATAAAATAAAATGGATAAGCATAAAATACTTAAAAAACTTGCCGTATATTATGGATTGATAAATGAATACACTGATAAAGACGGCAGAATGTATAAAGCAGGGTATAAAGAATACCAACAATTTCTTGAAAGCATTGGTATAAATACAGAAAATTCAGACGATTTATTAAAAGAAGTTGATAAAATTGATTTTTCAGAAATTAATAGACTTATTTCTCCTGTAGAAATTGCGTATCAAGGAATAATTCCTGCTATTTCATTGGTTCTCAAGGAAAATGATCTTAATAAATCTTTTGAGTGGTTTCTTCAGGAAGAAGGAGGCAAATTTCACCATGGGGAATTTTATGCGTCGCACCTTAAAATTCTTGAAACAAAACGTGTAAAAAACGTAAATTACGTTAAAATAAGGCTTTCCCTGCCGATTTTTATCGGAATAGGCTACCATAATTTAAAAATAAGAGATGAAACAGGCAAAGAAGAAACAATGAAGCTTATAATTGTTCCAAAAACATGTTATAAGCCTCTTGCAGTCGAAAAAAATAATACAATAAAAGGGATAAAATTCTGCCTTAACAAGAAAAATCCGCAATCAGATTTTAGAATATCAACGTATACGGACTTAAAAACCGTAATAAATTATGCCGCAAGTCAAAAAACAGGCATTATAGGCGTAAATTCATTAAATCAATTCCATTTTTATAATAATGAAGCTTATCCAGAGATACTTTCCAGCAGAATAATGTATAATATTGCCTATATTGATATTGATGAACTGATAAAATTCATAGATGACAGGCAAATTAGACTTAATTTTCTGACAGAAGCTTTTCAGGAAGACTTAAAGAAAATTCAGGAAAGTAAAAATAACCAATATAAGGCTATTTACGAATTAAAAATCAAATTTTTCAAGATTATATACAGCTCTTTCAGGGAAAATCATATAAATAAAAATACTCAAAAAAGTCGAGATTTTTTTTATTACCTTTCAACCAAGCGGGATAGCCTGAGAAAATCAGCTCTTTTTGAAGCCATAAAAGAATATCTGATAAGTCATGACCCTAAATTAGAGGACTGGCAAGAATGGCCTGAAAATTACAAAAATCCAAACAGCGAAACCGTTTTGCTTTTTGAAGAAAAAAACATTGAAACACTGCAATTTTACGAGTTTTTACAGTGGGTAGCGGACTTACAGCTCAGTATAGCAGGCATAACCTCATGGATACACAAGCTGGATGTTGGTATTTACACAGAATTACCATTTTTTATACCGTTAAGCAGTTCGGAAAGTTGGCTAAAGCAGGATTATTATGCTGTAGGAGTAAAAACGGCAACAAAATTTTTTGATGAAAACAGTAATAACTTTGCTCCACTTATTCCTTACAAGTTGAAAAAGCTTGGATATAAATATATATCGGAAATATTAGTTCCAAATATGACACATTCAGGAGCAATAAAGATTAAAGACATTAATTCCTTTGAAAAACAGCTCTGGACTTCAAAAAAAAATCTGGACGCCGGTTTTTTTGTTAAATACCCTGCTGAAGAACTTATTGGCATTTTATCTCTTGAAAGTCATAGAAATAAATGCCTTGTAATCGTTGAAAAAACAGATGACCTTTCTCCTAAAATGCTTGATTTGCTTGAGCGTTACGGATTCTTGCATGAAAATTCTCTTGATATCAAAGAAATAGGGGACGAAGAATCCTCTTCTTTTTTTGAATCAATTTATGCAATTCAAAAACAAAAAGCTGAAAACAAAGAAATCACAGGAAGAATAGGCATTGATAAAACCCCTTTAGCCCTTTACAGACTGCAATTTAACAAAAATTTCACATTTAAACAAGCCAAAGATATTATTCCGTATTTAAAAGAGCTGGGAATTTCTCATTGCTACGCTTCACCTTTACTAAGAGCCAGAGAAGGCAGTATGCACGGCTATGATATTATAAATCACTCTGAATTAAATCCTGAAATCGGCAGCCTTGAAGATTTTTATGAATTTGTAAACACGCTTCATAAATATGATATGGGGCTTATTATGGATATAGTGCCGAATCACATGGGGATTAACAAGGAAAACCTTTGGTGGATGGATGTTCTGGAAAATGGCCAAGCGTCAATTTACGCTTCTTTCTTTGATATTGACTGGGAACCTATAAAAAAAGAGCTGAAAGGCAAGTTGCTTGTGCCTATTCTGGGGGATCATTACGGAAATATTCTGCAAAGCGGGCAACTTAAGTTTCATTTTATTCGTGAAACAGGAAAATTAATGCTTAGCTACTGGGAACATGAATTTCCAATCAACCCTTCTTCTTACCCTATTTTACTTGAACACAGATTAGAAGTTTTAAAATCAAGACTAGGAAGTGCTAACAGTAATTTTATTGAATATTTGAGCATAATAACTGAATTTAAAAAAATTCCAAGCATAAATGAAACAGCATCAGACAAAATTACCGAACGAAATCGGGAAAAAACAATTGCATCAAACAGACTGGCATCATTATGCACTCAAAACTCAGTAATTGAAGACTTTATTAACGAAAACATCATAGATTTTGAAGGAAAACCAAATGACCCTGTTTCATGCAACAGAATCCACAACTTTCTTGAAGAACAGGTTTACAGACTTGCTTACTGGAGAGTATCTATTGACGTAATTAACTATAGAAGATTCTTTGATGTCAATGATCTTATTGGTCTTAAAACTGAAAATCCGTTGGTATTCACAAGCACTCATTCTTTAATACTTGATTTAATCCAACATGGTAAAGTTGATGGACTTAGACTTGATCATCCTGACGGACTGTTAAACCCTTATAGCTATTTTAAAACGCTACAAGTCGAAGCAGGAAAAAGATTAGGCGTTAATTTTGATGCATCTCAGGAAAAATTGCTTGGATCGGAAAAACTGCCTGTTTATGTTGTTGCGGAAAAAATCCTTGCGCCTTTTGAGAAAATCCCTAAAAACTGGGCAATAAGCGGCGTTGTCGGGTATGAATTCCTGAATCAGGTCTGTAAATTGTTTGTTGACAGCAGAAATTCCAAAAAATTCTCCAGAATTTATCAACATTTTATTGATGAAAAAGTAAAATTTAACGAACTTGTTATTGAATGCAAGAAACTTATAATGAAAACCTCTCTAACAAGCGAATTAAGCACCCTTGCAAATCATTTGAACAGGATTTCTGAAAAATATTACAGCACAAGAGATTACACACTAAATAACCTGAGAGATGCACTTTCAGAGATAATTGCCTGCTTTCCTGTTTACAGGACATATATTTCAGAAGACAAAAAAGGCGATAAAGCTTTTGATTATATTAAATGGGCTATTGGACTCGCTAAAAAAGCCGCAAGACACACAGACCCGTCAATTTTTGATTTTCTGGAAAAAATTTTACTTGCTGAATGGGAAGAAGACAAAAACTCTCCACAATACGTTGATATATTAAGATTTGCGATGAAATTTCAACAATATACTGCTCCCTTAATGGCAAAAGGACTGGAAGACACTTGTTTTTACAGATATAATAAGCTTATCGCATTAAATGACGTTGGTGGAGAGCCGTCAAAATTTGGAATTTCAGTGAATGAATTTCACAATGACAATACAAGGCGATTTAAACGAACGCCACTAAACCTTTTAACAACTTCCACCCACGACACGAAACGCTCTGAAGATTTACGAGCTAGAATTTGCGCGCTTTCTGAAGTTCCGGAAAAGTGGCAGGAATGCCTTAATAAATGGTCTGCCGTTAATGAATCCAGAAAAACAGAGATCGAAACAAAGTTAGTGCCTGATAAAAATGATGAATACCTTTTTTATCAAATACTTTTAGGCTTATGGTCCCCAAAAATCATTGAGGAGAAAGAAAAACAGGATATTATACAGAGAATTGAAGCTTATATGGTAAAAGCGTTAAGGGAAGCCAAGGTTCACACAAGCTGGGTAAATATTAACAAGCCCTATGAAGATGCAACCTGCGGTTTCATAAGAAAAATTCTTACTGCACCTGACATACATCCATTTTGGAAAGAATTTATACCGTTTCATGCAAATATAGCAAGCTCGGGATACTTAAATTCATTGTTTCAAACGGCTTTAAAGCTTACTTGCCCTGGAATTCCTGAAATTTATCAAGGAAATGAGTTGTTAAAATTTAATCTTGTAGATCCCGATAATCGAAAACCTATTGATTACAATTTATCAAAACAAAAATTCGATGAAATAAAACATCTTATAAATATTGAAAAATCCGAAAATATTAATTGGCATAATGAGCTGCTGCCGCTGGATTCAGGAAAAATGAAACTGTTTTTAACATCGTCAATTCTTAATTTTAGAGGAAAACATCAAGATCTTTTCAGGAAAGGGAATTATATTCCTTTGGAAATAAAAGGTTATAAAATGAGAAATGTGGTTGCTTTTGCCAGACAATTTGACGACGAGGCAATTATAACAATAGTTCCTCGATTTGTTTATCATTTTCTGTCAGAAAAAACGCCGCTTCCGGTTGGCAAAAAAATCTGGGAAAATACAAATATAGTTTTGCCGGAAACTTTGAGCAGTTTTAAATGGAAAGATATTTTGACAGCGCAGGTTCTTGAAGTTGCGCAAAATAGCATTGAAGTCGGAAAAGCCTTAAAAACCTTACCAATCGCAGTTTTATATTCCACACAATGATTATTTTTTGTTATGTAACTTGAATTGCTAAATAAATAATTTTATATTTGGCGTAGCGGCTGGCGAAGCCAGCCGCTACGCCGTTTTAAGGGCATGCGGCTCGCAGGCTTTGCCTGCGAGCCGCATAAAAAA
>JAKLDH010000021.1 GCA_022703625.1 Cyanobacteriota bacterium | reverse complement strand
TAATTTTTTATGCGGCTCGCAGGCAAAGCCTGCGAGCCGCATGCCCTTAAAACGGCGTAGCGGCTGGCTTCGCCAGCCGCTACGCCAAATATAAAATTATTTATTTAGCAATTCAAGTTATTTAGATTGGTATAGCTTAATTTAAGGCAGAAAATACTCTCCGCTGAAGACAAATTCACATCCGCCGGTCATAAATATTTTATTAGTTGCTTTATCCCATTCAATAAAAAGCGCTCCGCCCGGCAATTCGACTTCAACCTTGTTTTCAGTATGTTCATTTAGCGCAGATGCAACAACAGAAGCGCATGCCCCTGTTCCGCAGGCAAGCGTAATTCCGCAACCTCTTTCCCAGACATCTACTTTAATTTTGTTTCGGGAAATTATTTTAACCAATTCCACATTGGTTTTTTCCGGAAAAATCTCGTGATTTTCAAGTTTGGGACCAAGTTTTTTTGCCATTACCGCTGAATCTTCGTCTGTAAAAACGATACAATGCGGATTCCCCATGCTTACAGCGGTAATATTTATCTCTTTTCCCTCTATTTCAAGAGGATAATCTATAACACAATCAAGATTTTCCATTTTAACCGGTATTTTTGACGCTTCTAAAACAGGTTCTCCCATGTTTACCATGATATTTTTATCGTCAACAATCTCCGGAATAATCTCTCCGGCAAGAGTGCTGACAGAAAAGACTTTTTTATCCATTATACCTTTATTATAAACATATTTTGCGAAACATCTTATTCCGTTACCGCACATTTGCGGTTCTGAACCGTCAGAATTAAATATCCGCCAGCTTATATCACAGTTTGATTTGATTTCCGGAGGATTTACGATGATTAAACCATCTGCTCCAATCCCAAAATTACGATCACACAGCTTTTTTGCAAGTTCAGAATAGCTTAAACCTGTTTTAGCGAACTCTTCAGCTTCCAGAATAATAAAATCGTTTCCCAGCCCTTGCATTTTTGTAAATTTCATTTATTAATTTTCCTCATATATTCAAACTTGCGCTTTTTGTATATACTAAACGATTAAACTAAGTAACATGAATTGCTTACCAGATAATGAGAAAAACTCGTTAAATGTAAACATATTAATGATTTTTATTATATTATACTAAACGACAAAATAAATTAACATAAAAATTTTATTAAATAAATACAGAAATGCCGAAAATGAAAAATCTTTTTAAAACGCCTATAAGCGGAAAAATCGTTGAAATTGGACCTGAAAATAAAGAAGATCAGATAATTTTTGCGACAGAAACAAGTTGTGATGAAACAGCAGCAGCAGTTGTACTTAATGGAAGAACTGTTCTGTCCAATATTGTTGCTTCTCAGATAGATATTCATAAAAAATATGGCGGAGTCATCCCTGAAATAGCCGCCAGACAACATTTGGAAACAATAAATCTTGTCATAGAGGAAGCAAAAGAAAAAGCCGGAATTAAAATGCAAGACATAACCGCATTTGCCGGAACCGCCGGTCCGGGACTTGTCGGGGCATTACTTGTGGGGCTTAATGCGGCAAAATCTTTGAGCCTTGTTTATGACAAACCTTTTATTGGCGTAAATCATCTTAATGCGCACGTTTGCGCAAATTATCTGGAAAGCGACTTTGAACCGCCTTTTATTTGCCTGTTAATAAGCGGCGGACATACCCAGTTAATAAGGATAAATTCCTATTCTGACCAGGAAATTCTCGGAGAAACCCTTGATGATGCGGTAGGCGAAGCTTACGATAAAGTTGCGAGGCTTCTTGATCTGCCTTATCCAGGCGGACCTTGCCTTGATAAGCTTGCAAGAGAAGGAGATAAGAATAGATTTAAATTTCCTGAAGCAAATGTGACTGATTTTGATTTTAGTTTCAGCGGATTAAAAACAGCAGTATTAAGAACCTGCAAGGATTTTTCCGCTGATGATATTCCAAAAGCGGATATAGCGGCAAGTTTTCAGGAAGTTGTCAGCGAAACCCTGCTAAAAAAAGCATTAAAAGCCGCAGAAAACGGAAATATCAAAAAATTTGCTTTAGCAGGCGGCGTTGCGGCAAATTCCGAAATAAGAAGAAAATTCTTTTTACAGCAGGATAAAGGTTTTATTGTACATGCGCCGGAATTCAAGTTTTGCACGGATAACGCCGCAATGATTGCCAGCGCGGCATATTTTAATTCAAACGTTATGAAAGAGCTTGATACAGAAGTTTTTTCAAGAAAAAGCCCGCTTTAATTCATGTTATAAACGAATTATTTTATAGCGAAGCAAAGGACTCCTCCTTATACCAATTCGCATTCAATCGAGTATTATTTATTTGATGTGTTTTTCGGCGGCTCTGCCGCCGAAAAACACATCAAATTTTCACTCCCTCCCCTTGAGGGGAGGGTTGGGGAGGGGTGATTTAATACTATATTGATTGCAACTTGGTATTATTTACATAAAAATAGGGATAATTTTTAAGATTATCCCTGTCAAAAAATATTTAAAAAATAATTTTAATATCCGTAATAGCTTGGCGCGCTAGGCAAAGGGGAAGCTCCGCCCTGATCTCCGCCAACTCTTAATTCACTGTCAAGAATAATATCCAGCGCTTCGCCTGCCTGAATAAACACATCATTGCCCTTGTCTATTACAGTTTTAGCAACGCCTGTTCCGCCGCCGATGGCTGTTCCGATAGCAGCGCCTTTACCTTTATCGCCACCTGAAATTGCGCTGAAAATAAGTCCCAGAAGAGCTCCGCTTCCTGCTCCGACGGCTGTATCTTTAACGATGGCTTTTGTTCTGTCCATGCCTGTTCCGCCTTTAAGAAGTCCTGACCCGTCTTCTGTAGCTATTTTGCCGGAAAATCCGAATGTTTGACCTGAAGGAGTAATTGCCTGGTTAAATACGATCATAAGTTGACCGTTTTTGCCTGCTCTACCTGCGGCTTCTGCCATAACAACATTTCCTATTATATTTGTGCCTGCCGGAAGAGCGACTGTTCCGCCATAATATAACGGCATATTCATCATAAGATTTATTCTGTCGCCTATGCGAAGATTTTTACTGTTTAATGGTCTGTTGGTTGTTGCTCCTGAAATCATTGTTCCGGGTGGAACTACAACAAGACGTCCCTGTAATGGAGGCAAATTATAGTTATTTTGGACAGGAACATTATTGTTATAATTAGCGGCTGGCTGAGCGTATCCTGTATTTTGATTATAATTCCCCGCTGAAGCATTGCCGTAATTTTGATTATAGTTGTTATAACCGTAATCCTGAGTATAAGAACCCTGATAGTTTTGAGCGAAAACAGGCGCAGTCATTGCAGTAATCATTATACCGCTCAGACAGCTTGCTGTGAGTTTTTTAAAACAGATTTTCATCAATCAATTCTCCTTTCCAATATTTTAATAATAATACGCTTTGAATTTTAAGGTTATTATAACAAAATTTTTAAAAAATTTTCTATTAGCACTATAGAAATATTCTATAGTTAAATATCAAAAAATTTCCACAAAATTTTTAATATTTATAATAAAAATCATTAATCTGTTTACATTTAACGAGCTACTCCTATTATTCGCAAGAAATTCGCGTTAATTAGTTTTGTTGTTTAGTATAAAAATTTATTTGTCTAATTTTCAAAACGATTCTTTTCAAAAATTGTTCATTATAAGTTTTTGTTAAAAAGGTATAGCGGATGTTTTCCCAAAGGCAAAACGTCCGCTATTTAAGGCTTTGTATAAACCGTCTTTATTAATAGTTTTCGCAATTTAGCTCGAAAAATGCCTGTGGGTGAATACAAGCAGGGCATGTTTTAGGCGAAGACTCACCTTCATGAATATATCCGCAGTTTCTGCATTTCCAAACAGATTTAACCTCTTTAGCAAATACTTTTCCTATTTCTAAATTTTTCAAAAGTTTTAAATAACGAGCTTCGTGATGCTTTTCAACTTCTGCTATTTTTCTGAAAGCATGAGCTACTTCAGGGAAGCCTTCCTGTTCGGCAATATCTGCAAATTGGGGGTAAAGCTCTGTCCATTCTTCGTTTTCACCCATCGCTGAAGCTTTAAGATTATGGGCTGTATCTCCAAACGATGATGGATACATTGCTTTAATTTCTACCGGAGAACCTTCTAAAAATTTAAAAAATCTTTTTGCATGTTCTTTTTCGTTATCTGCGGTTTCGGTAAATAATGCTGAAATTTGTTCAAAACCTTCTTTTTTTGCCACGCCTGCGTAATAGGTATAACGGTTTCTTGCCTGAGATTCTCCTGCAAATGCCGCCATAAGATTATGTTCGGTTTTTGTCCCTTTTAATGATTTTTTTCCTGTTGCTGTTTCCATTATTAATATCTCCTCTTTTAAGCTCTAATCAGACATTTCTGATATATAATTTTAACTTGTTTTTTATTTTATCATAAAAAAAATTAGAACAACTGAAGACTAACAGCCATAACCAACATTCCAAGCGTTAATCCAAGTATTGTAATATGACCTTTACCGTATTCTCTAGCCGCAGGAAGAAGTTCATCAAAGGAAATATAAATCATAATTCCGGCAACAACAGCAAATAGTATGCCAAAAGTAAGATCATTAAATAAAAATCTTAAAAGAGTATATCCTAAAATAGCGCCCAAAGGTTCAGCCAGTCCTGAAAGAGCAGAGTACAAAAAAGCTTTTTTCTTACTGCCTGTAACATTATATATGGGAAGCGACACTGCAATGCCTTCAGGGATATTGTGAATAGCTATTGCAACGGCAATAGAAATCCCTAATGTCGGATTTGAAAGACCGGCCATAAAGGTTGCAAGTCCTTCCGGAAAATTATGAATCGCTATTGCCATAGCGGTAAAAATCCCCATTCTATGGAGTTTTTGACTGTACAAATTTGGATTTTTCTCGTCTTTTTCAACGCTTAACTCATCCTGATTAATGTTTTCAGGCAAAAACCAATCTACGGCAAAGGCTATCGCTATACCTGCAAAAAAAGCCATTATTGCAAGCCATGATCCCAGATTCTCTCCTAATACTGAAATCATTGAGCTTTCAGCTTTTTTTATAATTTCAATAAATGAAACATAGATCATAACTCCTGCTGAGAATCCAAGACCAAGCGATAATGCGGTTAGATTCTCTTTTTTTATAAAAAATGCCAATATCCCGCCAATTCCGGTTGTTAACCCCGCAAAAAGCGTTAATGAAAAAGCAAATAAAATGTTGTTATCCATAAATTATTATTCTCAATAAAAACTATTTTAAAAATTATACTATATTGATATTAAAAAGAAATCGGCAAATAAATAAGATGATTTTCGTAGGTATCAGCTTTTTAACCACTTATACCAATCCAAATAAGTTTTCGTTAATTGGTTAAAAAGCTGATACCTATAGCCCGCGCCGCCCTGCGGGCGGCGCGGGCTGAGTAAGGGTAGAGCAGGTGTTTTGCCGAAGGCAAAACACCTGCTAATTAAGGATTTACAAAAACCATCTTTTTTATTTAACGGTTTTTAAAATTGATTGGTATAATTAAAACTTATTTTTTTGATTGGTATAATAATAAAAATTTACAAATTACACATATTTATACTATTGATATAATATTAAATTAAGAAAAGGATAGATAAAATATGACTGATGAATTGAATAAAAAGGTAATAAATCTTTTTTCCGCGCATAAAAAAGCAAAATCTTGCCAAAGCGGAAATGTGTGTAAAAATTCTGACGGCTATTTTTACATATCAATCGAAACTGATGAAAATGGCAGGCACTTTGATGAAGAAACTCTTTTGGAAAGAGCCGGCGATTTTTATTATATTGTGAAAGTTTTGGTTAAAAACGGTCTTCGGGCTTCTATAAACAATTATAAAATACCCGGCGACGATTTGTTAAAATTTATAAAAATATATATTGATGGGAAAGGTGAAGGTCAAATAATTGAAATTGACAAATTTTTTCCTGATGAGTGGGCATAAATTATAGATAGATAAAAATGGTTAAATCGTCGTTAATTTTAAATATTTTTAAAAAACTTTTCTTTTTATCGATTGGAGTAGTTCTTGTAGGCATTGGACTGGAGCAGTTTCTTGTTCCAAACAATATAATTGATGGCGGAGTTGTCGGGATTTCAATTATTACAAGCTATTTGACAAAATTTCCTCTTGGATTGTTCATTCTTCTCTTTAATTTGCCGTTTTTATATTTTGGATATAAACATTTAGGAAAAAATTTCTTGTTTTCTTCCATTTACTCAATCGCTCTTTTAGCAATAACTGTAACGATTTTTCACCATTTGCCAAAAGTTACCGGCGACCTTTTGCTTTCTTGCATTTTTGGAGGATTAATTATTGGAATTGGGCTGGGAATAATCTTTAGAAACAACGGTTCTCTGGACGGAACAGAAATTGTGGCAATGACTCTCTCAAAAAAAATAGGGTTTTCTGTCGGTGAAATAATAATGTTTTTCAACATTTTTATTCTAGGCAGCGCGGGACTTGTTTTTGGGTGGGACAAGGCTATGTATTCACTTATCGCTTATTTTATTATATTTAAGACCATTGATCTTGTATTGGAGGGTTTTGATGAGTCAAAATCAGTTATCATTGTGTCAGAATATCCTGAAGAAATTGCAACAGCTATCATGAATAGGCTTGAAAGAGGAGTTACCTTTATCGACGGGCATGGTGGGTATACCGGAGAGTATAAAAAAATTGTTTTTTGCGTAATAACAAGACTTGAGCTTGCGGAATTAAAACATATTGTTTCAGATATTGATCCTTCCGCTTTTATCGCTATCGAAAATGTGCATGAGGTTACGGGCGGAAAGGTAAAGAAAAAAAGACCGCTTATTAAATTCAGTTAATGTCAAGTTGTACAGGCAACTACTTGATGTTTCAACAACATGCCGGACAGCGGGTTTACAATTAAAATGATTTTTAGTATAATAATGTTTTAATTATAGAAATAGTCAGGTAAATATCATGTCTTTAGTTTCAAATTTCACGTCATTACTTACAAATACTCAAAGAATAAGCAATTCTGAAGCTGGCATGTTTAAAACTTCAAATCGGATGATGAATAGAGTTGCTCAGGCTGGAAACCCTAATGTTTCGCTGACACAATTACATAATCAGGAAAAACAGGATATGTTCAGATTGATGAATTTTGATTTGTTCAGAAAAATTGCAATTGCAAGAGCGGAATCAGCGGAAAAACTGCTTAAAGAAAATGCCAAAAAAGGTTTTAATATTCTTGCTTAAAAAATTAAAATTCTTTTGTTTTTAGAGGCGCTCTAATATTGTCGGCAAATAAAAATAAAACGTTGTTCCCTGTCCCGGTTCTGTATCAAACCAAATTTTTCCTTTATGAGCTTCAATAATAAGTTTTGCCAGATATAAATTTAATCCTGAACCAATACGTCTTTCTATTATTTCTGTCATTACATATCTTTGAAATAAAGCTTTTACGATGTTTACCGGAATACCCGGTCCGTTATCATTTATTTCTGTATAAATTTTATTGCTTTTCTGATAAATATTTATATTTATTGATCCCCCTTTTTGTATATATATAATTGCATTTTCAAAAATTATAGATGCGACTTTTTTTATTTCTTCTTTATCCATGTATATTTCCGGTAAATTTTCTGCAATTTCCATTGTTATAGAAATAGACTTTGCTAAAGCCTGCTCATTAAGCGCATCTACAACTTCTTTAACAATTTCTGAAAGATTATATAAACCCAATTTTAATAATTTTTTCCCTGATTCAAATTTATAAATCTCAAGCAAATTTTTTAATAGAATCAATACATTTAAATTATCTTTTGCCATTGTTTGCATAAATTCTTTATACTTTCCTATATTTGCCTCTTCCGGTCTTTTTAAAAGGAATTCCAGAGCTTTTTGTTCAGCTATAATCGGAATCTGAAGATCATGAGCAAGCGTCATTATAAATGTGTTTTTAACTTCTTCCAATTCTTCCCGTTTTGAAATCTCCCAGATAATTCTTACACTTGTTTCCGCTATTGCCGCTAAAACTTCTCTTTCATAATGAGTCCAAAGTCTTGAAGTCGATGATGTTAAAGCCATAATTCCGAAAATTTTAACGTTCATATTGATTTTTACAAACGGAACTAACATAATTGAATAAATCTGATATTGATTTAAAAAATCCTTTAATTCCTGATTTTCAGAATAAACTGTTTCCAAATTTTCAATAAAGACAGGCTTTAATTTTTCAATTGCCGGTTTAAATAAGTTTATAAAATCTTCAGGAAGTTTTACTTTTTTAAATGATTTTAAATCTTCGTTTTTTAAATATTCATATTTTATAAGTGGACTTTTATCTTCCTGATAAGGAAGTTCCAGGAAAAAACTTCTGTCGGCATTAAATAAATAAGCGGTTTTAATAAGCGCGTGATTATAAAGATCATCAATTTTTAATGAAAGCTTGATTTCTGCCAGAAGTTCCTTTAAAATTCTTTCTTTTTCAGTATTTAATTTTTCTTTTTCATATAATTCAGCCTGATAAAGCGCAATACCTGCCTGAGCAGTTATAGTTCTTACAAAATTCAGGTCTTCTTCAGTAAAAAATCTTTTTTCTTTTGTGTAATGAATAACGAAAGTGCCGTAAAGATTGCCATAACATAATATCGGCATTGCAATATCAGTTTTAATTTCTTGTTCCTTAAGTTTTTTTATCTCCGGTCTTTCTTCCAATCCCAAATTTTTATAATATTCTTCAAAATCAAATGCCAATATTTCTTTTTTTTCTCTTATTAAATCGGATATTAAAGGCAATTCGTTTTCAGCATTAAACCCGACAAGACTCTTTTCTTCTGAAGAAGATAAATATTCATATTTAATAGGTTTAAATCTTTTCAATTCTCTGTCAAATTCAACAATTATACACCTATTGGCATTTAATGCCCTGCCTGTTAAGTTTACAATTTGAGTTTGTATTTCTTTAATATCAAGATAACTTCTGATACTATATGTTATACTTCTCAGCGCGCGTTCTCTTTCAGCGCTTTGTTTTGTATTTTCATACAGCTCAGCCTGTTTTATAGCAATAAATACTTGGTCAGCAATAGTTTTAAGCAACGAAATATCTTCTTTTGACCAATGTCTGTAATAGTCATATTCTGATAAAAATAATCCGCCCCATTTTTCTTCGTCTTTAGCTATTGATACACCTATAATAGTTTTTAATCCCATAAGCGTATAAGCTTCTTTCAATAAATCAGGTATATCAGATTCGGATATATTTTCTATCAAAAAAAGAGTTTTTTCATCAAACAGCATTTTCGCCAAGTACAAGCCTATTTTTTTATCAATAGATAAATCTTTTATTGATTTATACTCTTCTTTTTTTTGGTATTCTCTTTTAACAGTCCATTCCGTATAGTCTTTTGGATTTGAAAACTGTATTATTGATGTTCTTCCCGCATTAAAGCTTTTTCCGACTTCGTCGCAAATTATAGTTAAAGTTTCATTTATATCCAGACTGGTTCTTATTGTTTCAGTAATTTTTCTTAAAAGCCGTTCTCTTTCTAAGGTTTTTTCTTCCTGTTCATATAATTCAGCATGGTGTAGCGCAATACTTGACTGATTTGCAAGAGATTTAATAAATAATTTTTCTTCCTGAGAATATTCTTCCCGCTCTGATATATTATGCCCGACTAAAAGACCTAAAAACTGATCTGTATAAAAGATAGAAACCTGAAAACAGGATTTTACCTCAAATTCATTGAAATAATTTATTATTGCCTGTGTTGTTTCTCTTTCATATTTTTTAACAAAGTCTTTTTCTGCGCATGTGCCATAAGTATCAATATTTTTTTTACCGAGGTCAACGAAAAAATATAAATCTTTATCGGAAAAATCAAACCCGACTATACTTTTTATCTGGTCTGAAGACCTATATTCCGAGTATTCATCAAGCGGCGAATAAGTGTCTTTAGCAGGATTATAACTGAGAATAAAACATCTGTCCAAATTAAAAGCTTTTCCAAAAGATTCAGTTATATTTTTCTTTATCTCATTTATATCAAGAGAACTTCTTATTGTTTCAGTAATTTCTCTTAAAAGTTTTTCCCTTATATAAAGCTGTTTTTCCTTTTCATAAAACTTAGCCTGATAAATTGCAATCGCCAATTGATCTATCAAAACTTTGATAAATTTAATATCATCATTAGATATAATTCTTTTTTCTTTAGTATAATGAATAGCAAAAAATCCTAACGTTTCATTATTACAACTTAGAATTAAGTTAAATACCCCTGATTTTATAGAAAAAATATTAATCATTTGCTCAATATAAGTATTTTTAAAATTATTTTCTTCTATAAATTTTTCTGTATCATTTATTACTGTGAAAACAGTGTAAGAAAATAATATATTTGATATTTCTATCCCTACATCCGGAAGGATACAATAATTCGACGCTTTTGTAATATCTTCTGACGATAAATATTCAGCATCTGGCTCAGGCGGCAAAAATAAGTTAAAATCATAATCACGAATAAAACATCTATCAGCTTTAAACATTTCTCCGATTGTTGTTACGATAAAGTTTTTGGTTTTTTTTATGTCTAAAGAGCTTCGGGTAATTTCAATACTTTCTCTTAAAATCTTTTCTCTTTCCGCTGCCAACTTTAAGTTTTGATATAAAATTGAATAATCAATTACATTTGCTATCTGCTTAGTAAGTATTTTAGCAAAATCAATATCTTCAAAAGAAAAAGCAATTGGTTCTTTTATATAATGTAACACCAGATATGTAATATTATCTTCTTTATCCCAAATTGGAAAAGTATAATCAATTTTAATGTCAAGATTCTTTAAATACCTGCCAAGAGGCGACTCTTGAAGGTTCTTTTTAACAATATCTTCTTCATAATCAATAGTTATAAGGTCTACTTTTTCTGTTAAAGTTTTTTCATAAAAATACTGTAAACCTTCAATATCAGGTTCCACTTCCATAACGCTCTTGAATTCTGTTAAGCATTTATATTCAACATCCGCCTTTAAAAAACGTTTTTTGAGTTTATCGTAGGTTCTAAAAAAGCATCTGTCAGCTTTTAATGATTTGCCAACTATTCTTACAATTTGTTGTTTGATTTTTTTTAAATCAGGAACTTTTCGTGAGGCTTCAATAACTCTCCGTGTAATAATTTCCCTTTTTAAACATTCTCTAAGAGTGCTGTGATGTTTGATATGATAAAGCGCAATCGCAATATGGAAAGCGAATTTTCTGATTAATTCCAGTTCAATTTCTTTAAAATATTTATTTTTTTTGACATAAACTATGCCTAATAATCCTTCAATATTATTTTTATATTTTATGGGTATATAAACAGCAGATTTAATTTTAAAATACTTTAAAAAATATGATGATTTTGTATTTAGAAGATTATTTTTTTCTAAAAAACTATCCGGGTTATAAATAACAATTTCTTCTTTCAAAAGTAATTGATCCATCAATTCGGACGCTTCGGGTATAACATCCATAAAACTTTTTAAGCTCTGAGATGATATAAATTGATAATCAGTTTTGATAAATTTACCGTCTTTTTTATCATAATCATCTATAAAACAAATATCAGCCTGAAAAAGGTTTCCGATAAAATTAACAAGCTCAGTTTTTAGAAGCGTCGAATCCAAAGAATCGATAAATTTATTAATTATATCGATAAGCTGCATCAATTCTACGTTGCAAATTTCAGGAAAAAACAGGTCTTTCCAAAAATTCTGTATATTTTTAGTAAATTTATTATAAAAATCAAACATTCTTTTAAATAAAAATTGATATTTTACTATTTTTATCCAATTTTATTTATATTAATTACTTCTATAATAAATTTCATCAGAGAAGAGGCTATAATCTACTCAAATAAAATCGAAATTCATTTTATTGTCTTTACAAAATGATTCGGATATAATTCTGACAAAGAGAAAAGGTTCTATGGAGGGACAATATGTTGAAAAAAATAATGGCTGTTTTATTTACAGGATGCGTATTTATAAGTTTTTCTATGGCTGTAACCGCTGAAAACAAATTAACTGCTCCTCTTAAATCCCCCTTTGGCATATTTAATCAAAAAAAAGAAACAACTAACGGGGATTTAAACACTAAAACACAAACAAAACAGCCGGAAACATTGCAGATAGAAAAAACTCAGACAGAAAAACCAACGGAAAATCAAAAAAATATAAAAGTTTTTAATCCTCAAAATCCACTAGGCGTTGTTTATGCAGAAAATATGGTTAATAAAGCTCAGTTTTATTATGATGAAAGAGATATTGAAGCGGCAAAACAAACTCTTGATTCAATAAATAAATGGATTAATGAAGCTACAGAGCTTCATACAGACCTTTTTAAAACCATCAGCAAGCTGGAAAACTCGGAAATACAAGCTGATATAGAAAAAAATCTTGCTATTAAGTTTGCGGTATTAAGAGATAAGGCTCTTTTTCTGGAATCTAAAATTTTAATTTCAAAAGGGGACAAAAAACGGGCTGTTTCTAACCTTGTTGATGTTGTAAGGTCCCAACCCTCTACAGATTTGGGCTTTAAGGCTTATGATATGCTTCAAGAATTAGGCTTTACTTATAAAATTGAGTACAAAATGATTGAACAACAGAGTAATTAAAAGAATTGTTCACGGAGGAGCAAATTTTGGTTTTAAAAGAAATAGCTGAAAGATATAGCAACAGAGCATTTTCAGACAAAGAACCGCCTGATAATGTTATACAGAATATTCTGGAGGCAGGAAGACTTGCTCCTTCATGGTTTAATACACAGCCATGGCATTTTATTGTGGTTAAAAACGAAAGAAATAAGGCTCTTTTATCACAATTAGCGCATGGACAACCGCATGTAGAAAACGCTCCGGTTGTTATAATATGCTGCGCCGATAAAGATACTTGGGAAGAAGAAGTTTATAGAAAAATTATCGAGTCTAAAAAGGGAATAACGCCGGAAAAAGTTGACCTTTTTATTAATAGTCCTGCTTATAACCCAAAGCTAAAGGGTGAAAATTTTGTTATATCAAGATGCCTGGAGCAATTGACCTATGCTATAGCTTATATGACTATTGAAGCTCAATCTTGCGGCGTGGGAGCCTGTATAATTGGGGCTATAGGAAATGAACTTACTGAATCTACGCCGGAAGTGGCTGATTTAATGAAAGAAACCTTTGAAATACCTGATAATTTAGCAGTTTTAGCTTTATTAGCTCTTGGATATCCTTTAGAAGGACAAGAAAAACCGGAAAAAATACGAAAACCCTTAGAAGAAATTGTTTCCTGGGGATTTTACGGCAATAAAAAATAATTTTTAAAGACCGCCTCTAAAAACTCAATTTTTCGAAATTTTAATGAAATTGGGCTAGTGCTCTGTTAAGTTAATTCATTGGGTTGAGCGAGCGTAGCGAGCGAAACCCAAAAACAAACAAAAGCCCCTTCCCTTTGAAGGGAAGGGGTTGGGGATGGGTAGATAAAAAAGATAAAATTCTTTTATTTTTAGAGCTCCCTAAATATTAAAAAAATCAATTTTACCTGATTTTAAACAGTAATACCCGCCTAAAATTTGGATTTCTTCGTTATTAAGCATTTGAGGAATAATGTTTCCAGCGGTTTTCAGCTTATTTACCTGGTTTTTAATGTTATTAATTACAGAATTATAAACCAAATCACCATTCTGATTTTTGGCTTCTTCTATTGCCGGCAGAATTTTTTCCTGAATGCCCCTTACAAAAAAAGATTCTGAGGCGTTGTCAAGAGTTGCATTAATTGCTCCGCAATCATCGTGCCCTAAAACTAATATAAGTGAAACGTTTAAATATGAAACCGCATACTCAACACTGCCTATAACGCTTGAGCTAATGATATTTCCGGCGTTTCTTATCACAAAAAGATCGCCTAATCCACGGTCAAAAACGATTTCTGCCGGAACTCTCGAGTCAGAGCAGGAAATTATGACAGCAAAGGGATTCTGTCCGCTTCTTAATTCAAGCCTTCTTTCTTCTATAAGGTTGGGAAAGAAGTGATTTGAACTGGCAAAGCGATTATTTCCGTCAATCAATAAGTTTAGAGCTTCTTTTGCATTCATAAATATAATTATACATGAATAAATTTTATTGGTTTATAATTATAGAAAATTTTTACAAATTGAGGAGGCAAAAATGGTAACAATTACATCTGAAATGGAAATATCGGCTGAAAAGTTGAATACAATATTTAATGATTTAAAAGAATTATATGAAGTTGAAAAGATTGACCAAGCAAGAAAACAGGAAATTATTGAGCTTGTAAATAACTATGGCTATGTTCCTTACCCCCATATTAAAGCGTTAAAAGAGCTAAATCCCGCAGAAACAATGATTGCGATAGAGGAAAAGCTTAAATTGAGCGGAATTTACAATAATGAACGCTTTTTATTCAATAATAATGAGATAAGTCCGGTTAAAAGAGCTGGTTTTAATAATGCAGACTGGTTTAAAAGAGAGCAGCATAACATTAAGCTTGTTAATTTAGCGGGTCTTGGGGATGGCAATTCTTCAAAAGAACCGGGGAAATTTATTGACTGGCTGAAACAGCTCGTTATTTTACCTGCCGGCAAGCCTAAAGACGGGATTTTGTCTACGACAATGTACTTAATTCCTTTCCATCCTCGTGAATTCGGATGCGCATACATCCCTAAACACAGCGGAGCAAGTGAACGTATCGAAGACGATTTACTAAAAAGCAAATTGGGACTGCATGTTAAAGATCAGATCAGGTTGTTTATAGCTTTTTCTCAGCTTGCGGGGCATCCTGTGATTTATGATGTCCTTCCTCAAACAGGACGTTTCTCAAAAATTGCGCTTGCAAATCCTTATGTTGCAAGATGGTTTGATGTTAATAAGCTTATTAATGAGATACAGGCTGAAATTGTCCGAATTAAAAACGAATTAAAATTGGAATACAGACATGAAGACGTTGATTATACGGCTGAACTCCTAATAAAACTGCTTTTAGGAGAAAATCCGGCGCTTCCTGAAAATCTTGAGTCGCTTTTTGATCTTTTTGAAGAAAGACTTATCACAGAAAAAAACAGGCTTTCAAACCTGATGATGCAGGAAGAAACTCAGAAATCTATAAATAAAAAAGCAAAAATGCTAATAAATAAGGTTCTTCATAGATCAGAATCTGAAAACATAACAGAGGAGTCAATTTCTGACGTTGAGCATGGTAAAGTTATTGAAGCTTTGATAAAAGAGGGCTTATGGCCCGCAGGCGGAGGGGCATGGAACTCTGCCGGCGTTCCGATCTTTGATAAAATGAGCGAAGGAGGTGGACATCCAACCTTTAAACACTATGATTATCAGGGAAATGACGTTACTCGTTACGCAAATCTTGACTGCCAGACGCCTTATTACTTTGTTTGCCTTGAAAATGGCAAGTATAACAAGGAAGTTATAGATTTTTACGTTGATTTTCTGAAGAAATTACAGCAAGATTATAATTTTGATGGGTTTAGAGTGGATCATATAGACCATATAGCAGATATTGTTTCCGAAAAAGACGGCATACCAATAAGCTACAGGGCTCCAAGAGTTGTTTTAGGCATGGCAAATAAGGAACTTAAGAGAGATATCCCTTATTTTGCCGCTCTTGCAGAGTATATGCTTTGGGATGACCTGTTTAAGGAATATCACGAGGACATGAATTTCGATGTACTCTGGGGAAATGACATAATTTCACAGTATCAAAAAGATGTGGCAAGGATTATCAGGGATAATGAACAGCTTGAAAGCTACAACAGTAATGGAAATTCCCTTTCAACGCTAAAAATTTACAACAACCAGGACGGGGAATTCAGAGAAATTAACCAATATCCCGGTCAGTTGGGGGAAGAAGGAGCGCTTTTCAAATGGTTTAAATTGAAATTTATTCCCGGAGGAAAAGCGGCTCAAAGACCTGTTATGTTTATAGACGGGGATGAGTCTTTTACCAAAACCGGAATTGAAGCAGTGATTGGCGCTGAACAATCAATGGTTAGAGAAGATAATCCTCTGTTTTTCGATAAATTTGACGCAATTAACAGATTTGCCTTGAATAATAAGATTTTAAGAACAGGTAAAGCTTCTCTATATCAAGTTAACAATGAAACAGGTTTTGTAAGCTGGTTTGTAGAAGAAGAAAATAGCGGCGAGAAGTTATTTATAGTCGCTAATGAAAAAGCTCCCAGAGAAATGACCAAGATAAAAAACGGACAGGAATTGTGTGAGCTGACTTATGTCGAAAATAATTCCATAGAAAATATAAGCGTTAAAATGCCTGATGGCGTTTCTGTGGCGGCTGAATTCGTTTATAACCAGCAAGTTAAGGATTTTGAAGAAAAAACAGAAATTAATAATTTGACTGAAAACACGCTTTATTACGATAAATTAACGCCTTCAGAGTTTCATGTTTATAAAGTATATTGCTATTAACGCCTGATTAAACCTTGTGGGGGTTGTTATTCACGCTAGGCTTCGGATAGGGCTTGGCGATAAAAGGCTGTGTCATCACTACAGGCGGCAAAGTTGCTGTTTTGGGCTGAAATTCAGGCTTCGGATAAGGCTTTGCTATACAAGGGTTTGTCATCACTACCCTTGGGAGGGTTTTAGTTGCATTATTAGTAATATTACCGAAACTAACCGCATTTATCATCTTTTTCCCCTTCTTCTTTTTTTGAATTAACATTTATATTAAAAACAAACATAAAATTAATTGTTTAAATTTCTTTCTTTTTTATCAAAAAATACATTAAATTATTATAATAAAAATCATTAATATGTTTACATTTAACGAGTTTTCACCATTATTTAACAAAAAATTCATGTTAATTAGTTTTGTCGTTTAGTATATAATAAACCTCAAAGTTAATTAAAGCGTTGTTGCAAATATTATGTTAAATAAAAATATAAAACTTATTGCGCTTGATGTTGACGGAACTATTATGGATAAAAATTACCGAATTTCCGACAGGGTAAAGAAAGCTATTTCTGCCGCCGTAGAAAAAGGGATATATGTCCTTATTGCTACCGGCAGAATGTACAGCGCAACTGTTCCTATAGCTGCGGAACTTGCCCTTAAAACCCCTTTGATCGTATATCAGGGCAGTTTGATTAAAGAATTTTATAATTCTGATAAAACCCTGCTTCACCATAATATTGACAAGGAGATTGCTTACCGAATAATCAATGATGCAAGACAAAAAGACGTTCAGATAAACGTATATCTTGATGATAAGCTTTATGTGGAAAATAATTTTCCTATTCTTCAAGAATATGCTATAAAAAGAAATATTTCTGTTTATAAACTGAATCGTTTTGAGGATGTTGAAGATTTTTTCCCTACAAAAATACTTATTATGGATTCTGACGCCGATAAAACAGAGAATTTAGCGCGGGAATTCAAAAAGAAATATTCTGATGAGCTTTATATCACAAAATCAACGGATTATTTCTGTGAATTTGTAAACAAAAAATGCTCAAAAGCAGATGGAATAAGTTTTCTGGCTCAAAAATGGAATATAAATCAGGATGAAATTATGGCTATAGGCGATCACGAAAATGATATAGAAATGATAGAGTTTGCAGGACTAGGCGTGGCAATGGGAAACAGCCATGAAAGCGTACAGAAAAGAGCTGATTTCATAACTGACACGGTTGATAATGATGGAGCGGCTTTAGCAATAGAGAAATTTGCCTTATGAAACACGAAAATTTAAGAATAGGAAACGGTTACGATATACACAGACTGGTAGAAAACAGAAAATTAATTCTGGGAGGAATTGAAATTCCTTTTGAAAAGGGGCTTTTAGGACATTCTGACGCTGATGTTTTGGTTCATGCAATTATGGATGCCCTGCTGGGAGCTCTTTCTCTTGGAGATATAGGCTGTCATTTCCCGCCTTCCGAGCCTGAATTCAAAGATATCAGCAGTTTAAAGCTTCTTGAAAAGGTATATAGCCTTATAAAAAGCAGAAATTATATTATAATAAACATTGATTCTGTTATTCAGGCGGAAAAACCAAAACTTAAAGACTATATTCCCTATATGAAACAGGCAATTTCTGGGATTTTGGAAATTGAATCAGACAAGATTTCGATAAAAGCAACAACTATGGAAGGTCTTGGTCCCATAGGAGAAGGTAACGCAATAGCTTCATCAGCTATTGCGTTACTTATAAAAATGTAATTTTTATTTACCGCTTTCTTTGCCTAAAATTTAATTTGATAGCGCCATATTTGCGCTTTTGCCTATGCAAATATAGTCGAACCCGTTTTTATACATTCTTTCAGGGTCATATTGATTTCTTCCATCAAAAATAACAGCTTTTTTGAGGAGTTTTTTAACCCTTTCATAATCAGGTCTTCTAAATTCATTCCATTCAGTTGCGAGAATCAAAGCGTCCGCCTCTTCTAAAACATCGTAATTGTTTGAAGAATAAGTTATTTTATCGCCGAGAATTCTCTTCGCCTCTTCCATTGCTTTTGGATCATAAGCCTTTACCGAAGCGCCTTTAGAGAGTAATGCCTCAATAATTGTAATCGCCGGAGCTTCTCTCATGTCATTAGTTCTTGGCTTAAAGGCAAGTCCCCATAATGCAAAGGTTTTGCCGCTTATATTCCCTTTATAATAATCGAGGATTTTATCAATGAAGATTTTTCGCTGACTAAAATTGGTTTTATCAGCCGCTGCAAGGATATCGCATGATACGTTATTGTCATTGGCTACTCTTATAAGCGCTTTTACGTCTTTAGGGAAACATGATCCTCCATATCCCAAGCCCGGGAATAAGAATTGGCTGCCGATTCTTCTGTCAGTGCTCATTCCTATTCTTACCTGTTCAATATTTGCGCCTGCTTTTTCGCAGATATTGGCGAGTTCGTTAATAAATGAAATTTTAGTGGCAAGAAATGAATTTGCGGCATATTTTGACATTTCCGCAGATTTCACGTCCATTATTATGATTGGATTTCCTGTTCTTAAAAACGGACTATACACTTCCTGCATTATTTCCGTTGCTCTTTGGGAGTTAGAACCAATAATTACTCGATCAGGCTTGAGAAAATCGTCAACAGCCGCGCCTTGTTTTAAAAATTCAGGATTTGAAACAACATCAAATTCGTGAGTTGTAAAATTTTTAACAACAGCTTTTACTTTTTCGGCTGTTCCCACCGGAACCGTGCTTTTATTTACTATAACTTTATAAGTGTTCATTGATTTTGCAACCGCTTCTGCTGCGCTGAAAACGTATTTTAAATCGCATGAACCGTCATCTCCCTGTGGAGTTCCAACAGCGATAAAACAAATTAAAGAATTTTTAACCGCAAAATCAAGATCAGTAGTGAATAAAAGTCTTCCTTCTCTGGTATTTACTTTAATAAGCTCTTCTAGCCCCGGTTCATAAATTGGAATGTTTCCCTGCGCTATTTCTTTGATTTTTTCTTCGTTATTATCGACGCATACAACGTCATTCCCCATTTCAGCGAGGCAAGTTCCCGCTACAAGACCAACATATCCCGTTCCTATAACACAAATTTTCATTATTTAAACTCCTTATTTCATTATTTGAAAAATTATAATTTAATTATACTAATAATAAAATTAAATAAAAAAATAATTGACAAATAATAATTTATGCCAATCTAAATAAGTTTTCGTTAATTTATTAAAAAGCTAATATTTACAGCCCGCGCCGCCCTACGGGCGGCGCGGGCTGAGTAAAGGTATAGCGGGTGTTTTGCCTTCGGAGCATGAATGAGTTGAAACTCCCGCTTGCGCAACAAAACACCTGCTAATTAAGGATTTACAAAAATCGTCTTTTTCATTTGTCGATTTTTTTCAATGATTGGTATAGATTAATATGCAAAAAAAAAGCCGCTTTTAGAGCGGCAACTAGACTCGGGGAGGAGGTTTTGTATGGTCTTAAATGGCCTTACTTTTATATTATCGACAGGTTTTTTATAAACTTTAGGGAAATTAAAAATTATTTTAAAAAGTTTTTCTTGAAAAGAAAGTTTAATTAAATTATAATTTTTTTAGACTAATTAAGGGGCTGTAGCTCAGTCTGGTTAGAGTGCCTGCCTGTCACGCAGGAGGTCGCGGGTTCGAGCCCCGTCAGCCCCGTATTTAAAAGCCCTGAAAGTTTTATCAGGGCTTTTAAATTTTGTAATATTAAAAAAGGAGAAAAGATGTATCAAATTTATATGAAAACAGAAACCAGTTTTGATCATAAAAAATTAATCGGCGAATTCAATGATATTGATAAAGCGTATGAAAAAATTGAGGCTGAACTGGCTAAAGATAAAGATTTTAAATATGTTATTGAAGAAACAACCGGAAGTGTTGATATCTACGGCGAATTAATAGTTGACACGGTAGAAGAAAATTAGCAGAACAAAATTTCGAGGATTGTCAATTTATACCAATCCAAATAAGTTTTCGTTAATTTGTTAAAAAGCTAATATGTACAGCCCGTGCCGCCCTGCGGGCGGCATGGGCTGGGTAAGGGAAGGGTATAGCGGGTGTTTTGCCTTCGGCAAAACATCCGCTAATTAAGGATTTACAAAAATCATCTTTTTCATTTGCCGATTTCTTTTAATGATTGGTATAGCCATGTATTTTTTTACAAAAAAAAAGAGGCATTTAGCCTCGATTTTTTTATATATGTATGGATTGAGTTTAATTTTATACTTTCGGCGCGAATCTTTTGATTGCGTTGTCTTCCATTTTTTCGAAAGCCGGCGCCATTTGTTGAGCGATTTTAAGCTGTGTATCAACCTGCATTTTCTTGTTTTGCAATTGTTTTTCAAATGCTTGCATTGTTCTTTTTTCATTGTCTAAAATCATTTTCACTTTATAAAAATGTTGTAATATTACTGTTAAAAAATTAAAAGTGTGTTCTCGTTCATCCGGTTTAAGCTTTTTTTCTTCAGGGTTAGCTCCAAAATTTGCGCCTAATTGAACATTTGTTCTTTGTGAAGCAATTTCTGTTATAGCATAATCATTTTGTGATATACGATTACCAATATCAGTTATTTGTGATGTATAAAAATTTATTTGTTCCCCAATTTGACCGACTTGGTCTTCTAAATCACTTTGTCTTCCATACCACGTTACTTTTCCCCCAACGCATGAAACTAATGACATAAGCCTGTTTCCTTCCCAAAATATTTAATTCCTAACTTAAATTATTTCCTATCCCTGTATAATTGGTTCATTATTTCAATGAAGCCAGCTCTGCTATTTATTTAAAAACTTTATATAAACAAAAATTGCTCAAAGATTAAAAAAGAATCAATACAATGGATCATAGCGCTAATCCCTTTATGCTACTTGCGTTTTAGTCCTTTTTGTTTTTAAAACAAATTATATTAAATAAATAGTTGTTTATTATCATTTATATATAAAATTAATAATAAATATAAAACTCAAAATCACTAGGGCTCTTTACATTGCTTAATATTTTGATCTTAAAAAGAAATCGCGAAATAAAAAAATGATTTTTGTAAAGTCTTAATTGGCGGGCGTTTTGCCTTCGGCAAAACGCCCGCCAACCACTTACTCAGCCCGTGCCGCCCGTAGGGCGGCACGGGCTATAGGTATTATCTTTTTAACCAATTAACGAAAACTTATTTAGATTGGTATAAGGTCACTACTCAGGTGTCTATTCTGTCCCTATAGCAATAAATAGATTGCTTCGCTATCGCTCGCAATGACGTTTTAACGTGGGCTGAGTAGTGACCCTATATCTTGATCACTATATAAATATCAATTTTCTTTTGTTTTAATACGTTTGTAAACTTCTGAATTGACTTCTCCGCCTATTAAAATAATGAGCGCAGTGTAATAAAGCCATAAAAGAAGGATTACTACTGCTCCCAGCGTGCCGTATACCTTGTTAAGCTGAGCAAAATTTTCAACATAAAGTCCAAAAAGTCTTGACATAGCTAACCATACAAGTGTAAAAAATAATGTCCCGGGCAAAGAACTCATTATACGGTTTTTTATATTTACTGAAATATTGGGAAGAAAATAATAAATAATAAATCCCGTTAAAAATAACATTAAAAAGGTTACGGGCCATCTTGCCACATTAATAGCCGCTATTAATGAATCCGGAACTCCTATTATATAATTATCAAGAAAATTAAGAAGAACTTTCCCCATAATAATCAGGTTTGTTATAACAAAAAGAGCCAGGATAAACAAAATTATGACCCATAACGTTATACCCCATATTTTCCATGTTGATCTTGTTTCAGGCACACTATAAGCATTATTTAAAAGCTTTCTAAGCGCATTTATTGAGTTTGAAGCAAATAAAAAACCGGTCAAAACACTTATTGTAAGAATTCCTTTAGGAGAAGAATTGAGCGTTTCCAGTAAAGTGTGCTGTATAAGATAAAGAGCTTCATTTGGAACTACTGATTTTATTGATATTATAATTTGCTCGACCATTTGTTCCGTACCGATGATTCCGAATATCGCCGTTAAAAGCATTAAAAAAGGAAACAGGGCAAGAATAAAATTAAACGCCATCCCTGCCGCCATACCAAAACAATCGTCTTTTATCGTGGATTTTACAACATTTTGAAAACTGTTTAAAAAACTCATTTAAATTACCATTTTTTATCAAGAAAGCTTTTTAGATAATAAGCTTTTCTGATTTGTTTTTAATGTTAAGTATAATATTATAAAAATAGTGTTTAAAAAATAACTTAACTTTAAATGAAAAATTTTTTTATAAAATTAATACTTTTATGTTTTGTTTCAGGTTTTCTTTGTCCTGTTTCATGCTCAGGACAGGAAAATCTTGACTATAACCGTTTATATGAAGATATGCCTATTCTTGATTTTATGTATGAAGCGGGTTTTGATCCTGAAGAATCAGAAGATTACGAAAAATATTTTATTTCGCCTTATGTTCTTATTAGGCTTCCTGTAGTGCTAAAAAACAAAAAAACAGTTCTTTTACCTGGTTATTATCTTGTAAAACCTGAAAAAAAAGACGGTTATAACTTCGCTGTGTTTAAACAAAACGGAAGAATAAAAGGAATTATTCCTGTTTATAAAAAATATATTGTAAATCCCGCTGAAATTTTTCCCGAGCCGGAAAAACCAAAACACAAATTTTATATTAAACCGTTTGTTTATGCAGGGAATGTAATTAAATGGCCTTTTTCAAAAATATTTAAAAAAAGGAATCCTCCTGCGCCTCCAAGAGCGGCGGTAGAATTTGAGCTTGTCGGAAATGACCGTTATTATGACATGGGGCTTTATGTGGAAGATTCTCTTTATAAAATGCTTTTTATTATGGAAAAATAAGTTTTTAATTAAATAGAGGAATTATATGGGCGCATTTTTTATAATAAAAATATTGATTTCTGCCGTTATAATAGCGGTAGTTACCGAAATTGCCAAGAAATATACGTCTATTGGCGGATTAATTGCAGCTATGCCAATTACGACACTTCTTTCAATCTTTTGGCTTTATTTTGAAAAGAAAGATACTTTATTGATTGCAAATTTTTTATATTCAGTTATACAAGGTGTTTTTATTACTTTTTTGTTTTTTATTCCCTGCATAATTCTCTTAAAGAAAGGGTATAACTTTTATCTAAGCGTTTTTATCAGCCTTATGCTGCTTTCTGTCGGAGTTTATATTTATCAAAAATTGGCAATGAATAATTTTTAAAGGTAAATTTTTAGCTTATACAAATCCCCTTTGAAGGGGGCAGGGCTTAGTCCCCTACAAAATTTATTTTTGCGAGATTTTTTGGTAAATTTAATGGGTCGAGCGAACCGCCGTTGGCGGTTCGCTCGACCAAAAATAATCTTTAACCCCCTCTCCCATTGGGAGAGGGGGTTGGGGGAGAGGGGATTTTGGACTGAATTTAAAAAATGTAGGGGAGTAAGGAGTAAGGGGGGCAGGGGGGTAGATATAAATAATAAAATTCTTTTGTTTTTAGAGGCGCCCAAAATTCATTTAAAATGATATTATATTAAAATAATATAATAAAAGTCATTTAATATGTTTACATTTAACGAGTTTTTCCCATTATCCCGTAAGCAATTCATGTTAATTAGTTTTGTCGTTTAGTATAAAAGGAATTTAAAATGAATATACTTGCTATTATTCCTGCAAGAGGCGGTTCTAAAAGAACTCCGGGTAAAAATATAAAATTATTGGCAGGAAAACCGCTTATCGCCTACAGCATAGAAGCAGGATTAAAATCAAAATTTATAAACAGGCTTGTAGTATCTACAGAAGACCCTAAAATTGCTGATGTGGCAAAACAATTTAATGCCGAAATTATCATAAGACCCGCGCAGCTTGCTCAGGATGAAACAAAAACCGCCCCTGTACTTATGCATGTTATAGAAGAACTTGAAAAACAAAATTATTTTCCTGATATTATCGTTCTATTACAAGCAACATGCCCTTTAAGAGATGAAAAAATCATAGACGGAGCTCTTGAAAAATTAATGCGTTCTGATAAGGATTCTGTTTTTACAGGCTCAAAACTTGGTAAAACTATGCCGAAATGGAAACGAGGATATGATGGAAAGCTGGTTTCTTTATACGACTACCATTTCAGACCACGATATCAGGAACCGGAGTTAATGGAAGATATGTTCGCTGAAAACGGGGCATTATATGCTATAAAAACTGATGCTTTCAAAAAATATAAGGATTTTCTCGGCGATAACGTTGAAATTTATGAAACGCCCAAAATTATAGATATTGATACGCCTGAGGATTTTGAAAAAGTTGAAAAAATGTTGTTTGAATCAGATGTTTATATGCTATAGGAGTTCATAAAATTTTAAATATTTCTGAAATGTTTGATACAATTGCCGCAAAATATGATTTTCTTAATGACCTTATTAGTTTTGGAATGCATAAATCAGTTAAACGAAAGGCGATTAAAAGGGTTTGTCTTCAAAAAAACGATAAAGTCCTTGATTTATGTACAGGAACAGCTGATATTGCCATTTTAATTTCTGAATTCTTTGATAATGAAATTAATGTTACAGCCGTTGATTTCTCGGAAAATATGTTGAAAATTGCAGAAAAAAAGGCTAAAAATCACAAAAACATATGTTTTATTCAGGCAGATGCTTTAAATTTACCTTTTGAAGACAATTCTTTTGATGCGGTATTTATTAGTTTCGGGTTAAGAAACCTGCAAGACCTGGATAAAGGTATTGTTGAAATGAAAAGGGCAGTTAAAAACGGCGGTTTTGTGGTTAATCTTGATACCGGAAAACCGCAAGGCATTTGGGGAAATCTATTCAAATTTTATTTTTTCAATTTAGTTCCTTTAATAGGAAAATTTTTCTGCGGTAATTTTTCCGCATATAAATATTTGCCGGAATCCACAAAAAAATTTCCTTCACCGGAAAAGCTTGTGGAGATTTTTAAAGAAGCGGGATTTAAAGAAGTTAAAAATTATAATTTTATTTTTGGAGCAATAGCTCAACAGGTTGCAAAAAAATAAATACAACAAAAATTTTTTAAGCAAAACTTTTTAAAAATATAGACCGATAATATTTTTTATGTAAAAAGCCAAGAAAAGACAAAAAGTGAGCATTTTAATACAAGGGGGTTCGGGGGCTTGCCCCTGACAGTCTTGTCCCCTTGGGGTTCAGCTTTTCTTTCTTTTGCGCGCCTAAGGCGCATTAATAGGGAAATGTTACTTGGATTGTGTCCCAAGCTTCCCGCTTTGCGGGTTCTTTCTTTTTGCGTTCAAAAAGAAAGAAAATGAAGAAACGGCAAGTATTGTATTGCATGCTGGAAAGATGCTGCCCGCCCCCGCTATGGCGGGAGCGGGAGTTAAGCATGACGCTTTTAGCGCCGTTAAGCAGTTAATTAAAAAATTACATAAAAAATATTATCGGTCATAATTTGTATTTGAAAAAATTTACATAAGAATTTTTTATTATATCCTTAATCTATCAATTTTTATTTTTCAGCTTTTTTATAAACTTTAGAATAATAATTCAACAAAAATTTGTAATTTATTTTAAGTTTAAGCATAAAAAAGAGAAAATATGTTATTAAATAATACTTTTTTTATTATAAATAATAATATTCAATCTGATAATTTACGAAAAAATCAGAATATTCTGCCTGAAAAAAACATAAATTTTACAGGATTAACAAGAGATTTGGGAAATAAAGCATTTCATTATGAAGACTCAATAATTAAACAGGTTGACAAATATCCAAACGCTGACGGAGTAGTAGGAAGCCTGCCTTCTGAATGGATAAACAGAATTCCCGAAGAACAGCGCTCTGAAAAAATTAAAAACTTACATAAAGAATTTAAAATAATTGTATGTAATATTAGAAAAAATTATAATGCTGATAACGCTTCTAACGAAATGAATAAAGCTTTTCATGAAGCAGGTATTCTTACAAATAAACAAAAATTAACTTTAAAAAAAATTGACGGCGGAAGTTTTGGAATGGTGTATTTATTAAATATTTGTCCTGATGAAAAATCGGATAAATATGTAATTAAAGTTTTTGATAATACACGAACATCTTATGTTTCTCATGGAGCGCCGACAGAAATTAACAGAGGAATCTACTGGGCTAAAAATGCCGGAAGAAATTCTCAAAGAGCGCCTTTTTATTTTGGTGATATAAAAGCAGGGTATATGATTAATAAATATATATCTTATGACGCCAAAAAACCTGAAAGAGTAATTTCTGAAAATTTCTTCGGCTTACAAAATATGGATGACGGCCCAAAAGATAACGACTATAATAAAATTAACGGCTGGTGCATAGATTATGGCGGGCTTTTAATAGATAACAGGTTATTGGCAAATAATAAAACAGCCCGCTGGGTTTACAAACAAATTTATAAGATCCCTGAAAATCAACGCCAACAAGCTTGGGATGATTTTTTTACAAACGAAAAATATAAGAATAATGAAGATATAAAAGTTGGCTTGGCGGCATCATTGCGATTATTGCAAGATAAAGAACAAAATTTCCTTTTACTTGCGCAAAAAGGCAATAATACGATTAAGGAGGAACTTGCGCAAAGCCTGAATTATCTTTCAGAAAAAAAACGGGCTGAAGGTTTTATAAAAATTGCGGAGAATTCAGATAATTCCGTTAAAGATATTCTTATAACTCATTTGACTTCATTACCGCTAAACACAAGAGCCAAAGGGTTTTATAAACTTATTGAAGTTTCTGATAATTCAATTAAAGAAAAACTTGCTTTAAATTTGCTGTATCTTCCACCTGAAAAAATTACAAACTCATTTATAAAATTATGTAAAAATTCAGAAAATTCAACAAAAAAAATTCTTGCTAACGGCATTAACTGGCTACCTGAAGAAGAAAGAGAAAAAGGCTTTAAATCGTTAACAAAAGATGGTGATAGTTCGGTAAAAAGTGTCCTTGCCGAAAATATAAAAATTTTACCTTTGAATAAAAGAACGGAAAATTTTATAAATCTTGCTAAAAATGCTGATGAGGAAGTTAAAAAGAAGCTGGCAAATAATTTACAGCATTTGCCGAAAGAAAACGCGCTTGAAGAGTTTAAAAAACTTGCAAAAAATGCAAAACCACCCCTTAAAAAGGTTCTTATTGAGAATTCAAGGTTTCTTCCAAAGGAAAAACGAGCTGAAGAACTAAAAGAACTTGCAAAAGAATCGGACAACGAGCTTAAACAAGCTATTGCCGGCGCTATATCAGCGTTGCCGGATAAGGATAAAGCTGATTGTTTTATACAACTGGCGCAAAATGCCGACACAACGCTTAGAAGTGTTCTTGCTCAAAATTTACGTTTTATCCCTGAAGAAAAAAAGACGGTTTGTTTCAAAAAACTTGCTCAGGATGCTGAGGATATAACTAAAGCAAGGCTTTCTCATGAAGTTTATCAATTACCTGTAAACGACAGGGATGATTGCAGGAAATTAATACAGTGTTAATATTGTAACTACTTTAACCGAAGCCTTGAAATAGCTTGAAATTTTATTTTAATTAACTTGAATTGCTAAATAAATAATTTTATATTTGGCGTAGCGGCTGGCGAAGCCAGCCGCTACGCCGTTTTAAGGGCATGCGGCTCGCAGGCAAAGCCTGCGAGCCGCATAAAAAATTAAA
>JAKLDH010000020.1 GCA_022703625.1 Cyanobacteriota bacterium | reverse complement strand
TCCTCTAAAGTGTGTGTTTTCCTGTAATCAATTACTTTTTTTCTTAAATCTAACGAATATGCCATAATTTTACCTCCTGTATAATTATAACCTATTTTATTAGCTTTTTCAACTTAAATTACTATAAGGGTTTTGCCGGCTACTCCGGTAAAACCCTTATCAACTCTTCTCCCCCTCCCTTGGGGAGGGGGCCGGGGAGGGAGATTTAATGCTACATTGATTGCAACTTGGTATAATTTGGATTGGTATAATTATTCGTAAATAATACTTGCATCGAAATTTTGATTTTTTAATTCGTTTACAAGCGCAGATGCCCTTTGTGTATCAGAAAAAGACCCTAGTTGTATAATATATTTTCCATTGCGTTCTCTTATTAATGGATTAAAATTAAAATTCAGTAAGATATCAGAGGTCATTTTAGCTTCTTTGGGGCTGGAAAAATCTCCGAGAACCACTTTTGCCGTAAAAACAGGAGCAGGAGGAGCGACGCTTATTTTTTCCTGCATTCTCAAATGTCCCGGTCTTGGAGGGATATTGGCAAGATTACTGTTATCTTCGGCGGTTGGTCGTTTTATGCCGTTTTCGGAAGAATCTGTTTCTTCCGACGACATAGGCGTTTTCGTTATCATTAAATCATTTTGTTGATCCCATTGATCTTCTTCTTCGTTATCAGGAGTTTCTCCTGTTTTTGCGGCAGTTTCCTCTTTTACGTCTTTATCTTTATCCGCGTCTTCATTTTCTTTTTGTTGTTGCGGACCTAATTCCTCCTGAAGCTCAATTGACTCAAGGCGAGGATCAACCCGTCCTTTAAAATCATGGCTGGTGATTGAATCAAAAACATGGTCTTCTGTAAGCCCGGGTATTTCAACCTCCGGCGTTACCATCGGTAAAATATATGTAAATGCCACAAAAAAGAGAATAAAAGCCCCTAAAAAAGTGAAAAAAACTAATCTTAAATTTGCGGACCTTTTTATTTTTTTTCTTTCTATTGTATTCATCTTTAGAAAATTCCCTTTACCTTACAGGAAGCATTTATAACTTCTTCACATTCCTGAGCGTATAAACTCATAATATTTTGCGCTAATTTAACATGATTTTCCAGATTCATTTCGGTTTTTAATCCTGCCGCTTTTACAGGAGCGCCTGTTGAATCAATATTCATTGCAAAATGTATTAAAACAGAGTTAATTGATTTAGCCGCTATTGAAACAGACAATTTTCCATCTTTATAAAATAAATCATCTCCTTTTCGATATAGTAAATCAGAGCTAATTCCTTCGTTTAATATAACATCACGAGCAATGCCGACAAGCGCTCTTTGCCTTAAAATTCCTTCTATCAGCTGAATATTAAAATGTTCAACAATAAAATGCAGCATTTTTTTGCTGTAAATCGGGCTATTGTCAAGTACATCAGCAATATCCACCATGTTTTCAATTTTAACATCGCATTGCCCGATAAAACTTATGATCGAATCTCCCTGTATATGATAGTTTTTATATATCCAGTTAGGCGAAAGCTCTTTCCCTGTATAACAAATTTCTTTTTCAACAAATTTAGATTTCATTTTTTGTATTTTCTCCGATCCAGTCAAGAAACTTCTGTGAACCTGTTTCTATAGGCAACATAATGATTGCGGGCAATTCACACGAATGATTTTTAAGTATGCAATTTTTAACTTCTTCAAAAAGTTCTTTTTTTGTTTTTATTAAAATTAAATGCTCATTATCTTCACAAATCTGTTCTTTCCATTCATAAACGGACATAACGTTTCTGACAATGTTACAACATGCCGCCAGCTTTTCTTTTACAAGAGTATGAGCTATTTTTTTAGCTTCATCCTCGTTATTTGTCAATGTATAAATAATACAGAAGTTCATTATAAAACCTTTTTGCTAATATCTTTGTTTTGTTTCTCTTTCCATTTCTCTTTTTGCGGATTTTTTAGCCATATCTTCGCGTTTATCGTACATTTTTTTACCTTTTGCAAGTCCAATTTCAATTTTAGCCCATCCGTTAACAAGATAAAGCTTAAGCGGAACAAGTGTTTGTCCTGCGCCTTTAAGTTTAACTTCAAGTTTAGCGATTTCCTGTTTAGTTAAAAGAAGTTTTCTTTTTCTTTCCGGCTCATGGTTATAAATATTTCCTTTTTCATATTTGCTTATATGAGATTTATAGAGCCATACTTCGGATTTTTCAATTTTTGCGAAGCTGTCTTTAAGATTAACCATGCCGGCTCTGATAGATTTAATTTCAGTTCCTGTAAGCGCAATTCCAGCTTGAAATTTTTCAAGAATATGATAATCATGAAAGGCTTTTTTATTTGAAGCTATAATTTTTTCTGAATTTCCCATATTTTTCAAAATTTTTGTTTAATAAAAATACAATATGTTAAAGCAATTTAAGTATAATATAAAAATCAGGATTTCGGGCAAGTTTATGCTTATTTTCTGTAAAACATTAATAAAAACAAATTTCGCATTAATGAAAATCTGCTCATACTCTCTCCTCTGAAAAAAACAATTCATTTAGGTTATAGTATAACTTGGAAACTATTCTATAATTTTTTCAAACAGGTTCTTTATTATAAGTAACCGAAAGGAGATAAATTGACTGATATAATTGAATCGGAAGTAAAAAACGCCTCTGAAAAATTTAAAGATATTATTTATGAAATAAAAAAAGTAATAGTTGGTCAGCATAATATGGTTGAAAAAACACTCGTTGCCATACTTGCAGACGGGCATATCCTTATTGAGGGAGCGCCGGGACTTGCAAAAACCCTTACTTTAAAAACAATTGCAAAAATAATAGACGCTGATTTTAAAAGAATTCAGTTTACTCCCGATTTACTTCCCGCTGATTTAACAGGCACAAGAATTTTTAACCAAAATCAGTGTGATTTTTCAACTTCTTTCGGTCCGATATTTGCTAATTTAATCCTCGCCGATGAAATTAACAGAGCTCCCGCAAAGGTTCAAAGCGCTCTTCTGGAAGCAATGCAGGAAAAACAGGTTACTATAGGAAAAGAAAGCTTTAAACTTAAAGAACCCTTTTTAGTGCTTGCTACACAAAATCCCATCGAAACAGAAGGAACTTATAATCTTCCTGAAGCCCAGCTTGATCGGTTTATGTTCAAAGTTATCGTTGATTATCCCGATGAAAAAGAAGAAACAGCTGTGGTTGAAAGAATGATAGGAGGAAAAATCCCTGAAGTTAATGTTCTATTAAACTGTGATTCTATTTTAAACTACAGAAACTATGTAAATACTGTTTATGTTGACCCTAAACTTATTCATTACATTGTTGAAATTGTTTCTTTAACAAGAAATCCCGCAAAAAATACAGGATTAAGTGAGTTAAAGCCGTTTATTCAGTATGGTTCAAGCCCCAGAGGCTCTTTAGCAATCACGCAGGCGTCAAAAGCAATAGCTTTTATGCGGGGAAGAACATATATAACAATAGACGACATTAAATCTGTTGTGAAAGAATGTCTTAGACACAGGATTATTTTAAGTTATGAAGGGCTTGCAGAAGGAATTAATCAGGATTTCATAATAGACAAAATAGTTTCCGGCATAGAAACTCCTTTTTGTGAAATAAAATAATAACTACTCAGCGTTCTGCCAATTCGGTCATTCCGAACTTGTTTCGGAATCCATCCAAAAAACAACTATAAACTACAATGCTGCGCTAGCGCTCAGTTAATTTTAAAGGATTTTATTTTTTTATCTACCCATCCTCTTCCCTTCAAAGGGAAGGGGCTATAGATATCAGCTTTTTAGTAAATTAACAATTTCAAAATATTTTAGAAAATTAATAAATTCTTAAAAAATTCAATGTTAATAATATTTCTGAATTATAATTAAAACTTATTATAAAATTTAATTATTTTTTAGAATTTAACAAAGAGGAGAATTTTATGCCGAAAAGAAATGAAGTTTATAAATGCGAACTTTGCGGAAACATTGTGGAAGTGTTGAATGGCAAAACCGGCGCGCTTGTTTGTTGCGGACAAAACATGAAGCTTATGCGCGAAGGCGTCGTTGATGCATCGCTGGAAAAACATGTTCCGGTTATAGAAATTACTCCAAATGGCATTAAAGTGTCGGTTGGCAGCATAGAACATCCTATGCTACAAGAACATTATATAGAATGGATTGAAGTAATAGCAGACAATAAAATTTGCAGAAAATACTTAAATCCGGGAGAAAAACCCGAAGCTGAATTTCCTGTAAAAGCAGAAAATATTACAGTAAGAGAATATTGCAATCTTCACGGATTATGGAAAGGAGAATAATTCATGTTAAAAGAACGTTTGGAAAAGAACTTAAATAAACAAATCAACAAAGAGCTTTTTTCGGCTTATTTATATATGTCAATGGGAGCTTATTTTCAGTCGGCTAATTTATTAGGATTCGCAAACTGGATGCATATTCAGGCGCAGGAAGAAATGCAGCATGCCCAAAAGTTTTATAATTATATAAATGAAAGAGGAGCAAGAGTAATACTTGAGCAGATTGAAAAGCCTAAAACAGAATGGGCATCAAATTTAAATGCATTTGAAGAAGCTCTTGCTCATGAAGAATTCATTACAAATTCTATAAATGAACTTGTTAATATAGCTCTTGAGGAAAAAGATCATGCCACAAACATTTTTCTTCAGTGGTTTGTTACAGAACAGGTGGAAGAAGAAGCTTCGGTAACTGAAATTATTAACAAGCTAAAACTTATGAAAGATGCGCCGGGCGGAATTTTCATGCTTGACAGGGAGCTTGCTCAAAGACAATTAAATATTCAGCAAACCGCGCAATAAATTTTGCAAATTATTATAAATCCTTCAAACAGCGCATTCGCAATGCGCTGTTTTGTAAATTAAGGAAACAGCAAAAAATTTAAGCAAAATTTTTAAAAATATAGACCGATAATATTTTTTATGCATTTTTTTAATTAACTCGAATTGCTAATTAGTCGAAACGCTGAAATAGATTGAAATTTTATTTTAATTTTTTATGCGGCTCGCAGGCTTTGCCTGCGAGCCGCATGCCCTTAAAACGGCGTAGCGGCTGGCGAAGCCAGCCGCTACGCCAAATATAAAATTATTTATTTAGCAATTCAAGTTAATTAACTGTTTAACGTCGCTAAAAGTGTCATGCTTGTATTTAAAAAAAATTGCTTCTCGTTCTTTAATGAACTTGCCCTCAATTAATTTGTCAAAAATTATCATAACTTAACAAAAATTAAATACCCTTTTTTATAAATGCCGATATAATAAATAATTAGCTACAAAAGCCAAAGAAAAGAGTATGAAAAAGAATTTATATCAATATAATATAGCAATAGTGGATGATGAACCGATGGTAACTTCCAGCCTTAACTCTATGTTGAAATTGGAAGGGTATAAAAATGTTAACATCTTTAATTCTCCTGCTTTAGCCTTTGAATATATCAAAAAAGCCAAAGTAGACCTTATAATATCAGATTTTTATATGCCGGAATATAATGGAATAGAATTTCTTAAGAAAGCAAGGGAAGTTAATGCAGGAACAACATTGATTCTTTTAACCGGATATGCTGATAAAGAGAGCGCCATAAAGGCAATTAATGAGATCGGATTATACCGATACATAGAAAAACCCTGGGATAACGATGATTTGCTCTTATGCGTAAAAAACGGGCTTGAAAGAAGCCATCTTATTGAAAATCTTGAATTGACAATCGCAGAACTTAAAGACGCAAGATTTCAACTTGAAAAATACAACCTGGAGCTGGAATCTATCGTTAAAAAACGAACAGAAGACCTGCGAAAAGCCAATTATAAACTAAGCGCAATAATAAATCACAGCGCTGACGGGATTATAACAGTCGCAAAAGACGGAAAAATAATACAGTCGAATCCGGCGTTTAATGTAATTTGCGCGCTGGATGACGTTTTAGGACAAAATATTTCGGACCTGTGCGTAAATAAGACGCATGATCCGCTGTATAATAGATTTGAACCGGAAAAAGACGTATTAATAAGAGATTATAAAATTAAAAACAATATTTCCAAGAGATTAATTCCTGTAGAAATAAGTTTTGCGCCGATTATCAGAAACATAGAGGACGAAGCCGCATATTTTGTGGGAGTTATAAGAGATGTAACCTTGCAACAGGAAATGGATAGACTAAGAGATGATTTTATTGCAACTCTTACGCACGATTTAAGAACACCTTTGCTTGCCGCAATACAGACACTTCACTTTTTCCTTGATGGAACAGTGGGTGAGCTAAGCGATAAACAGGTAGTACTTCTTGATACAATGAAAAAAAGTAATGAAGATATGCTGGGACTTGTTAATGCTCTATTAGAAGTATATAAATACGAGTCAGGACAGCTTGTTCTGTATAAAGAAAACTTTGTTGTTTCAGATATAATCAAAAGCTGTATAAAAGAAGTCCAATCACTTGCAGAAAGTCGAGAATTGTCTATAAATTTCTCTGAAATAAACGATGAAAAGATTTATGCCGATAAACATGAAATAAAACGAGTAATAGCAAACTTTCTTGGCAATGCGATAAAACATACCCACAAAAATGGTAAAATAGAAGTGTCAGTTAATTTTGGCAAAAGCGAAATAGCTGTTATTGTTGAGGATACAGGGATAGGGATTCCGACAGATGATATTCCAAAGTTATTCGCCAGATTTTCGCAGGGGACAGGCAAAAAACGCTCTACAAGCACCGGTCTTGGCTTATATTTAAGCAGGCAAATTGTAGAAGCTCATGGAGGTAAAATTTGGGTTGAAAGCGAGCTTAATAAAGGCAGTAAATTTGTATTTACCATACCTACAAAGGAAATAGAGGAAAAAATATCTGTTACTAATATAAATAATCTAAGTATAGGGGAATAAAAATGTCTATAAATGTTTTGCTGGTTGAAGATCATACAATGACGAGGATGGGGCTTCAGCTTGCGCTTGATAAAGTGGAAGAGATTAAGATTACGGGCGAGGCAGAAGACGGAGAAAAAGCTGTTGAACTCGCAAAACAACTTGCTCCGGACGTAATTTTAATGGATATAGGGCTTCCCGGCATTGACGGGATTGAAGCAACACACAAAATTAAACAGCTAAAACTGGATGCAAAAATTTTAATATTTACCTCCAGAGATAATGAAGATGATGTATTTGCCGCATTTAGCGCTGGAGCAGACGGCTATATAATGAAAGGAGCCAGCCCTGACCAGCTTGCAAGCGCAATCAAAGCCGTAAATGACGGCACCGCATGGATTGACCCGGCAATAGCTAAACTGGTTTTAAAAAATATAACGCAACCCAGAAAAACTAAAACCCTTGATAATGAAGGAAATCGGGAAGGTTCATCAAAGAAAGCCGCAATGGCGGCAGGACTTACAGAGCGAGAAATAGAAGTTTTAAGCCTTATTGTTGAAGGAATGTCAAATGCCAGAATCGCTGAAACGCTTTTTATAACAAGAGCAACAGCAAAAGCCCATGTTCACAGTATTTTGCAGAAATTATGCGTGGATGACCGAACTCAGGCGGCTGTTACTGCTATGAGAGAGGGGCTTGTATAAACTAGGCAGGGATTTTAAATGGCAACAAAAAAACAAATTATTCAACAATTCAGGGATTTTCTTATAGAAGAAGGTCTGGATTTATTTATAATAAACGCAACCGACGAATATTTAAATGAATATGTAAGTTTAAAAAGTAATTCCCGTTATCATTTAACCGGTTTTTCAGGATCAACCGGAGATGCTATTATTACATCCGACGAAATCTATTTATTTGTTGACGGAAGATACCATTTACAAGCTGAAAAAGAAACTGACCCTGATTTTATAACCCTTGTTAAGACAGGAATAGACAAATCTCCACAAAAAGCTCTTTATGAAAAATTGGCTGAATTATCTGATAAAAAGAAAAAGATAGGAATTGTTTCTTCTAAAATAAGTTGCGCAGGCTATAAAGAGCTTTTAAAAATCGTTGAAGACATATCAGATATAGAAATTTACGAATATGAACACGATCCTTTATATAAAATAATTGATTTTAAGGATACAGAAGATAAAGAAACTTGCTTGAGAGCTGTTCCCGTGGAAATCTCCGGTAAAACCGCAGGCGAGAAGCTGGAATATGTAAATAATTTCAATAAAGAATTTGAATATGATTTGCTTTTAATCACTGATTTGACTGATATAGCTTATTTAACTAATTTGCGAGGTTCGGAAATTGCCTATAGCTCGTGTTTTAAGGCAAAAGCTCTGGTTTATAAAGAACAAGCTTATATTTTTACAAATTTGAAAAAAATTTCTTCTGAAATTAAAGAAAAATTTGATAAAAATTTTATTTTCAAGGAAGAAGAGGATTTCAGTTCTTTTATTCAAAATATTTCAGTGACAGGAGGCATTTCCAAAGTTTGTTATCATCCACGTTCAACACCTCTCTGTGTTTTCAGAAAAATAGAAAATGTTTCAAAAAATAGCGCTGAAATTAAAGACAGTTTTATTTCATCGTTAAAATCGGTTAAAAACATCTCAGAGCTTGATTATATTCAAGAATGTTATCTTAAAACCGACATTGTCATTGGCAGGGCAATATGCTGGCTCAATCAGAATCTTGAAAAAGAAATAAAAATTTCTGAAAAAGATTTTTCTGACAAGGTAAAAACCTTTTTTTACGAAGAAGGAGCTTATGGATTAAGCTTCGAGCCTATTACAGCCAGCGGAAAAAATACAGCGTTTATACATTATACAAATCCAGACCCTAAAAAGTATATTAATTTTGGAGATTTAGTTCTTCTTGACTGTGGAGCTTACTTCGACGGCGGATATGCCACTGACGTTACAAGGACATTCCTTGCAGGGGGAAGTTATGCAATAGCGGATAGTCTGCAAAAAGAAATATACACTGTAGTTTTAAAAGGTTTTTTAAGAGGACTCAATTACGAAGGCGAACTTACAGGTTTTAATCTTGATAACGCCGTTAGAGAAGTCGTAAATGCCAATAAACCTGCCGGTTTTGAGTTTTCTCACGGGACAGGGCACGGAGTAGGAATTTCTGTCCATGAATCGCCTCCACGCATTGCTTCTTCGGATCTTTTTAAAACGCCTTTGGCTGCTAATATGGTTTTTACAATTGAACCTGGGCTTTACAATCACGAATGGGGCGGGGTAAGGATTGAAAATACCGTTAAAACCGTTGAAAAGAGCGGTAAAATTACAATCAAAACTGTAACCCGAGCAAGTCTTGACGAAAATCTTATAAATTATGATATGCTGACAGATGACGAAAAAACTTGGCTGGAAGAGTATAAAAGGTTTAAAATAGGCTAAATGCAGGAAATATCAAGTGTTCAAAACCCTATAATCAAGATGGCTACTTCGCTTCACGATAAAAAAGCAAGAAATGAATCAGGATTATTCATTATCGAGGGGTTTAAAGGGGTGGAAGACGCTTTAAATTTCGGACTTGAGATTACACATATATTTTTAAATTGTTCACGAATAGAAAAAATTAAAGAATATCCTAAAAACCTGCTTTATATGGTTAATGACAGAATTTTAAAGAAAATTTCCACTACAGACAGTCCTCCTGATATAATTGCTGTGGCAAAACAGTTTAATTACAATATTAATGATATTTTAACAGAACAAAATCCAATTATAATAGCTATAGAAGATATAAAAGACCCTGGAAACCTCGGGACAATAATAAGAACAGCAAAAGCGGCAGGCATATCGGGAATTATTTTAACGGGAGAAACCGCTGATATTTTTAATCCCAAAACAGTAAGGGCATCTGCGGCAAATTTATGGAAAATTCCTATTATACATCTTAAAGAAAAAGCTAAATTAAAAGAACTTTTAAGAACTGACAAGCCTTTTCAGTTTATCAGCACAAGTTTAGCCTCTAAAAACAGCAAAACTTATTTTGAGATTGATTATAAACAGCCTTCAGTTATTATTTTTGGCTCTGAAGCAACCGGAATTTCTTCTGAATTAAACAATTTAGCTGATATAAACATAAAAATCCCCATGAATCCTGAAATAGAATCTTTAAATCTTAGCGTTTCCGTTGGCATTATTCTTTATGAAGCTTTAAGGCAAAGAAAAAACTTATAGGGCTAAAAGACAAAAACAAAAATTGACAGGGTTTTTTGAGGCTGTTATATTAATTAAACGTAGTTTATTGCGTATATATTTATAGTTAATCAATAGAAAAAACACAAAGGAAAAGATCGGATAATGATTGCAATAGTCGAAACAGGCGGAAAACAATATAAAGTATCTGAAGGGAAATATGTTGATATTGAGCTTTTAGACGCCCTGGAAGGTGAATCAGTACAACTCGATAAAGTATTAATGATAATTGACGGCGAAAATTCAAAAATTGGTCAACCTTATTTAAACGGCGCTACAATTAAAGGAACTGTCCTGAAAATTGGAAAAGATAAAAAAGTTATCATTTATAAAATGCATCGCAAAAAAGGTTATCGTAGAAAAACAGGACATAGACAACCATTTTCAAGATTAATGGTTGAAAGCATTAATTTATAGAAAAAGACAAAGGTGGTGAATCCCAATGGCTCATAAGAAGGGCGTAGGCTCAACAAGAAACGGACGAGATAGTCATTCACAAAGACTTGGAGTTAAAAAATTCGGCGATCAGTTTGTGGTTGCGGGAAATATACTTGTTAGACAGAGAGGAACAAAACTTCATCCCGGAAATAATGTTGGAATCGGTAAAGATGACACATTATTTGCTCTTATTGACGGGAAAGTTAAATTTGAATCTCACAGAAGAGATAGAAAACAAGTCAGTGTTTACGCTGTTTAATAAACTTATTTCATAAATTTTTATAAAAGAGGGCATGCTTTATTTTTTTGCAGGCTCTCTTTTAAATTTGTGAAAGATATTATTGGCATGCTTAATGCTTTTTAACATGAGGAAAAAATAAATGGATAAAGTTAAAGCAGGCTTAATTCAGACAAAAGCTTCCGGCAATAAAAAAGAAAATATAGAAAAAACCATTTCATTTATAGAGAAAGGGGTTAAAAAAGACGCGCAAATTTTTGCTTTGCAGGAATTGTTTTTTGCTCCTTATTTTCCCGCAGAACAAAATAATAAATGGTTTGACTGGGCAGAACCCATTACCGGCTCAACCATCGAAACAATGAGGGATATTGCGAAGAAACACAAAATTGTTCTTGTTGTTCCTGTTTTCGAGGAATCGGGAAGAGGCATTTATTACAATACGACCGCTGTAATAGACATTGACGGAAGTTTAAAAGGCATCTACAGAAAAAATCATATTCCGCACCTTGAAGGATTTTGGGAAAAATTTTACTTTAAGCCCGGAAACTTAGGCTATCCTGTGTTTGAAACAGCTTATTGCAAAATAGGAGTTTATACCTGTTATGACAGGCATTTCCCTGAAGGAGCAAGGGCGCTTGGACTTGCAGGAGCAGAAGTGGTTTTTAATCCGTCCGCTACTGTTAAAAATCTGTCGAAATACTTGTGGGAGCTTGAACAACCAGCCCATGCGGCGGCTAATATGTATTATATCGGCGCTGTAAACAGAGTAGGCAAAGAAGCGCTTTCCGACGGAGAATATTATGGAACAAGCTATTTTGTAAATCCCAGAGGGGAATTTTTGGCAAAAGGATCAGAAACTAAAGAAGAATTAGTAATGGCGGAACTTGACCTGGAAATGATCTCTGAAACAAGAAAACAATGGCAGTTTTACAGGGACAGAAGACCTGAAACCTATAATATTATTTCCGACATGCTCCCCTGATTTTTCTTATAAGAGAAGTAACAAGAGGTAATATAAATGAAAAAAACGTCGCTGATTTTAACAGTTTTCGCTTCAATTTTATTATTAACATCGTGTGTAAATACAAAAGATTTTTCTATTTCCAATCCGGACATAAAAAAATTAACGTACAAAGCTCAGGAACTAATGAATAAAGAAGATTATCTCGGCGCAATTGCGCGGCTTGAATCGGTAAAAGACCTAAACCCGAACCTTCCCGAAATTCATTATAATCTTGGCGTTGCTTATTATAGAACGGCTCAATATGAAAAAGCCGTTGATTCGCTTGAAAATGCGCTTAAACTTAATAAAAATTTAAAGGACGCATATTTTACCCTGGCGGTTGTTTATGAAGAAATGGCTGTTAAGGAAAGTGAAACGACTAAGCAGGTTAAGGATGACAGAGAAAAAAGCGGGGAGTCATCCGCCAAAATAAAAGAATATTATGAAAAAGCAAAAGAAAATTTTGCTTTTTATAAAGATTTAACCGGTATAAGTGAAGATACAGAAAAAGTAGAGGGAAAAATCAAGGAATTTGACGAAAAAATCGAAAAAATATCAGAAAATCTTATCTATACCAATCATTAAAAGAAATCGGCAAATGAAAAAGATGATTTTGGCAAAGTCTTAATCTGCGGGTGTTTCGGCTTCGCCGAAACACCCGCTATACCCTTAAAGCAACTCAACAACGGTAATCCCGTCGCCGCCTTCTCCATCCTTGCCTGCGCGGAAATTTTTTACATAACCGGACGTTTTCAAATGTTCTCTTATTGCTTTTCTGAGTTTTCCTGTTCCATGCCCATGAATTATATACACAGGGGTAAAATTAGCGAGGTTTGCCTTGTCCAGAAAGTAATCAACCCTTGTCAGAGCTTCTTCAACTCTTTCTCCTCTTAAATCCAGCGTATTTGTCATGTCTGTTTTCTCAAATTTAAATCCTTTTCTCAAATTTAATTCTTTTTTCAAGAATTTACTTTTTTTCGGCTTAAATACTTCCTGTTTGCTGACTTTAGTCTTTAAAACCCCTATTTCAACCTGTAAAACATCATTTTTATCCGGAAGACTTGATAAAATCCCTTCTTTTGCAAAGGTTTTTATATAAACACAATCGCCAATAGCTGCTTTTTCCCAGTTTAAAGGTTCATATTCAGGCTCAAGCTTTTCTGTTTCTTCATAATCAAGCTTTCTTGCTTCTGATATAGCCCCGCCTAATCTTGAAATAGAGCCTTTCGAGCTTCTTTCGTTTCTGTTTTTTCTTGTTTCTTCAAGTATGTGATTTATTTCTTCTTTAGCCTCAAAATAAACCGCATCAAACTTTTTCCTGTATACATGGATGATTTTTTTCTTTTCTGACTTTAATTTTTCCAGCTCGGCATTGTAATTTCTTTCCAGCTCCTCAATAGACAGCTTTTTTTCCTCTATTTCCCTTGTTTCTCGGGTAAGTTTTTGTTGCGTGTCCTGTAAACCTTCAAGCGCTTTGCCTGTCGGGTCTTTTTTGTTCAGGTAATTATGCCGCGCTTCCTCTATTATGCTTTGATCAAGCCCTAATTTGCCCGCAATTGAAATGGCATTGCTTTTTCCTGGAATTCCCATAAGCAGTCTGTATGTCGGAGAAAGGGTTTCCGTGTCAAATTCCACGCTTGCGTTATAGAATCCCTCTTTTGTGTAAGCAAGAGCTTTAAGTTCGCTAAAATGCGTTGTAATTAACGCTTTAGCTTTTTTCTTTCTGATATTTTCCATAAGAGCTTCTGCCAGAGCTGTTCCTTCCATTGGATCAGTGCCTGCGCCCACTTCATCAAGGAAAATAAGCGTATTTTCATCTGTATTTTCAAGGATTTCAACAATATTTTTTATATGTCCAGAAAATGTAGATAAACTTTGAGTTATGTTCTGCTCATCTCCAATATCGGCAAAAATCTTTAAAAACGGATATATATCTGCTTCATCAGCAGGAATATGAAGCCCTGCCTTTGTCATCAGCACACAAAGCCCTACAGTCTTAAGAATTACAGTTTTCCCTCCTGTATTTGGTCCTGTAATCAGCATAATTTGGAAATCTTTACCTATTTCAATGTCATTAGGCGTGACTTTTTCAAGTATTTTCATTAAAACAGGGTGTTTTACCTTTTTAAAGGAAATAAATTTTTCAGAATTAACAGAAGGCTCTATTCCGTTTAAAAATATGCTATATCTGGCTTTTGCAAATATAAAATCAATTTCTGTAAGCAGGTCCAGGTTTAAATTAAGTATTTCTGTATTTTCCTTTACCTGCCTTGATAATTCCGACAGAATTCTCCTGATTTCAGCATCAATCTTAATTTCTGTTTCTTTGATCCTGTTATTTAATTCAACGCTGAATCCGGGCTCAATAAAAACAGTCGCGCCGCTTGAAGAAACATCATGAACCATTCCCGACACATGCGATTTATGCTCAACTTTAACAGGCACGACAAAACGGTCATTTCTTATGGTGTAAATCGGATTTTGAAGATAAATCAGCGCATCAGGCGTATTTATAAAACGATTAAGCCTGTTTTTAAGATTATCTGCCTGATCTTTCAGGCTTGTAGTCAAGTTTTTAAGTTCCGGCGAGGCAGAAGAAATAATATCGCCGGAATCGTCAAAAATATCCAGTATTTCTCTTTCCAGCGCTTGATTTTCAGTTAAGCCTTCCGTAATTTCATATATAAGCGGCTGTTGTTCCCTATATTTCCTGAAAAAATTTTTTACCTGTCTTGCAATTTCAAGATTTTTGCCGATGCTGATGAGTTCTGAGTTATTAAGAGTTTGTCCTGTTTTAGCGATGTTTACAGCTTCGCAGGTATTATTTATTCCTGCAATGGGCGGATAAACCGCTCTATCCAAAAGGAATCTTGCTTCAGACGTTAATTTAAGCTCATGTTTGATGATATTTATATCTGAGCGCAGTTCTATTTCAAGGCAGCGGTTTTTGCCTGTTTCACAGGTGGAATAACCGCTGAGGTCTTCTGTTATTTTGTCCCATTCAAGAACTTTAAGTGTGTTTTTGTTTATAGTCATTGATTTTCTATGGTATCAAATATAATTTTATACTGAAATTAATTGAGTTGCTAATTAGTTGAAACATTAAATATACCAATCAATTTAAAAAAACGTTAAATAAAAAAGATGATTTTTATAAATCCTTAATTAGCAGGTGTTTTGCCGAAGGCAAAACACCTGCTCTACCCTTACTCAGCCCGTGCCGCCCGCAGGGCGGCACGGGCTGTAGGTATCAGCTTTTTAACAAATTAACGAAAACTTATTTAGATTTGTATAGTTGAAACATTAAATAGCTTGAAATTTTATTTTAATTTTTTATGCGGCTCGCAGGCTTTGCCTGCGAGCCGCATGCCCTTAAGAAGGCGTAACGGCTGGCGAAGCCAGCCGTTACGACAAATATAAAATTATTTATTTAACAATTCAAGCTGGATAATGTCTTGCAATTAAAAGTTGGGATCCATAAATTGTTAATTTTTGTAAAACTATTTCATTTAAACTGTAAAGAAAATTTTATCAGAGGAATTTAATAGATAGAACAAACAACCCCCAAATCTCCTCCCAAAATATTTTTCAGCTACCTGCCAACTAAGGTAGCTTTTTTTTGCTTAAAATTAGCTTTTTATACTATTGCTTTTTTACTGACTATTTGCCTATATTAAACGGCTGTTCAAGCATAACCATCATTTTTGAGCCTACAGGCAATTTTACTTCCTTGCCTTTTTGCCATGCAAGCCAGCCTAAGCCTACAACTCCAGCGCCTGTTGCTCCAACCGCCAATCCTGCGCCGGCGCTTCCGGCTAATGCTCCTATGCCGGTTCCAACAATAGCCCCGCTGCCTACTGCAACAGCTTCTGTTTTAACGCTTTTCACAAGCTGTTCTTTTAAAGAACCTCCTTTTAAAATTCCGGTATTATCTTGTGTCAAAACCTTTCCCACAATGGGGATTCTGGAAGAGTACGGCGGTTTTATACTCGTAAATTTAATCTCCATTTTGGCATTTTTGCCTGCTCTGCCGGCATCTTCCAAATAAGTGATTTGCCCGATAACTTCACTCCCCGCAGGAACAATAATATTTCCGTCCATTGATATGGGCTGATTAAGCGTTGCGGTAAAAATTTCTCCGACCCTGTTTCTTACTGTATTAACATCGGAATTGATTATTACCTGAAAAACAGTTCCCACCGGAATTGTTGAAAGAGCTCCTTTTAAAGTCGCCGCTGAGCCCGAAGACGAATAATTGTAATTATTTTGATAGTTATTTACTTCTTCATTGTATTTCGGGTTTATATTTTGAGAATAATTGGTTGGTAAAGCTTCTCTCTGTTGGAAATTTTGACTTTGAGATTCCTCCATTATCGGGGGAAGCATCATATATTCATCCGCCAAAACCGGCTGAACACTTAAATTTAAAAATGAAAACGCTGTTAACAAAGAAATTACTTTGTTTATTTTTAAATTAAACACTATTTTTTCTCCTCTTATTAATAATAATTATATTGTTTAATATTTAGTCAATTTTATCAAATTTTTAGGTGAATATCTAAAATATTAAGAATTTTTTTCGATTTTCTAGCAGGCTGTTAAGTTAATTTTATGGAATTTATGACCGATAATATTTTTTATGTAATTTTTTAATTACTCGCTTAACACCATTAAAATCGTCACCCTGAACTTGTTTCAGGGTCTATCCGGCATGCAATAGAATACTTGCCGTTTCTTCATTTTCTTTTCTTTTTGAACGCAAAAAGAAAAGAAAACGAAGCAAAAGAAAAGAAAAACTAACATGTCAAACTGACATATCGGTCAGGGGCAAGCCCCCGAACCCCCTCGTATTCAAATGTCCGCTTTTTGTTTTTTCTTCGCTTTTTACATAAAAAATATTATCGGTCTATATTCTTAAAAGTGGGCTTTAGGTCTTCCGCATTAAATCCTGTAAGATGTTTTATAAAATATAAAGGTCTTTTTTTAGACTCCATATATGTTCTGGCAATATATTCTCCAATTATTCCTAATGATAAAAGTTGTATGCCTCCTAAAAAGGTTATAGCCACAATCAAAGAAGGATATCCGGGAACGGGATTTCCATAAAGCATAGTTTTTATAATTATATATACAGCATAAAGCACTGAAATGATTGCAATAATTAATCCCGCAAAAGAAGAAAACTGTAATGGCGCAAAACTAAATGAAGTTATGCCATCAACAGCTAAATTCCACAGTTTTAGAAGATTGATATTGCTTTTCCCTTTATGCCGCTGTTCTCTTTCATAATAAATTCCTGTTTGCTTAAACCCAACACAGGAAAATAAACCTTTCATAAACCTATGATGCTCTCTTATCTGTATTAAAGCATTTACAGCCTGCCTGGACATTAATCTGTAATCTCCGGTATCTATCGGAATGTCTGTTTGTGATATTTTTTTCATTATTCGATAGAATAAATAAGCTAAAATTGTTTTTATGACAGGTTCTTTACCTCTTTTTTTTCTGATCGCATAAACTACATCATAGCCTTCGTTCCATTTTTTAATTAATTCTTTAATAAGCTCGGGAGGTTCCTGTAAATCTGCGTCTATAACAACTGCAGCGTCGCCGGAAGAAAAATCCAAACCTGCGGTGAGAGCAATTTCCTTGCCGAAGTTTCTTGATAAATCAATTATTTTAACCCTGTTATCATTTTGCGCAATAAAAAAAAGACGTTGCAAAGTATTATCAGCGCTTCCATCGTTTACAAAAATGATTTCAAACGATAAATTAATACTTTCCAGTATTTTTATTGTTCTTAAATAAAACTCATCCAAGTTTTCAGTTTCATTATAGATCGGTACAATTATTGAAATATCCATAAAAATAAATATCCCTGATAAATACAAAATTTAATTTTATTATAACTTGGCTTTTTATTTTTAGAAATTTAATTATAAAAATAATCGGGGTAAAAGAGAAATAGCTACAGCGCAATTATAGTTTATAAATGGGCGGCTAAGACGAAGCCCCAGCCGCCCATTCTTCAGAGAGAGGCGCCGCGCCTCTAAAATTTATTTTTAGTGAACATTCCTTTGCGCTGTAAAAATAAATTGTTTACAAAAGTTAATAATTTTTTAAAACTTTCTTTTTAAATAAGCTTTTCTAAAATGGCTTAAAATAGCCTGGTTGTAGAGCTTGCGTCTTGCGGGATTTATTTTTAAGAATATTTAGATATTTTAATTTTTTTTACATGCTTTAAAATTAATCTGTCTTTATAGTTAAATAACAATGATAAATGTAAAAGAAATTAATTTTTAATAAGATTGTTGAGATAAGTCCTAACAGATTGTTTTTAATTATATTTTAAAGTGTTACTATATAAGTAATCAAAATTAATTAAAAATAAATTATCTTTATAAATCGGTTAAAGTAAGTGAAAAATTAAGAGGTTAGGTATAAGTGACTGCTAATTTTAATTCAACGGGTTTAAACGAAAGTCTGGGGCTTTCCGGTTCAAGAGAAATGAAATCCATTCAGGCAAATATTAAAGTAATAGGCGTTGGCGGCGGCGGCGGAAATGCCGTTAACAGAATGATTGCTTCAGGGCTTTCAGGCGTAGATTTCTGGGTTTTAAACACAGACGCGCAGGTTCTTCAAATGTCCAGCGCAGGCAATAGAATCCAAATCGGCTCTAAATTAACACAGGGACTTGGAGCTGGAGGCGATCCTTCAAAAGGAGAAAAAGCGGCGCAGGAAAGCCGTGATGATATCATGATAGCTCTTGACGGCGCAGACATGGTGTTTATAACAGCGGGAATGGGCGGCGGAACAGGTACAGGAGCGGCTCCTATCGTTGCTCAAATCGCAAAAGAACTCGGCGCTCTTACAGTTGGCGTGGTAACAAAACCTTTCAGTTTTGAAGGTCGCAGAAGAATGAATCAGGCAAATCAAGGGCTTGAGCATTTCAGAGAAAGCGTTGACAGTTTAATAGTTGTTCCTAACGATAAATTGATAGAAGTTGTGGAAAGAAGAACCACAATGCGAGAAGCGTTTTATGTCGTAGATGAAATTCTGCTTCGAGGCGTTCAAGGCATATGCGATATAATAACAGTTCCTGGTCTTATCAACGTTGACTTTGCGGATGTAAAATCTGTAATGCAAATGTCAGGTTCCGCTCTTATGGGCATAGGTCGTGGAAGTGGCGAAGGTAGAGCTCTTGAAGCGGCAAGAATTGCCGTTAATTCACCTCTTCTTGAAACTTCAATTCAGGGCGCAAGCGGCGTAATTTTCAATATTACCGGTGGTCCTGATATGACTATACATGAAGTTTATGAAGCGGCTGAAGTAATTCATGGTTCTGTTCTGGATGACGCAATTGTCATATTCGGCTCTGTTGTTGATGACAGAATACAGGGCGAAGTTCAGATTACTGTTATTGCAACAGGTTTTGATCTTGCGCCGCAAAGCGGACATAAAAAAGTAGATGACGCTTTTTCAATGTTCTATCCTTCTTCAGGCAACAATTCAACAATAAAAAAGAAAACCGCTCAGGAAACCGCCAATACAATGCTGGATATTCCTGAATTTTTAAGAAAATCTTATTAGATTTCAGATTTTTTATAAACTAAAGAGGCGATAAATTGATTTATCGCCTCTTTAAGTAAGCTTTTTAACTAATTATATTGATCTTATACCAACTTGCAATCAATGTAGTATTAAATCTCCCTCCCCCTGCCCCCTCCCCAAGGGAGGGGAAGAAGAGTTGATAAGGGTTTTGCCGGCGTAGCCGGCAAAACCCTTATCAAAAAATAATACTCTTTGCAACTTGGTATAAGTTTTTGTTAATTGGTTAAAAAGCTAATTAACTCGAATTGCTAATTAGTTGAAACGCTGAAATAGATTGAAATTTTATTTTAATTTTTTATGCGGCTCGCAGGCAAAGCCTGCGAGCCGCATGCCTTAAAAAGGCGTAGCGGCTGGCTTTGCCAGCCGCTACGCCAAATATAAAATTATTTATTTAGCAATTCAAGTTAATTAAGACTTTACAAAAACCTCCTTTTTATTTGCCGATTTCTTTTTAATAAAACACATTCTTGATTTTTTCAAAATAAAAATCATATATCTGTTTCATTGCGTGAAAAGTGTACGCCGCAACAATAACTTCTTCTTTCCAAGCATAATATCCGCAGGATGGCGGCATTATAGAAAGCGGATTGTCAGGAAAATCACGGCATATATCAGGTCTGGATTCATACATCGCGCAAATATTGCCGTCTTTTAAATGCTTGCAATAATAAAAATTGAGCTTTTCATTTTCAGCGCAGCGGGAAATCAATAAATCCACATATTGAGGGAAAACTTTTCTTGCCGTTTCGATGTCCTGATAAGGCGTGAAAATTTCGGCGAATTGTTTTGCAAATCTGTCATTATTTAAAGCTTTATATTTAATTTCTTCATAAGAAAATTCCGAACTTGCCAGTTTGCAACAAGTTCCTGTTCTATTACAGCTGAATTTACTTCTATAATTAAGTATTTCAGTGATTTTAAGCTCAATTTCCGGTTCAATTTCATTTTTAATCGTGTCCATAATTAATTTTTGCCAGGATTTGTAAGCGCAATTCTCCGGCAGTATTATGCTTACCGAATCAGGGAAATTATCGCATAAAAAACTGTTTTCTTTAGCAATACATTGATTATTTTCATCTAAATTCCTGCAATAATAGAAATATACAGGCTCTGTATGCTTTGACAGGATTGATTCAATATAAGAAAGACTTAATTTGTTGTTATTTTCCTTCTTAGCCAGGTTATTATTAATCTCTACAGAAATTTCATTATTTTTACTATATATAAATCCTTTATTTACGCCGTAAGGAGCAAATAATTTTATGTATTCCTTTGATATTTTGTCATTTTCTTCGTTTGCGAGTCCAAATATCTGGTCAGGAGATAATTTTGAATATTTTACTTTGCAACAAACGCCGCAATTAATGCATGAAAAATTTGATTTTAATTTTTTTACAAGGTCTTTAAAGCCTTTTTCCGCATTAATAAATAATTCCCGGTATAATTCTTTTTCTTTTTCAAGCTGTAATTTAAGTTTTTCCATAAAATAGCAATAATTATCAAGATGTTTACACTTTACAATTATAAACTAAAAATTAGATATCATATCAAGTTGCAATCAAATAGGAATAATTATAAAATTGCTTTTTTGCAGTCAGAACAAATTTCCTGATCCTGTTTTTTGTTAAATTTCCAGCATCTTGGACATTTTTCGTCGGCAGCTTTTGTTACATAAACTTTGTAACAGTCTTCTTCATAGAAATTCAAAAGATTTTCGGGAATTTGCTCTTCTATAATGAACGCCTGTGAGGTTATGAACACATTTTTAAGTTCGTCTTCAATTGATTTTATAAGAACTTTAAGCGATTCATCGTTAATTTTAATATAAACCGCTGTTTCAAGGGAGCTTCCGATTTTCTTTTCAGCTCTAGCCGGTTCAATCGCTTTTGTTACAATTTCTCTTAGCTGAATAATCTTATCCCACTTGTCATTTAGCTCCTGATTTTTGAATTTTTCATTAACTGTAGCCCAGTCGGAAAGCAAGATGCTTTCAACATCATTCGCCTGTTTTGACTGGACATGTAGCCAGATATCTTCCGCTAAATGAGGAGTTACCGGAACAAGAAGTCGTGTTAAAACGCTTAATATTTCATGCAATACGGTTTGGCTTGATCGTCTTGTTAAAGAATCCTTGCCTGCTGTATAAAGCCGATCTTTTACAATATCAAAATAAAGCGAGCTAAGGTCAACAGCCGCAAAATTTTGTATAAGTTGATAATATTTGTAGAATTCATAGCTTTCAAATGCCTGCGATACTTTTTCCACAAGGATTTGCAGTTTATGCAAGGCATATTTGTCGATTTCATTGAGCTGATCATATTCAACCGCATTTTTGGCGGGGTCAAAGTCGTAAAGGTTGCCAAGCATAAATCTGGCTGAGTTTCTAACTTTTCTGAATATCTCAACGAGCTGGGTAATGATATTATCGCTTATTCTAACGTCATTTGTGTAGTCAACGCTTGCAACCCAGAGTCTTAAGACGTCTGCGCCGTACTGGTTTATTATTTTTTGAGGCTCTATGACATTTCCCATGCTTTTGCTCATTTTGCGTCCCTGCCCGTCAAGAACAAAGCCATGAGTTAATACAGCTTTATAAGGAGCTTTTTCTCTTATGGCAACGCTGGTTAAAAGAGATGATTGAAACCATCCTCTATGCTGGTCTGAACCTTCAAGATACAATTCAACAGGAACATCTCCTAGTTCATCTTTTCTTGCTTCAACTACCGCTGAATGAGTAATTCCACTGTCAAACCATACATCCATGATATCGTTTTCCTTGCGGAAGTTTTCTCCTGAGCAATGCGGACACTTAAAACCATCCGGCAGTAATTCTTTTGCCGAATATTTCACCCAGGCATCAGAAGATTCCTGTTCAAAAATTTGCGCCACATTATCTATAGTTTTATCTGTAATAATGGATTGCTTGCAATCTTCGCAGTAAAATACAGGAATAGGAACGCCCCACGCTCTTTGCCTGCTTATACACCAATCAGAGCGGGATTCTACCATGTTATAAATCCGCTGTCTTCCTGCTGGCGGAATCCATTGAACTTCGTCTATAGCTTTTAACGCTTTATCTCTGTAAGCTCCGACATTTACAAACCATTGTTCCGTTGCCCTGTATATAACAGGGTTTTTACATCTCCAGCAATGCGGGTAGCTGTGCATTATTTCATTATGTCCAAGAAGCGATCCGCTTTCCTGTAAGTCTTCTATAATTATTTTGTTTGCTTTATTGTATCTCAAGCCTGCATATTTGCCGGCTTCTTCGGTAAAAATCCCTTTGCCGTTTACGGGTGATACAACTCCGATATTATATTTCTGCCCCACTTCGTAGTCTTCAAGCCCATGACCAGGAGCAGTATGCACACTGCCGGTTCCCGCCTCTGTTGTAACGTGTTCTCCCAATATAACAACGCTTTCTCTAGGCATAAAAGGGTGTTGTGTCTTGATATATTCAAGTTTTTTGCCGATTATATTTCCTAAAACCTGATAAGAGCCTTCTTCCCACTTAACGCCTTTTGCTGTAGCTTCAAGAAGCTCTTTTGCAATTATATAAACTTCATTGTCTTTTTGAACGAAATTGTATTCAAAATCGGGATGAACAGCGATAGCAAGGTTAGCAGGCAACGTCCACGGGGTTGTTGTCCAGATCACCATATAAAGAGGCTTGTCAATATTCAAATCAGCTGTGTTATAAACCTTATTTTCGTCAATAACCTTAAATTTCACATAAACGCTATGAGATTTATGATCTGCGTATTCAACCTCCGCTTCTGCAAGAGCGGTTTCGCAGTCAGCGCACCAATAAACCGGTTTTAATCCTTTATAAATATATCCTTTTTTGTTAATTTCCCCAAAAACTCTTGCCTGATGAGCCTCAAAATCCGGAGCAATGGTTATATAAGGGTGTTCCCAGTTTCCCCACACTCCAAGACGTTTAAAGTTTTCTTCCTGTCCTTTAAGGTTTTTGAGAGCAAATTCCCTGCATTTTTGTCTTAATTCGTAAGGAGTAATGGCTTCCCTGCCGCCTTTTACGGATTTAACAACAGCATTTTCAATAGGCAGTCCATGTCCGTCATAACCAGGCGCATAAGGGCTGTAATAACCGGATTGCGACTTGTATTTAACCACTATATCCTTTAAAATCTTATTTAAAGCCGTTCCAATATGTATTTTATCGGAACTCAAGTAGGGTGGACCGTCATGAAGCACAAATTTATTCTGTCTATTTCTTTGTGCAAGATTTTTTTCGTAAATTTTATTGTCTTCCCAGAATTTTTCTATATCAAGTTCGCTTACAGCCGCATTGGCTTTCATTTTAAATTCTGTCTGAGGAAGGTTTAGCGTGTCTTTATAATTAATTTGCTGTTGTTCTGTCATTTTTTTCTTTCTTTATTGCATTTATTTAAAATTATAAAATAAAAATAAATTTTTTTAATAAAATATTTGATTAGGGTAGGGCAAAGGAATGTTCGCTAATTTCTTTACAAAACTTTTTAGCAATTTTTTTTGAAAAAAATTGTTTATATATATGGAGATAATATTAAATAATTAAAAACCAAATAATAACACGACATTTTTTATTGTGATTTTTTAAAAGCAAAGAAGCATAATACTTTAAGATTAGAATCGGACAAAGGATGACATATTATGGCAGTTTTAAAACAAAATGATCTGTTTACTATTGATGATTACATTTTAGCCTTTTCAATAAAGGAACTTCAAAGCATACGGAAAAAAGTGGCTTTTTATGTGGATCATTACAGCGCTGTAAAAAAAGGCAGACAAGACGATATTACTTATGAAGATAAAATAAATTTTCTCTCAAACCTAAACAAAGCGCTGGATCAGGAAATACAAAACAGGCAGCCCGTTTAATTTATACCACCTTGCATTAATAATTTCGAATTTATATTATAAGCGAATTGTGGTATTGCGAAGCGGGAGTGTTTTTTCTGGAAAATCCGGCTTTGCCGGTTTTTCGGAAAAATAAACTCATTCTAGTATAAAAGGGTTTTAAGCCTGCTAATACAAGCTTTCTTACTGTAATTCCACTCTCTTGAAGTAACATAAGCCAGATTCCAGCCACATCTTTCAAGGGTTTGATGTTTGTTTAAAAAATCAGTGAAATCGTTTTTATTTTCTTCATCAAAACCAATCGTTTCAAGCAAAATAGTGTTTTTTTGTCCTGAAACAGCAAGGCTTATAGGATAACCGCCTATTTCAATATCATTAGAAACTATTAAATCTTCATTTTCAAGCAATTCTTTAAGCTCTTTTTTAACAGGATCAATAATTTCGGGAGAAAAACCTTTTTCAATAGATTTATTAATAATTTGGATATATTCGAGATAATTTCTCAATAATCCGTCCGGCAAGGATTCTGGCGGGCGTGATATGTAACAGATAAGCTTTTTTCTTGCTCTTGTTACTGCAACATTGAATAAATTAGGCTTTTGAGCAAAAGTTATACTCTGGAAATGACTATTAGCGGCGATTGTAAAAGATAAAAGAACTATATCCCTTTCGTCGCCTTGAAAAGTATGCGCTGTTCCAGCTTCAATCTGATGTTTTTTAATGATTTCAGAAGTAAAAACCTGGTAAAGAGCTTTTTTAATAAGCTCAACCTGACCTCTGAACGGTGAAATTATGCCGATAGAGCATGGATTATCAGGGTTCTTTTCGTTGTTTTCGTTTATGATTTGGTGAACTTTATCGATTATTTTCTCGCATTCAGGCATATTTCTAGTGCTGTCAAGGTCAACTTTAGCGTTATCTATGACATTTAGCTCAATACAACAGCCCTCTTTTCTTGAGGCAAGGTTCTTTTTCATAATTTTCATTCTGTTTCCATAGAATTCAGTGTTACTGAAGTTTATGATCTCGGGGAAACACCTGAAATGCTCGTCCAGAAGCACGCTTGAAGAAGCGTAATAGTTTGCCACGTCAAACATTGAGTTTGTTCTGAATCTCCACATAAGCTGATATTTGTCCGGTATATTATATTTATTCAGGAAAGACTGCTCTTTTGCCTTCTCAAGAAATGATAAATGAGGCAGCTGTTTGTCATCGCCGACTATAATAGCTTTTTTTGCCCTGAATAAAATAGGAATACATCCCGCAATGTCGCATTGCGAAGATTCATCAATTATTGCGACGTCAAAAAGTCCTGCTTCCAGCGGCAAAGACTCGGATACAACCTGATTTGTAACCGCCCAGCAAGGGAATGTTTCTAAAAGCGGCGAAAAGTCTTCTTCTGTCATAATTCTGTTTTGAATATTCTTTTTCCGCTCAACAAGAGCTTTTGAGTGTATTATTAACCGCTGTCTTTTGTATTGATCTCTTATTAAGGCTTTTAAAGCCTCTCTTCTTTTGTTTTTAAGGATTTCTACAGCAGTTTTTTTGTATTTTATTCTTAAATCCTTAAGATTATCGAAAATTTGGGTTAAATTCCCGTTTCTGGTAATCTGAATCTCTGTTTTCTTAAGCTTTTCCTTTAATTCTATTGCGTTTAGCTCCTGTCTAAGCTGTTCAATAACTTCGCAGGAAAAAATTTTATTTTCTGTTTTAATTTTTTTAGTCAAAATAAAAGTAAATAAATTTAACTGCAAATTGTTTATAAAACTGGGTTTTTCAGAAAGGTTTTCTATTTTATTCAAGAACAATCTGCAATTATGTATATCCTGAGCGTAAAGAGCAGTGTTTATAAGGTTATTTTCCTGCTGGTTGTTCTTAATCTGTTCGTATTCCTTGAAAATTCTATACCATTCGTTTTCAAGTCTAAGAATTTCAGCGCATTTTTTCTCAAAATCCCTTTTATTGTCAACAATAACTTCAAGGTCTTGAGCTTCTGTCAGCACAATGCTTTCTATTCCCGCTTCCAGGTCAACTTTATTTGATATTAAATCCTGTAATTGATTGCTTAAAAATTTCTGATAATCAGGCTTTCCAGCTCTAAGACAAAGAAATTTCGCTCCGAAACCGTTTAATCTTTCGCTTACAACGTCAACAGCCTTGTCCATTTTAGAAGCAACCAGCACCGTCTTGCCTGAACCTATAAGATGAGAGGCGATATTTACAATGGTTTGGGATTTACCTGTTCCGGGTGGACCAAAAACCGTAACAATTGTGTTATTTTTTAATGCCTCGATTGCGTCTTCCTGACTTTTACTTATATCCAGCGGTGTTATGGTTAAATTTTTCTTACCCTCGCCTTTTTTATCAGGTTTTTTGTTTTTAACAGCGCCTGAAAATTCTTCATGAACCGGCGCAAGAGCAGTTTCTCTGAAAGCTCCCACAGGTTTTTCAGAAATTTCGCTTAACTCATGCAAAAGCCCTGCAAGAACATTAGGTCTTTTAGTCAGTATAATCGATGAAACATTAATCGCTGTAAGCGTTTCCAGCGTGGAAGAAAGCAGTTCTTCCGATGTTTTTTCTTTTTCGTTCATAACGTCAGAAATTTCTATGTCAGGAATAATCGCTTTTAAAGTGTTTAAAAACAGGTTTATTTTTTCCTTTGTCAGCGGCGCTTCTGGAATATAGTCAATTAATCCATCCAAAAGATGTTCTGCTGTTTCATCTTCTTCGTCAAATTCCATTAAGCTGACTAATGCGCTTGTGTTTAAAGACAAATATTCGTCCTGAAACAGACAGTTAATATCCATTCCATCTCTTTCAAGTCGACAAGGCACATATAGTAAGGGTGTAAGAAAATCCTCGTTTTTTCTATTAATCGAGCTTTTTCCTTTTAAAAACAAAAAACCGTAGATTAACTGATAATCTTTTTTGGAAACATCTGCCTGCACCATTAATTCAGCGAGTTTTCCGCCGGTATTCTTTATTTTAATTGGCTTATCAGGATTAAAATTAAAAAAATCCCCGTTTTCAAGGAAAAACCATTTGTTTCCCTTGTCCTGTTTCAGGTTTTTAAACGAACTTGACCTAACTTCTTCGCTTATGCAGTCGTGAAGATACATTGTAAGTTTTTTTATAAAATTATCTCTGAATGCTAGATTTAATGCCTTTGTTGCTTCCTGAAGCATGAATATTCGTTTTCCTTTCGAGATTTAAGCCTGCTCTTCCAGCTTTTTAATATATAGTTCCTGCGCAAGCACATATATTGCCGCCGCAATTGCAGGCGATAAAATTACTCCTACAATGCCCAGCGCGCTTCCTGCCGTTAAAATTGCCACAATGATTATTAAAGGGTGCAGCTCAAGGAATTTACCAAGAATCATCGGCGTTAAAATATGATTTTCAAGCCTTTGAACAATAATATAAACCAGCAAAGCCCATAATGCCAACATCGGGTCTTGGGCAAGAGCGACAATAACCCCTGGCACAGTCGCTAAAACAGGACCTGCTATCGGTATAATTTCTAAAATGCCCGCAATTATGCCTAATAAAAGCGCAAACTCAAGCCCTATCAATTTTAATCCTGCGGCAGTCAGCAATCCGACAAGTAACATTAAAATAATCTGACCTCGCACATATCCGCCGACTTTTCCGGAGATTATTCCTGTGATATTTTTAGCCTTTTCCCTGTATTTAGGCGGAAAAATTTTGAGGTAGCCTTCTTTTAAAACTTTTTTATCCAAAAGAACGAACAGTACTATGACAGAAAGGGTAAACGCCGTCGCTAATCCCGCAAACACATTAATTGTAAAATTTATTGACTGTTCCACAATATTCTGACCAAATGTTGCCATATTTTTTATTATTTCTGAATAATCAGGCGCAAATCCTGAACTGGTCGCAAGAATTTTTATATTTTGAGTAAAATCAGACAATAATTCAGAATAAACCGGCATTTTCATCAAAAAGTCTTGAAACTGAGAAATAATTACGGTTACAAACGGCACTAACAGAGTAATAAGCGCTATTAAACCGACTAAATAAACTATTAAAACTGCTAATCCACGGGGAATTTTTTTGCTCATCCAGTCGACTAAAGGAAATAGCGCGCTTGCTATTACAAAAGACGCAAATAGCAACAATAAAACATCTCTAATTTGATAAATAAAAAGGATTAGAACTATTAACGCCAAAAAAGTTATTAGAGTTCGGGGAGAAATTATAATATTTTCTTTATCCATAAATCATGCCTTGTTTTTCTTTTCAATATAATCTTTATACAGTTCTGAATATTGAGCCGTATAATTTTCAGGGTCAAAATATTCGCGCTCATCTTCTTTTTCAGGATTTTCTTCTTCTTTTTTGTTTAAATCTTTATTTTTATCAATTTTCGTTTTAAGAATTTCAACATCTTCAGCGGAAATTTCAGTAAGAAGATTGATATTATTATTTGTGCTGCCAACTACAAGCTGTTTTCCGTTTATCTCAACAAGCTGAATGATTTTGCCCTGCCCAAGTGAAGATGTGGAAAGGATTTTGAACTTGTTTATATTTTGTTCGCCAAAAGCATTCATGAAAAGAGTATTTGGCGTTATTCCTTTAATTTTGCCATAAATCCAGGCAAGAGCCAGAATTAAAAAAAGAACGATTCCCAGCGAAACAGAGGGTTTAACAAAATAATCGAGGTTGTTTAATTTTTGAACCGGCTCATTTTTTACTGAATTTTCATAAATTTTTTCATTATTTAAGTAAGTGTTCAGATTATCCGCATAATTATTTTTATTAAATTCAGGATTTTTTTCTGTTTTAATTTCAGGTTTTATAACCGGTTCTTTTTTTATTTGAATATGATTAATAGCCGATTTTTTTTCGGGAAGTTTCTTTTTTTGGAAAACTTCAGGCTGATTTGCGGTTTTTTCAATATTATTTTGTTGAGTAATCGTTTTAAGTTCAATTTTATTTACATGTTTTGTTTGGGCAGGAGTTGATTTCTGGACAGTTTTATTTTGCTGTTCGGAATCAATCAAAGGAATTTCTGTTGAAGTAGTTTTTTGCGGAGTTATTTTATAAATTGTAAAATCTGTAATTGAAGCATTATCAAGGTTTTCCTGCTCAACGCAAAAAGCTGTTAAAGAAAAAAAACAGAATGAAATTATTAAGGACATTAAAATTTTACAAAACAATTTAAAATCTTTCTCCCGAATTTAGATTATATAATAAAAATCATTTTTTAAAGACAGAAAAACGGAGAAGGAGGGATTCGAACCCTCGGCGCCTTTTGGGCGCGCAGTCTTTCCAGGACTGTACCTTAAACCGCTCGGACACCTCTCCATGTTTTCTTTCTCTTATTATCTTATATTAATA
>JAKLDH010000002.1 GCA_022703625.1 Cyanobacteriota bacterium | reverse complement strand
TAAACGAATCGCAGTCTGAAGAAACCCAATTCAGAATGCTGGTAACGACATTCCTTGATGATGCAACGTTTTATCTGTGTGCAAATGATACAGGCAATATTACATTTGCAGGGCAAGAATATGAATCTGTTGAAATTTCACGCTCTGAAATTCAATCAAGCTTAGACGGCACTCTTGAAAAAGTAACCATTATTCTTTCAAATGCTGACAGATTATTAGCCAGCTATATCGCAATAAACGGAAACAAGATAAACAACCGCAGGTGTTTAATTCAAGAAGTTTCCTTGCAGTATCTGGATAATCCTGCTGATGTTATCGGCATTTTTGACGGCGTTATGAATAATCTTCAGATGAATATAGGCACATACACCGTTGATATAGAAAGAACTCTCGGCACTTTTCAGGCTCTTGCTCCAATTATGACTTACAGCCCACTGTGTCAGTGGAAAAAATTCAAGGATGAAAGATGCAAATATGTCGGCGGTGAAGTCAGCTGCGACAGGACATTATCAAGATGTCAGGCACTTGGAAATGTTCTTAATTATGGCGGACACCCGTCAATTCCTGATCAAATGGTAATCAGAAGAGGCTAATTATGAATTTTTTCGATAAATACATAGGCACAAAATACAGAGAAACAGATGACGAGGGCAATTATCTTGGATGCTTACTGCCAGGCTACCTGCTTTATCCTGATAAACCAAAATACAAGGTTGATGAAAGCAAGTTCAGTCTGCTCTTTGTAATGGGTGAATTTGCAAAAGTTTTAACCAGAATAGATAAGGCTGAAAAGTTCGGCGATATTATTCTGCTCAGGCAGTTTGGCAAGTTTCATATTTATGTGGTGGTTAATTCTTCAAAAGCTGTGCATATAAACAGGGGTGGAAGTCTTGAATATATTCACTATGAAATAAATAGCAAAGACCCGAGAATAATAGGAGTATTTAGATAAATGGCATTTATTCCGGCAATAGCAGGAGCGATTACAGCAATAGGGACGGCAGTGGGAACTGCTACCGCTGTTGTACTCGGTGGCGGTGCAATTGCTACAGCCATCGGAACAGGTGTTGCTTTTGCGACTTCTTTCACTTTAGCTGCAGGAATAAACTTTGCCGTTTCTTACGGACTTAAAAAAGCAACATCAGCACTGCTTTCTAGCGGTAAAAAATCATCAGTGGAAACTTTATCAAGTCCGACATATTCTTTTGGAATCCTGCAAACTCAGGCTAATTCAAGTCTTTCAATTCCTGTCGTTTACGGTGAAGTTAAAATGGCAGGAAATGTCTTGTGGCAAACAGGAAGCCAGACTGTGCAAAGAATTGTGAGTTTTGCTGAAGGCGAAATAGAAGGCTTTTCTGATATTAGAATAAACGATAATCCTATTCAAAGTGTTGTCGGTGCAAGTTATTCAGCTTATACAGGAAACGGGGTTCAAACTCTTGATTCAAGAATCAGCGGAGCAACACAGCAGGAAAAAGCGGCATTAGTCGGCGGATTAAAATATGAAGCTTATCTTGCTCTTACAATTACTGCTAATCAGCAGGTAAACGGTGATTTTAACCTGACCTCTATAGTTAAAGGCAAAAAAGTCAGGGTTTATACTTCTGTAAATAATTATACAGTCAAATGGTCTGATAATCCTATCTGGTGCTTGGCAGATTTTCTCTGCGGTTACAATGCAATAGCTTTAACCTATAGCGACCTTGATATTCAAAGTTTTATCAATTCTGCTGCTTATTGCGATGAAGCTGTAGATGGCGGAAGCAAACGCTTTACTCTTAATCTTGCCATAGATGCCAAGCAATCGGCTCTTGAATGGTGCATGGAAATCTTTAAAACCTGCAGGGGCAATATGGTTAAGCAGAATAATAAATGGTTTGTGTTTATTGATAAGCCTGAAACAGCCAGCCAAAAACTCTCAGCCGAAGACATCAACGACTTAAAAGCGTGGTGGCTTCCTATGGATGAGATATTTGACATTGTAAATATCAGATTTAGAAGCAAAGAACACCAATGGACTTTTATTGAAGCCAGAGCAGAAGCTAATAAATACTTAAGGCAAGCTCGCCCCTTTATTCAAACTCAGGATTTAATCGGAGTAACAAACTTTAATCAGGCTTCAAGGCTTGCGTGGTATTACCTAAATCAATCCCAGACCTGCCAGATGTTTATCTCTTTTAAAACTTCAAGAAAATGCTTGAATAGAACTGTCGGAGATGTAATTGAGCTGACAGACTACATTTTAGGTTTTTCTGATAAGAAATACAGAATTATAAGGATGATTGAATCCCAGCAGGATTTTATCGAAATCGTTGCAAGAGAATACAATGAGTCGATTTATCAGGATATTTTAGGCAGTGCTCCGCCTGCTGTTAATGTTCTGGACAACAACAAAACGCAAAGAGTTCTGCTGGAAGATGCCAGCGGGTATTTAATAACTAATGACGGAGATTATTTTATACAAAGTTAATTTATGGAGGATTTATGAGCGACAAAACAATTACACAATTATCAGAACTGACAACGGTTGAAAATACTGACATTTTGCCGATAGTCGATGACCCGACAGGCACTCCAATTACTAAAAAAGCAACTGCAAAAAATGTCGTAAAAGGCGGAGCTTCAAGTGGTGCGGTATCAGCTTTGATTGATGCGAATTTAACTGCAAGCAAGGCTCTTGTTAGCGATGCTTCAGGCAAGGTTATATCAAGTTCGGTTTCATCGACAGAACTCGGGCATTTATCAGGTGTTACATCATCTGTTCAAAACCAGATTAATTCAAAGCAGGCAAGTATTACAGGCGGAGCTTCAACAATAGTTGAGAATAATCTCGCACAGGATAAAGCCCTGATTTCAAACTCAAGCGGTAAAGTTTCTGCAAGCAGTGTTTCAGCTACAGAGCTTTCTTATATTGCAAACGCAAGGTCATCAATTCAAGACCAGATTGACCAGAAACCAAATTGGCGAGGAGTTCAGGCATCGCATCCAGAGCCTTGGGGAATTGATATGTACTTTAACACAACTGACAGCAAGGTTTACATTTATGCAAACTCAAGCTGGACGGCACTTAATTAGGAGGGAAAATGGCAAATTCATTAGAAAAACTAATTCCTACAATAAAAGAAATTAAATCTCAGAAAGAAAAACTTGAAAAAGAAGGCTTTACAGGCTTTTCCAAAAACTGGAATAACCTGAGTTTTGCAATTAACAGCCTGTTAAGCAAAATAGAGGAAAAAGCAGAATTCATAAAACCTATGACGGGAAGAATATCAGCACCATTTGGCGAAAAAAGAAAAAACTCAAAAGGCGAAACTTATTATCATTCAGGCATTGATATAGCGGACAATCCGGCTAATAAAACTCCTATTCTTGCAGCTAAGGCTGGAGTTGTGGTTAGGGCGGAAGAATTTGGAGCTTATGGGCTTTGCGTTGATATTCTGCATGATAATTCATTTTTAACCCGATATGCCCACTGCTCAAAAATGTTGGCTAAAAAAGGTGATAAAGTAACGCAAGGGCAACAAATAGCAATTGTGGGAAGTACAGGGAGGTCAACGGGACCGCATATTCATTTTGAAATCAGGAAAAATAATATTCCTATTAATCCCATGGAATATATTCCCGAATCATAAAAACACATAGGACTTTACTTTCGGGTTTTGCAAGCTAAAATTCCTGATGGTTAGTAATTATAGGAGAAACCAAATGAACATTGAACTAGCTATTAAAGAAGGAATTGAGGCTAAAGAAATTCTTGAAGCCATTGATACTCAAGATTGGAATGAGGAAAACAAAGAAAATCTTAAAAATGCAATTAATTCCTTGAATTTGGCTCTTCAGGAAATGGAAAAGCAATAAAATATGTCCTATTGATACGAAACACGCCTAAAGTTCCGACTTTGGGCTTCCATTTTGAGAAAGAAGAGCCATACTGTCAATGTTAGCAGAACACAGGAGATAAAAAGATGGATTTAGCATACGGTACAAAGGTTTACGATTACAAAAAGAAAAGTATCGCAATATTAATAAAAACATATAACTTAGGCTACGTTGACGCACCTGATGCCACAGGAGCTAAAGTAATCGACACAAACGGCAGATTATACGCAACAAACCTTGATAACCTAAGAACCATAGAAGATATAAAGACAGCAAGACTTTACAACGAAATTACAGAACAAGATTTTAAAGCTCTTAACATACCTGAAAGCTTTTTAATTGAAATATAAGGAGAGAGAATAATGGCTAAAGTTAAACTAAAAGAAGATATTATCGAAAAAGTCTGCTATAAATCCAGTAATCAAGCTATATCTTACAGAGAAATCTATCAAATAGAAGATAAAAAATTAAAACTTGAAATCAAATCAGATTCTTATCACAGCCAGTGTTATGCCAGAGCCTATGTTTTGAAAAATGATGAATGGATTCAGGTTTATTCAATCCCATATAGCATTATGCAAACACCTGAAGGACTGATTTACAAAAGCGATTACAAAAACAAGCCGGCTGTTGCAGAAGGAAATTTCAAAGAGGACATTCAAAAACTCAAGCATTATGCCGAAAAAATCCTGTTTTAGTATGTGTAGGAAAGTTTCAGAATAGCTGAAACTTCCGTCTTTCAGCTTGAAGTATGAGAATTGAACGCTAAACTGTCATTGTAAGCAATAAACACAAGGATTTAAGATTATGAATTCAGAACTTTTAAAAATAGCAAAAACAATATTAGACCTTGAAACATTAGAGACAAGAAACAGCGACCACCTTGATTTTAGAGAACAGGCAGTTTGGAATATCAAAGAGGCTTTAGAACAGGCATATAAAAAAGGGCAAGAATCAATAATTAAAGGATAACAGTCATGATAAACAAAAAAGATACAGAATTATTAATTGAGATTCAGGACGAAATAACCGCAGATGTTGAAATGATGGAAACCGTTTACGCTGAGATTGATGAGGTGTTAAAAGCTCCTGAAAACTTTAAACCTAAAGATTTATCGCCTGAACTTAAAAATATACTGGCAGTTAAAAAACGTAAAGAAACTAATTATCAGGCATTTATCAGAGAATTAACCGAATTATCAAAAGAGTACGGAATCGCAGTAAAATCAATCGGCGGAATTCAAATCGGCAAGATTCAGGAAATTGAATACAGTGATGATGAAACCAGCGGTGACCTTATTCCCAGCGTTAAATGGGCAGAGTAGGAGACAGAACTATGGCAAACTTAATTGAAATCAACATAAACGAAATCTTTAAAACTAATCAGGATGTCAGAAATTGGCTCCTTGAAAACCCTAGAGAACTTGAAGATGCTCTTAATATCGAGCTTGTAAACATAGGACACCACAGCATTATTCCTGATGAAGTTCGTCCTGATATTTATGCAGAAGAAAATATGAGCCATAACAAAGTTATAGTTATGATTAACCTTGATGAGCCGACTGACGAGGATTTTAAAAATCTTTTAGCCATAGCAGCAGGCAATAATGCAAACAAAGCCGTCTGGTTGGTAAAGAGCCTCGATGATAAAACCCGATACATCCTTAACTGGCTTAACGAAAGAGCAGGTTGGAAGACGGAATTTATAGTCATGAAAGTAGAAGCATATAAAATTAATGATTCACTACCGGCAGTCAAGTTGGTGAGAATTTAATATTTTTTAGTTAAAATAAAATTTATGAATATAAAATTGCTTTTGAATGAACCTGAGAGTGAATATTTAGATTTTAAAAGAGAGTATTATGATAATACTCTTGATTTTGTGCATGACCTTCTTTGTTTATCAAATTCGTTATGTGATAAAGACCGTTATATTATATTTGGAGTTGATAATACCGGAAATATTTTAGGTATTGAAAACGATACTAAAAGAAAAAATTTGGAAAAAATTATTGATACTATTAAATCATCTAATATAAATAAAATTCCAGTATTAGAATTAGAAACGCTTAATATCAATAACCATGAAATTGATATTTTAATTATAAAAAATTCAAAATTTAAACCATTTTTTTTAATAAAAGATAAAACTGAAAAAGGAAAAGCTAAAATAATAAGAGCTAAAATAATAAGAGCAGGAGTTATCTACACAAGAAGTGGACCAACTAACACACCAATTAATTCAACAGCTTCTGAATATGAAATAGCTGAAATGTGGAAAGAAAGATTTGGTTTAAATTTATCCATCTTAGAAAGGCTAAATACATATATAGATGATTTTGAAAATTGGAATTACTTCACAGACGAAATAAACGGATTACAGCTTTATTACAAATATTTTCCTGAATTTACTATAACTTCTAAGTCTAAAGGAAGAGAAAATTATTCTTTTGCAAACCATTTGCCTAAAAAAGATGTATTTCTTGATGAGTTGAGTTTTAAATATCATTCTACAACGCTTACAACCTGCCAGTTTGTAAGCGTTGATGGTGCTCGATATTATTTTCCTTTTCCAGATAGCAGTGTTTATTATGTTAAAGACATTCTTAGTGATGATATTTACATAGATTATAGTAAATTAAATGAAATCAGATTTTTTCTGGAAGATTCTTTTCATTACAAAGTTTATAAAATTTTCACTAATTTAAAATTATCCGGTTATGATTTAAATTACTTTAATAAACACGCATTAAATGAGTATGAAAAAATTTTTATTTTTAATGATAAGAATGAATTAATTGATTTTATAAAACAAGACAAAACATTATATTCCGACACAAGTAAACCTAAATCCCCATATGCAAGCTAATATTACACCTGTTAGCAAGCATAAGGAATATTTTATGAGCGAAATCGACTTTAAAATCTATCTTAACGGTGTCGGCAATGACTTGAAAATTGCAATTGACGATGTTATCGGAATAGTTGAAAAAATTCACGATGATGTTGACCAACTTAAAGTAAAAACTTCAAAACCTGATAAGCCTACGGCACAGGCATTGCTTGAATATTTAGCAATGGAAGAAGGCAAAGCCAAGCAGAATCTTGAAATACTTTGCGATAAACAAATTAAACAATATTTAAAATGGATTGACTCGTACTGTGAAGAGCATAATTTCTCACAGGAGGAAGTTTTAAACTTAATAATAAAAGGTGAAATTTAAATCGAAGAGCTATTTTTAGCCGTTTTCAACTTTTTTAAAAGATAGTAAATATATCTGTCAGTAACTTCGCATTCTTTGGCAAGTTTAACAATTGATGCCCTTGTACCATCATAATTGTTAATAATATATTTGTTTAATAAATCCCTAAAAGGTTGTTTTGGAACGCTTACAATAAGACCAGCCCACGCTGAAATAACTTCCAACGCAGATTGAATGCCAAATTCTTCAGCAAGTTCTTTTAATTCGGAATTTGGCATATCTGCCGGCATTAAATTTTGCATCCATGGTTTAAGTTCCATAAAAATCCTTTAAATTTGATCTCATTAGGCAGAGCATAACTCTGCGACAGGAAAGCCGGAGCAGGGATGGCTTTAAAATGAGTTTTACTCCTGCTCACGCAATCCTGTTTCGACCTTTAAATTTTCATTGGAAGAGCTATGACAAAGATATCATTTTCCAAAGTTCTTTCCAGTCCTTCAAGAACAGCTATTTGTCCTTCATAAATTTTGCACATTTTTTCGTACTTAATTCTGATTTGCCATTCTTCTTCATTTAAGCAGCATTCAGCAAATTTAACCTTTGATTCGGTTAATTTATCCTTTATGTCTGAAATTTGGCTTCCAATTACTGCTAAAACTTTTTCTTTGATTTCCATTTTTGAATCTCCTTTAAATTAGGTTTAAACTACATTTAACTGGTCTTTAAACAACTTTTTTTAATATTTTTAATCGCATTAATAATTTTGCTTGCTTTTGCTCTGTCTATAAATCTTAAATCGCTAACGTAAAAATGACCTGACAGAAACTTTCTAAGCGATTGCTTTACAAATTCATCGTCTTCTCGATAACTCACCTCCCTCCACATAGCTTCAATCATTCTTAACTGTTTTGGAGTTGCCATAGATTTTCTGTTTGAAAGATTTTCAAACTTCAACTCTGGCTTATTCCATAATCCCAGTTGAATTGCAGAATTTTCAAAATCATCAATAAGCATACCTGCTTGCTCCGATGTCAATTTTGTACAGGAATTAACATTAAAAGACATTTCAAGAACATCCCTGTATATGTCATCAGAAAGGCTGAGGACTTTTTTTAAAGTTTGAAGTTTTTTAATCTGATTTTTAGTAATCATATAGCCTCGCATCTTGCCATATTTTTGAAAATATATTCCTGCATACGCTGAATTCTAATATCTTCAACCCTTTGAAGTTCTCGTCCATGATGAATTCCAACTTGAACTCCAAGAGTGAATATTGATAGGATTATTAAAAATGTATAAAAAATCTTTTCTTTACTTTTCATAAAATCCTCACACAATAAGCATCTTGAAAGTTTCTTCAACTATTGATTTATCAACAGAAGTTTTATTGATAATAGCCACTCTTGCTGATCTCATTATCAATTTTGATAAAACTCTGGTATTTCCTTTTGATAAATCGTGAAAAGCACTTATTGCATCAATATCTTGAGAAACTTCTTTTAAAATCATTTCTGTATCATTAAACTGAAGCGGTTCAAGTTTTTTTGACACGCCAACCCTTGAATAAAGCTGTTCATACTGCCCTTTTAATCCTCTTAGGTTTTCAACAAGAGCAGGAAGACCGACAAGTAACACTCCGGCTTCAGTTTTATCGTGAATTCTTCTTAACAATTCCAGTGCTTTATACGGAAGATTTTCAGCCTCGTCAACAATAATAAGCCTGCCTGATTTTTCAAGCCTCTCAATGATTTCAAGAGTCATTGCATAAAGACTTCCTTTAGCTGAAAGCCCAAGTCTTTTATGTAATTCTAAAAGAACTGTCCTTGTAGAAAAGCCGGGGTCTGTTTCAATCAAAATTACGTCAGAATTTTGCCTTGCATATTGTTTAACCGCAAAGGTTTTGCCAAGTCCTGCTCTGCCGTAGCAGACTCCAATTTCACCATTAATATGGCAAATTTGTGCTATTTCAAAAATATTTTTTGCAATACTGGTTTCAACAAACGGAATTGTTTGCTTATATCTTCTTTCTTTTTCTCTAATAATAAAGCTGTGAATAGAATCTGATATTTTATCAAGATTGCCGACATAGTTATTATTCAGCCACAAATTAAGAGTTGTGGCTGAAATTGCTGTTGCACGAGACACAGCCTGAAAGCTGTAGCCTTTTTCCTGCATTAGTTTTTTAAGTTCAATTCTAAGATCCATATCCTGCTCCCATTGCCAGTTCATCTAATTCTTTGTCGCTTTCAAACAGGTAAATCTTTCTCTTTTCAGGTTTTTTATCCACAAATCCTGATAAATCGTAAGTTCCTATTTTTTCAATATCATTTTGTTTTCTGATAACTTTATCCATTTTTGTATTAGCTATCTTGGAGATTTTAGGCTCTGCCTTGTATTCTTTATCTCCAACAGCTGCTTTCAGATTAAGCATTCTGTCGTTTACGTCTGTTTCTTGAGTTTTAGCATATGCTTTAGCTATTTTTTTATTACGTTTTTTAACAGCCATAGCTTCTTTAAATTCGCTCTTTTCAATTTCAGTAGAAGCAAGTGCAGGGACAAGTTCAGAAACTTGAGCCTTCCCTATAAATTCATCATTATCAGCTTTAAATATCCAGGCTTCATTGTAATTTTTTATATCTCTTCTTAAATAAACTTTTTCGCCTTTTACACCAATCATCCAGTCTGCCCAATAGGTTATTCCAAGCTCTGAATCCTTTACTCCGTTTCGTGTAATGGAGAAGGTCTTTGAAGTTCTTGTGCAGAATAGCTTTAATGCATCTTTTGAAACAACTCTTTTTTCTCTAAATTCTTCCGCCCATAATTCATCAGATGATCTGCCCTGAAGAATCTTGCCATTTGAAGGGTATTTATTAAATACGTTTTCTATGAAGTCATTAAATATTTCTTTTAGTTCACTAAATTTCAATATCTTGCCCTGTTTAATTTCAATTTTCAGTTTTTCAGGACGCTCTGTTACATTTCCGCCCCTGTAACCCTGCATATGCTTAGAGAAGAGTTCTTTAATTTTAAGAAAATCTCTTTCAATAGTTTTAGTCTGAGCATTATATGGAAGTGCAAAATGGGCTTTTACTCCAAGATTATCAAGCATTGAATTTGTTTTAACTTCATCAACGGAAATTTTATGAACTTTTCTGCCGCCTGCAAAATCCTTAGCTCTGTAATCTTTACCGTTATCGATAATGATATCTTCAGGAATGCCGTACTCGTCTGCTGCATAGTAAAAAGTTTGAAAAATATGGTCAGAATTAGGATTGTCAGGCTGTAAAATCCAGCTTAACCATTTACCTCCTTTAAAATCTCTCCAAGCAGTAATCCATGGAAATACAACTCTGCCGTCTTCTATTTCACAAGCAACATCGAGCTGTGCATGGTCTGATGTCCAAACACTTCCGCATCTAATGCCAGAATAATCTCTATCAATATAGTTTGAATATCTTCTGTTCCATTTAGCTTCACCATATCTGGCAAGATAAATAGACTGCTCTGGAATTTCCTGTAAAAGTCTTCTTTTAAAGCTAAATCTTGAAGGAAATGCTTCTTTTATGATTCCATCAACTCTAACGGCATAGCCTAAAGTGTAAAACCAGCTGGTATAAAGAGAAGGAGCACCTTCTTTAAGATACAGACTTTTGAAATATTCAAAATGATTATCTTTAACAACTGTGCTGCCTGCTGTTTTTCCATACTGTGCAAGTAATGCAGAAATTCCGCCAGTGTAGTATTTAAGCCTTGCATCATTAACTCTGGCGTAAGATGTTCTAAATTCAGGATTAACCTTATTCCATTCATTTATAAAAGCTTTTAATTCTTTGCCTCTTAATCCTTCAGAACGTTTGATTATAGTTACATATTTTTCTGCCTGACGTTTTGCCCAATCAGGAGCATCATTATATACATTCGGGTCAAAATTAGATTCAGAAGTTTTTAAAAACCTGCTTTGATATTTGCTTTGATAAAGCTCTGGCAGAGAAGACAAAAGCACTTTATATTCACTTGTTTTAGACTTTTTAACTATTTTGAAAATATACTCACCGGCTCTGCATTTCTTCCTCAAAGTATCCGGTTTTAATCCAAGCAGAGAACAGGCTTGATTTTCATCGAGCCAAAGCGAATTATTCGTATTTATTGTTTCCCTGCTCATTTGTTCTTCCTTTGTTTACAACCAAATAGGATTGCCCAAACGTTTAATAACCCACTGTTTAAACTTTTCATTTTTATGGTCACCACAAATAAGTTTATAAACTTGCCTTTCGCTGATACCAAGCTCCATAGCGATATCAGCGATTGTTAAGTTTCTATGCAAAAGTTTACTTTTAAACCAACCGAGTCTAGTTTTTTTATTCATTTGTGGTAATCTTATATTAGAGTTAGTACATTTGTTTAATTATTCTATTCCCATTTGTACCAACTTGTCAATACAAGATAGTACATATGTTAAGTATTTTTTAGGAACAAATGAGCGAACAAAAAATTAAAGCATTAAATAATATAGGTGACAGACTCAGAGAAATCAGGGTGCAGTCTGCTCTTAACGTCTCAGAGTTAAGCAGAATGATAAATGTCCCGTATAAATCTATAAGTAATTATGAAAAAGGTGAGCGAAAGCCTACCGTAGAATATTTGGCTCTTATTGCGGAACATTTGGGTGCAAATACAGAATGGCTTCTTTTTGGAAAAGGTGCAATGTTTGCAACAGAAGAAAGCAAGAAAAACTTTGATGTCTGCAGCAGCGATTATGTGTATATTCCTATTTATGATATTAGAGCGGCTGCCGGGCATGGATGTATTGTTGATGAAGAAACAGTTATAGACCATTTTGCTTTTAAAATTGATTGGTTTAATAAAAATATTTGCGGCTCTAAGCCTGATTTAGTTATATTTACAGCTCATGGCGAATCGATGGAGCCTACCATTAAAAATGGCGATCTGATTATGATAGACACCTCGGATAAACGTATCAGAGATGGTATTTTTGTTGTCAGATTTGATAATACTCTTCTAGTTAAAAGGCTTTCTTTAATGCCTAAAGAAAAACTTCAAATAAAGAGTGATAATCCTGAGCATCCGACTTTTGAAGTTGATTTAAAAGATGAAGATTCTTTTGCAGTTATAGGTAAAGTTGTATGGCATGGAAAAAGCGTATTTTAACGAATTTTCACACTATCCAGTAATAGTACCGAACGAATATTCAGAAGAGTAAATTATGACTTTTGGAAATAGATTAAAAGAATTCAGAAATTTAAAAAATCTTGATATATCTCAATTTGCTCTGGAGTTAAATATTCCAGAATCAGATATTAATCTATATGAAGCATCGGAAAAAGAACCCGATCTGAAATTTTTTGTAAATATTTATGAAAAATTCAATGTCGACCTTGAATGGCTTATCACTGGGAGTAGAGAAACAATGAATAAACTTAAATCTCTGGAAGATTTTAAGTTTATTCCAATCAAAACACATACAGAATTAATTAAAATTGCTAAATCTAATAATGCGAATTTAATTTCTATTACTTCATTATGGAATAGTTGTGATGAAGAAAAATGGACTAATGCTTTATCAAGTTATTATTCCAGAGTAAAAGATGAAAATTATAATATTGAAATTGAGCTTGAAGAAAAGCTTTGTGTCGTAAGAAAACCCAACGATTTGGACAAATTGGAACTTGGTAACTCTTGGTATGACTTTTTACTTAATAAATATTTCAAATGGAAATACACAGCTCCAAATAGATACGCTACAACTACAGCAGCTTTTAAAAAAGCTTACCAAAATGATAATGCTAAAATTGATGAAATAATTTCACGTATTCTTTTTGTTTCAGATAAAGAAGAATCTTTTACAATGATAAAACTTGCCTCCGAAATAAAAGGCTTGGGTGTAGCTGGAGCTTCAGGATTATTATCTTTACTATTTCCAGAAATATACGGAACTGTTGATCAATTTTTGGTCATAAATTTGCAAAATATATCGTCTTTAAACAAAATTGTTCAAGATATAAATCCTATTGCGATAAAAAATAGAGATTTTGTTGAGTTAACTGCTATTTTGCGAGAAAAGACCATAGAACTAAATAATGCATTTAAAACTGATTTCTGGACACCAAGAAAAATAGACAAAGTTTTATGGACAATAAGATCTTAAGCTATAGATAAAGCTTTTTAACCGCTCTTGCAGGATTAAAAGGAATATACCTGTCTTTAAGAGCCTTCTCCAGAATACTGCCAAGTAATTTGGCAATATTATCTATAGTTTTATTTGAAAGCCCTTCCTCTATTTTTTGTTCTATAAATTCATCAATATTTTCAGGTTTAATTTCGCATATTCTAAATTCTTGAAAAAATGGGCTTAAATGTTTATTAAATGCACTTTTATAGGATTTAAAAGTTGATGGCGTACATTTATTTTCAGCCTCTGTCATAAAATTCTGAGCCGCTTTTTTAAAACCGATTTTTCCTTTTTTAGTTGTTTCCCTTTTTGTTTTTATAATTTTTTCAGCTTTCATATACTGATCATGGCTTATTTGAATTATTTTCTGCTCCGATACCATCTGCTCAATTAAAGGATAAATTTCCTCTTCATCAAGTTCTGCAATTATGGATATATCTTCAATAGTAAATTTTCTAAGCCCTTTGACTATTTTGAGGATTTTGTCTTTCATCAATTTTACTCCTTTGCGAATGCGGGAGCTGTATAAGCTCATTCCTTATATCTTTTATTACTTTTGTTTCAGCTAAAATTTCACTGGCACCTGTTTTTAAAATTTCTGCATTTATTCTTGATAAACCGTTTGCCTGAGCTAACTTTTCAGCTTTATTAATCAACCCGACTATCTGCCGCAGGCGATTAGCCTGAGAGTGAATAAGAGTTACTGCATCCTCAGTAATTTCAACTTCTGACAGCTGAGTTATAATGCTTTGTATCTCAGTTAATGAAAATAATTCAAATTTGAGGATTTCGCTTAAACGATCATAAACGTGGCGGTATCGCATAATTTTTTTATCTGCTTTATTCATTCCAAGCATAACAATTGGAACATTGGTTTTGTCGTGAATATCCCTGATGGTTTCTATTGTTCTTGAATCTCCTGTTAAATAATCTATTTCATCAATCAGTATAGTTCTTGGATTTTGAAGAAGCTGGTTTACGCATTGTTTAAAAAGATCTGATGTTTTGTAATAAGGAGTTTCACCCAGTTCTTCAACAAGCTCTTCCAGAAACCACCTTCCTGACATCATATTGGAGCTTCTTAAATATACTGCATCATTTTTTACAGCCCACCAAAGAGCTGTTCTTGATTTACCAAGTCCAGGCTCTCCATAAACCAACGCCATTCTTGGAACTCCATCAGGTTTACTTTGAAGCAAGTTCATAAGCGAGATAAAGTTTTTAACATTTTGAGTTCTGACAAAAGTCTTTTTCATTTTTATTCCCCATAGATTAATTGATATTCTTCGCTATTTTTATACTCTTGAAGCCAGCTGCGGTCTTCAGGACTTGTGCATCCATTTTTCATAAGCCATTCATACCTTTCGTAATTATTCATAAATACAGGTTTTAATTTATCTTCTAAAATCAGAGGTTCGCTTTTGACTTCTATTGCAGGGATTTCCTGCTCTATTCTTTCTAAATCCATCTGGGTTTCAAGAAATTTAATATCTTCTTTAGGTAAGAATTTCTTTATAGTTCTTAAAGTTCTATTTTTAAGCCGTTTTTGTTTTTGAATCTTTTGCTTAAAATCCTCCATATCTTTAACTTCACCCATATGATAAGCCATTGGGTGAGTTCCTGTTACTCTTTTAGCTGAGCATAAATATTCGCCTTTTGTTGAATAAACCTTAATTTTGGAGAGGTCAAACAGGCTGTATTTAACCATTACTCTGTCTCTTAAGCCATAAAGTGAATCATTGTTATAATCGGAGCTTAAAAACCTGATGCCGTTACGGTGGATAGTTTTTACCTCATAAGCCATCATCAAATCATCAAGTTTTGACTTATCTATATTTTGCCGTTCTCTTGATTCAAAAACTTCTTTTATTGTTTTGCTTCTATCATTGGAGCAGGGTTGAGAGTGTCTGTAATCAAGCCAGCAGTCGATTAGCTTTATTGCTTCTTCAATTGTTGGAACGTAGCCCTTGTTAATTCTGTTATACAATTCAAGGTGGAATTTTTCATTCCTTTTCATATGTGCCGGTTTATTCTCTATACTGCTTCCTATATATGTAGGCAGAAGTTTTTCAAATTCTTCCTGAAATTCTTTAAAAAATCTTTCGATAACCTTCGCTTTAGCATTGTAAGGTTTAGCGTAGACTGGTTTTATTCCAAGATTAGTGTATATTCCGTTAAATCCTGCTTCCGTAAAATCAGCGGATTCGCTGAAATATTTTGCTTTAAAAGCTCTGCCGTTATCCTGATAAGAAATAAGAGGAATTATATCAAGGTTAATAATTGCCATTCTAAGAGCTGAGGCGATGCATTGAATATTTTCTTCAAGCATAATTTCATAACCTACAAAATATCCTGATTTCCAGTCTAAGAAACCTACAATTGTTGCCCTACAGGGTTTGCCTGTAAATGGGTTTAGTACAAGAAAATTTAGCTTATGACCGTCAGCTACAAGAATTTCACCTACTTTGATTTTTGAAATATCTCTTTTTATATATGGAGAAACTTTATCAGCAAGTGCTTTTTCACCTTCTCTAATTAAAACCCACTTGTCATAATTGTTTTTCCTGAACCACTCAGCGTATCTGCGAAATGTAATCGGCTGAGGTATATCAGTAAACCCTCTTTTTTCAAGAATATGTTTTGTAAGTTTTATTGCCTTGCCGATATTAAATTGATTCGGGTGCAGGAGAATTTTTAAAAATATTCCAATTTCTTCTTCCGATAAAATTGTTTTATACTCGTTAAAACTTGTATATTTATACTGAGGAACTAAAGCTTCCCAGCTTTCATATTCTGTATAACTTCGATGCCAGCGTTGAAGGCTTCCTCTTGAGGTTGAACCGATTAGCTGAAAAATAGTTTTAAGATACTCTCCTGAGTTGTATAAATCAAGAAATAGTTTATCACCTTTATTCTTAGGCTTATGCTCTTTTCTAAACCGTTGCCATTCTTGAATTAAATCTAATCTTGCAAGTGCAACTGTTCTGGCTGTTTCAGGAATAAAGCCTGATTCGATTGGTTCAGGTTTTGTTATATGAATAATCTGGGCTTCCAGTTCAACTATTTCCTGATAATATTTATTTTTGTAAATCTCCTGAACTCTTGGCTCAAGTGAAGATAAAAGAATTTCATAGCTTTTTCCGCCTTGAGTAATGGATTCTCGAGAAGTATATTTACCCTTTGCAAGAGCTAATCTCAAGGCTCGTGGAGTAATATCTTTTATCTCCGCTGCTGTTTTTAAATCAATCCAGATAATATTGGGATTCATAATATTTTGCCTCTTTCGCTTGGATTAGTGCGTCATTGGCATTATAAATCCTATAGCTCAGAATTAAAGTCATTTTCCGACATTTATGTCTGTTCTGAATCATTCAAATAAATAGAAGCAGGAATATTTTATTTAAAACTTCCTGATAATTGTAAAATTTTTAAAACGAACTTCCGGCTATTTCCAGCTTTTCAAAAATGCAAAATGGCTCGAACTAATTGCACAATTCTTGCAATGCCTTAAATCCTGCCACAACAGTAAACTTGAGGATTATCTACGGATTTTGGCTCATCCTAAATTTTGCAGAAAAAAGGCAAAAACTGCAAAATGGCTCAAACTGATTCAACAGGCATTAAATGTAAATATATCAAGAGTTTATGCCTGATTTCCAAGTCTGCATTTTGACTCGAATTGCCTGATTAAATACAATAAACATAGGTATTATTTGCTTCATCCTCACTGTGACTGGTTATATTACAATCCAGCAGATTTAGCTGATGTACATGTATTTGCAAATAGTTCTGATATTTCTGACCGTGGAAAAACCGTAAGGGAAGTTGATGCTCAGGGAATTGAACAAAATGGAAACCATAGACAAATATGCTTTTTTTATAATATAAAAAATTCCTTTGAATATTATGTTCAGAAAATTTTAAATCACGGAATTTATGATGTTTACACAGATTATTCTTATTTTGATAGTAGCAACAATAAAGGTGAAGAAAATGAAAATATCATCTGTCCAGATAAAATATATTTATTAGACTCAAATGAAGATATAGCCACAAGATTAAGAGCTGAGTTCCTCAAATTGCAGCAAGGCAATAAAAAATTTTTTGGAATTAATTAAGTTTTTTCCATTTAAAAGTGTTTCAAACCTGACACATCTCTCGGAAATAGACTTTATTTTTGTGATAGGAGAGTTATCATTGCCAATGAGTTAATTTAAGTAAAAGGCAATAATAATGAGTGATAATAACTTATGGGTTGACCTGAAAACAATCGCAGAAATAAAACAGGTAACTTCACGAGCATTAAGAATAGCTTTAAGCAAAGGTAAATATATTTTCAGGGAAACAAAAACTCAGGGAGGAAAAAGTTATGAGATACTTTTATCCTCCCTTGAGCCACAGGTTCAGGAGGTTTACAAAAACACTTATTACAGGGAAATAGTTGAAACGGTAAATCATGACATTCTTCTGCCGATTGAAAAACCTGTTCAGACTGAATCAGGATTCATTCCGGCGCAGGCAAAGACTGTTGCTCTTGCAAAAGTTGATTTGATTCAGGAATGGATAAAATTCAGGAATAAACATAGTCCAAAACACGAAGGGGATAAATTATTCCTTGATTTGTACAACTCAGGTGAATATCTTAAAAATGTGTTCCGACTTATTGGTAAAACCTCCAGAGGCAGCCTGCTGCGCTGGAACAAACTTTATTCTGAATACGAAAACTGGGAAGCTCTTGTCCCACAGTACCATTACACAAATTCAGATGAGTATAAAACTACGCTGACAGAAGAAGAAATCGGAATATTTTTAAAACTGCTCCTGCATCCAAACCAATTCAGCATTGGTAAGGCAATAAAACTTACAACCCATATTCTTGAAAAGAAAGGAATTGAAGATATTCCAAAACCAATAACCTTCCGTAGATACGCAGAATATTTCAGGAGACAGAATTATGACAAGTGGATACTTATGCGAGAAGGGGAAAAGGCACTTCGGGATAAGGTCGAACCATATTTATCCAGGGACATTTCAAAAATTGAAGTCGGGGATGTTTTAGTAGCAGACGGACACCGTTTAAACTTCCTTGTCTTAAATCCCTTTACAGGCAGACCGTGCAGGGCGGTTATTGTTGCCTTCCTTGACTGGAAGTCAGGTTATTTGTGTGGATATGAAATTATGCTTGAAGAGAATACCCAATGTATAGCTTCAGCCCTGCGTATGGCAATTATTAACCTTGATATGATTCCAAGAATTGTTTATCAGGACAATGGAAAGGCTTTTAAAGCAAAATATTTTTCCAAATCAACTGACTTCACAGAAGCCGGATTTAGTGGAATATACACCAAACTTGGAATAAAGCCTGTTTATGCCAAGCCCTACAATGCCCGGGCTAAAGTCATAGAACGCTTCTTCAAAGAATTTCAGGAAGAGTTTGAAAAACTGCTACCCACATACACCGGCAGCAATATCGCAAACAAACCGGCTCATATGAAACGCAATGAAAAACTGCATAAAGAGTTATATGACAAAATCAATCAGGGATATATCCCGACTGTTGAAGAAACAATCCGGTTTGTTGATGCGTGGTTAAGCTACAGGCACTCCCAGCCATGTCCTAATGATAGAACAATGAGCATAAAGCAGGTTTTTGAGGGTAGAATAAGGCAGAATATAGGCATCAATGAGCTTGATGAGCTAATGATGGCGCATGAGGTAAAGACAATAAATCGCAACGGCATAAGGTTTTTAAACACTGATTACAACAGCGATGCTTTATACGGACTCAGGGACAGAGTAATGATTAGATACAGTCTATTTAACCTCAGTAAAATCAAGGTCTATTCAACAAGAGGCGAATATTTATGCACAGCAAAAAGAGTTACAGGAACGCACCCGATGGCATATCATCTTGGCGATATTAAAGACAGGGAAGATTTTATCCAAAAGATTAAAAAGCCAGCCCAATTACGTAATCGAACACTTCGGACAATCAAAAAATACCTGCCTAAAGAAGATATCAAATTTTTAGAGACACAAATGATTGAAGAAACTATCCCGCAAGAAATTCCACCGGAAGGAGTTAAAAAAGAACCGATAGCAATTCCAGAAAAACTGCGTCCTGTATTTTTGAATAACTATGAACGCTACGAGTGGCTTATGGAGAATGGCTGCACTTCAGCAGAAGAGCGAAAGTGGTTGCAGAACTACAAAAACAGTGATGAATTTAGAATGATATATGGAGAATAAAATATATATGCGTAAAATCTTTGTAAAAACACAAAACGTTAAAAACTTTATAGCCCTGATAAATTCCCTGCAGAATAAACCTGACGGGGTTTCAAGAATGGCACTTGTTTATGGAGAGCCGGGACTTGGAAAATCACGAACAGCCTTATGGCTTGCAGCACAAAATGATGCTGTCTACATACGAAGCGCAAACCTTATGAGCGGGAGATGGTTTCTTGAAGAACTTGTTGAGGAACTCGGAGAGATTCCGCAATACTGGACATCAGAATTGTTTAAACAGGCTGTAAATAAACTTATAGAGCGACCTCAGATGATAATTATTGACGAGGTTGATTACCTTGCAGGCGACCAGAAAACAATAGAAACAATTCGGGACATTCATGATAAAACGAATGTCCCGATTATTTTTGTTGGAATGACATTAGCTGAAAAGAAACTGCAAAAATACAGGCATTTATATGACAGGCTGTCAGAAATAATCCAATTTAAAGCGTTCTCTGTAAATGATGTACAGGATATAGTTACACAGCTTTGCGAAGTAGAAATAACAGAACCTGCTGTAAATTTTATTCACACCCAGGCAAACAGGTTCAGGCAGATTGTGCGAATTATTAGCAGACTGGAAGCTGTTGCCAAGACCAATAATATTGAATTGATTGATGAAAACATAATAAAGGAGATATTAAAGAATGATTCAAGACAAAGTTTTGAAAATAATAAAAGGGCTAAACATATTCACGCTGGATGATATTGCTGTAATGACTGATTTAAACGAGAATGAAATAGCTAAAATCCTTGATAAACTCTTATCAGACAAAATTATCCAAAAATTAAGCTGGGATAAATATAGGCATATTCCTAATGTCAGGAAAACCAAAAGACCCCAATTAAGAAAAGGAATAATAGGGTTTGAAACCGCATCAAAAAACTTTATGCGTGAAGCTGAAAACAAATGTACAGCATCCACTTTTAAATCCTATAAATGCAGTCTGAATAAACATCTTATTCCATTTTTTATTGAATTTAGGGTTACACAAATTAAGCCGGAAAATATTGACCAGTTTATTGAACAGAAATTGACTGAAGGTCTTTCTCCCAAAAGCATTGATAATATTGTGAAGTTGCTTGGAAGTATTCTTGAAAAATCTCTTAAGGATAGATATATCCCTTTTAATCCGGCACGAGCAGTTAGAAGGTTTTAAATGTTTAATTTTAACGAAAAATAAGCAAAAAAAACATTTATTGTTTAATTTTTTAGTAATAGTGTAAATTTGACCATTTATAAATGGCATGAAGTGATATAAATAAAGAGATTGAGGGCTGTAAATACTCCAAATAGAGGAAGTTTGAATATATAAATAAATATATAATATAGATATAAACACGGGAGGCAGGTAAGGGATACAAAAAAGATTCACAAATTAGGCTGATAGTTGCTTAACTATCCTGTCCAGATTTTTCAACCAATGTTCCTTTGTTAATCAGAAAGCCTGAGTTTTCTCAGGAAGGCGCAGGCTTTCATTTGAATATAAATTCACTCTAAATAATGATTCAAAAGGAGATTTACGGTATGAAAATCTGGCAACAAAATTTAAATCTTGAAGATTTACCAAATGAAGACATAAGAATAATTGCAGATTTATATGGAATAGAATTTGCACTGACGCTACTAAATGACCTGCCAGGGGTAGTAATTAACATACCGAGCAATGCACTTAAAAAAATCAGGAATAGCTATATTTGCAGGAATTATGACGGTAGCAAGAAAAGCAGAATGCAGTTGGCTCTTGAGTGTGAGGTTACGGAATGCTATATAAAACGCTTGGCGTGGTTACATAAAAGAAACGAAGAATCGGAACGGCTTGCATCCTAAAACGAAAGAAATCCTCCATATTCATATAGCGAAAGGCGGGAAATATAAAATCCCGCCTTTTATATTTTTTCTGTTCCTTCAAGAACACGCTTTAATGCCTGTTCTTGAGTGCAGTTATATTCTTTGCAGTAAGCATTAATCCATTCAAAATATTTTTCCAATTGTTGCCCGCCAAGTGTTTCAACTGTTTCTTTTATTCTGGAATCTTCATAGCTTATGTATTCCAGCAGGGCAAGTGCTGATTTTCTGTCAGGCTTTAGCGGGTTGCCTTTAATAACTTGCAACTCATCGTGGAATTGTTCCATAAATCCTACAAAATCATTGACTGCAATTTTTAATAGATTTCCGCTCGATTGTAGTTTGTCTTTAAAATCCATATGCTGCAATATTTCACCTCCTTTTCTGTCAGTGTGGCTGGTTGTATCTAATGCCAGTATAACTGACAATTTTCTTATGGACAAGCAATATATCAAAAAAGTTGGAAAACGTATCAAATTTTTACGTGAGGAACAAGGTTTATCTCAGGAAGATTTAGCCTGTGATGCCAACGTTTCCCGCTCAACAATCAGCATGATTGAAACGGCTCAAAATGATATAACATTGTCTAAAGTAAAAAGAATAGCGACTGCCCTTGGGTTAGAACCCTATGAATTATTGAAGTTTTAACCTTCAATAACTTCCTTTAACGCCTGCTCCTTCGTTATTCCTTCTTTTTGACAATAATATTCAAGCCATTTCATATATTGCTGGATTTCTTTTTCGCAAATTCTTTCAAGATTGTTTTTGGGATTTCCTTCTTCCCAGCCTAAATAATCCAACAGTAACGAAGCTGCAAGTTTGTCCGGTCTGGATGTTTTTACTTTAAGATGTTCGACATCCTCGTGGATAATTTCTATCGCATTAAAAAGGTCATCAACTGCGATTTTTAAATCGTTTCTGGCTCCGTTCAATAAAGTCTTAAAATTATTTTCCTGCAAGGTTCTACCTCCTTATGCTTGCTAATCGTTGTGATTTTAGCGTGCATATTGGGATATAGACTCAGTAATTGGGATTAAGTTTACTTTTGTTTAAATTCAAATAAAAAAAAGAAGCAATTTTTTTTATGTTCAGGGTTTATATAATCAGATAAAAAAATAATAAAGGGTTTTAATATGATTAATAAAGTAAGTTTTGCAATACCGAATTATACGGGTAATAAAATTGGGTTTAAAGGCGAAAAAGAAGTACAAGACTTAGTCAAAAAAGCTAATGGCACAAAATTAAACCATCTTGGAATATTTTGTGACAAGGTAGAACGTCAACTCGAAAAAAATGAAATAACTCCTGAAGATGTTGACGCTGCTGCAGAAAAAGTGACTAATAAACTGGTTCAGAAAGGACTTAGAGAAACAGTAAGAGGTTATAGAGAATATATTAGTAAATCAAGCTAATTTATCCACTTGCTTATTCAGTGCTTTAGATGCAACTAAAGCAATACTAGAGCCAACACCCATTCCGATAAGTCCTAAAATTGCACCATGTGGGAATAATAAAGCTCCACCAATGCCAATTGCTAATGTTGATAATCCAACATAACCAGCAGATTTTATTAATTGTTTACTCAGAGATTTTCCTTTTTCTAAAGCTGAACCTTTTGTATCGGTTACTGATTTTATAATAGCTGGCAATTCAAGAAGTCCTCCAAAAGCTACTCCTAGTATTGGTATTCTTAAGAGAGAATTTCCTATCAGTTTTTGTACCCCATTGCCGGAGAATTTAAATGCCTTTAAAACTGTTTTAGGAGTTGGGCCTTTTATCGATTTAAGATCATCAATTTCAATTTTAACTGTATCCATTATTTTTTCGCCGAATTTTGTAGAAAATAAGGTTTTATCAATCTTCTCGATAAATGGATTATCAAGGAATCTTTTTAAAAAGGTTCCCCTAAATAATGACAATTCGTGCTGAAAAGAATTTTTCTGGAAGGGATTTTTAATAGCAATACCTATCTCCCTTAAATCACCGGGGAAGTTAGCAGCAGCCATACTAAGTAACAGTCCTGCTCTTAGATAATTTTTTTCTTCCAATGTATCAGGAAGAGAGCCTATTCGTCTCGCTGGGGGAAGTGGACTTAAAGCGTAAAGCAGGGCTTGGTCGGTATGGCTGTGCGGGTTGGTTTTGCAGTCAAGTCTGTCTATATCCTCCTTCAGCTTATTAAATATAAAATTATTTGCATTATTAACCGGAACAGCATTATATTTACTATCCTGTATTGTATTTATTGGATTAAATTCTGCTACTCTTAAGGCCAAATTACTTCCCGCATGCATACTTCCCATTAATATAAAAACTTTTTAAGTGATTAAAATTCAGATTTTAGAGGATTTTTTACATTTGAATATAAACGTTTGATTATAAAAACAATTAGTTGTTTATATTGTCTCTGCTCTCCACCCGCATTCTTTTTCAACATAGGCGATAACTTTCGGAATATCACTGCCGAATTCTTTTTTCGCCTGCTTTAATTCTTCTCCCACCGGTTCTCCGCAGTATAAGTCGTATGCAAGTTTATATAGTTCCGGTTCAGTAAGTGTGTAGGATTCTTCGAGTTCCCATGTGTCAGTCATTCTGTAACTTTTCATTTTTATAACTCCTCTACGTCTTCCTGCCACATTAAAATCTCAGGATATAAATCTCCGCTTTCAGGGTCGTCGTTATATTCGATATCTGCTATGTCACCCACCATTAACCCGCCTATTGATTTTATAGCTACCCCATACTTTTGGGAGATTCTTGTTAACTCGGCTCTAAATTTTTCAAAGTTTCTTTTTTCTTTATCTGTAAGTGTCATCATTGTTTTGCTCCTTTATTGCTTACATTCACACAATAGCGTGCATTTCCTGTTTTTAAAGTGTTTTCAGGTTAAGAAGAATCATTTCGACACAAAGGAAAAGCCTGCCGGAAGATGGCAGGTTAATTAATTATGACAATAGTTGTTTTGTCAGGTCTTTAAGCCTTAAAATATCGCTTCTAAACTCGCTGTGTGCCTTTTGTGGGCATTTTTTATAATCATGATGGTATATTAAGCCTTCTTTAGTTTCCATCTCGGCATAAGGCACGTTGTATAAAATATTCCACTCGTCATCTTTTAATACATAAGTCCTTGCATAGCACTGGTTGCGGTAAGAATCCGATTTAATTTCAAGCTTTATCTTTTTATTATTAAGGATATAAAGCTCTCTGTAAACTAAGGATTGACTGCTGCACTGGTAATAAATTGTTTCAATTGTTTTTTCCTGTGTCATTGTTATTCTCCTTATCGTTTTATTATTGTTAATGTTTCAGCTGCTTGCTTTTTAGTTACTTTTTTATCTAAGGCAAACTGTGCTCCTTGATAAAAGATATGGAGTATTTCTGCTCCGCTTACTGTGATTGAATGTTGTATGCCGTTTACGTAATATTTTCCGTCTTTGATTTCTATATCCTGCGGGTTTACCTGTACTTCTCGTAATTCAGGGAGTGTACTCATAGTTACTTTAATCATTTTGATCTCCTTTATTTATTTACTTACTGATTGCTGTCCTGCTTTGTAAGCCTGTTCTAAGGCTTCCTTGATATTCCAGACTGCCTGCTCTTTAAAATCAAGGCTGTCTGAGTTTCTGGTTTCTAAGGTTTCAAGGTCTAATATTGTTTTTGCGATTCTTTGTAATTCTTTATTCATCTTTGTTTTCCTTTTGTTTATTCTCTATATTCACAGATTACCGTGCATTTTCTGTTTTTAAAGCCATTTGTGCAATAACCGTATCATAAGAACACATTCGAAAAAGAAAGAAAGGGCTGCCGGAAAGGTACGGCAGTCCTTTATGGTTACATTTACTCACTGTCTGCATCATCTTCCCCTTTTAATTCGTTTATTGAGTCCTGCAGGCTAAACATTGATCCGCCGACATACTCGTCATCATTATCAAGTGCTGTCAGGATTTGGGCTATCCAGTAACGCTCCGCTCGCTGCAGGGTTATGCCTGTGCCTTCGAGTAAACCCCTTGCCTCATAAACCTGTTCTTCAATTTTAGTCTGTATATCTTCAAGCCTTGCAATTTTTTCAGCATTATCCATTGGCTTCTCCTTTTAGATATTCTGTAAACACTTCCTTAAACCTGTTGGCAGTATCAATCAGCCAGATAAACCCCTGTTCGAGGTTTTCTTTATCAGTAATATCAAAGTCCAGCGTGGTTCTTATGCGGGAGGATTTTTTACCTTCAAGTGCCTGCCAGTCCAGATTTATATTTTTAAGCTGCTTTTCAATCCGTGCTTTATCAACTTCTAGTTTTTTGAAAAGTTCCTTATTATTGGCAATCAGGAGTTCACAGCCGAGGTTATTTTTTGAAGTGTTAACAGTGAGCTGGATAGATACTCCTGATATGCCGATTGTTATGTACTGCCAGTGTTGCGGTGCAGGGGTTATTTTTATGGGAAGGTTTTTATCGTTAATGTAACCGCTAAATGCCTGCCAGAATTCATTTTGCTTTTGTTTTGTGTCGGTTATTTTGCCTGCTGGCTTCTGGTAATTATTCGGGTCTGGCTTTATGAGTGCTTTTAGCTTGACCTCATTGTTTTCAATATGGCATTTAACCACATATAGCTTCACTTCATGTTGGTTAAACTTACTGAGCATATTAGCTGTTTCCATTGCCTCCGGTGTTTCCTGATTAATGCACCAGATAATATGCTTTGCTTTGTACGCTGCCGTATGCATTAACAGGTTTGCAAGTGTCTTAATATTCTGTTTTAAGTCGCACTCGATAATTGTTTTTTCGTGGATATTCGCTACTGCCAGAATATCCGGCTGTTCCCCTAATGAACTTTCTGAGACCGAGAGGATTTGGATTTTTGATCCCATAATTTCCTCAAGCATTTCATTACCATCTTCTGCTACAAATGCTCTAAAGTCTTTTCTGCTCTTAAAAATGACTTCTTCGTTTGTGTTTTTTGTTGTCATAAGTACTTCTCCTTTATTCTGACAATCACACATTACCGTGCAATGTGCAGAATTAGTGAGATTTCCAGCTATTTCGTATCGTTTCGACACAAGAATCATTTGTTTTCAACCCAGCTTTCAATTGCATAATTTTTTCTTTTTCTTGTATCCACGTGGACAAACAAGGATTTATCGTACCTGATAACGGTTGAAAACAATTTACTTTCTAAAGCAGCTTCGTAAATTTGTCTGTAAGTTATATCAGGCGATGTTATATCAAATGCCTGCCCCGTTAAGTGGAAACTGCCTTTAGCTCCGCCAACATCAATGTTGTGTTGATAGCAGCGTGTCCCGCAAGAAGGTGTTATCATGATATTCCTGCCATATTTGCGATTAAGGAAATACCTGAACGCCTGCAGGCATATCAGTGTTTCATGGTTGATGATAAGTTTCCCGCAGCACCTGCAGGAGAGTTCTTTTTCAACAAAGTTTTGTAATTTAGCCTCTAACATAATGACCTCCTATAAGTTGTTTATTTCTAGCTCTATGCTTTCTAAAGCCTCGATATTCAGGGCAAGTTTAACCTGATTTGCTTTTAATTTAAGAAAATCATCCTTTTGAATAACTTCTGCCTGCACTCCCTGAATCGCTTCAAGGCTGAACGTTTTATATTCAGCGATTCCATTGTCGGCATTAATAAATTCATCTGATGCCTGAGCGATAATCTCTGCTTTTTTTACCAGCACCAGAATTTTTAAAATGGTTGAATCCTGCAAATCAACAAAATAACTGCCTTCAACCCCGTCAATATCTGTTATAGTTATGGAAAAAGGCGTATTCTTAAGATCAGCGATTTTTTCCAGCAAAGATTGCTTTAATTCTTCAAACCCAACCGTTTTTTCCTGATAGTATGGTGAATTTTCTGCTGGTTCATAAATCTTGCCATCATCAGGTATTTCCATCAGTTCATAGAAATCATTGCCTTCAAATTCAGTGTCAATACGACCATAGAAGTTTTCGTGCGTGATTCTGTTTAGTATTCTACAATTTCTGAAAGCCATAGTTAAAATCCTCTTTTGGTTATGAAGCGTATCTTGAATTTAGTCGCTAATATTTCCAGCGTTGACTTGTAATCTTTGGTTACAGAGGTAAAAAGTCCGTTTGAAATATGCCATGTGCCGTGCCTGACCACAAAATTGTTTTTAAAATAGGGTCTGTTAATAGCAAAGTTATTATCAGGAGTTCTTGCGTAAAATTCTGTCAGGGTTTCATCTTCTGAATACCCGCCTGATGTTGCTATACAAACAAGTTCAGCATCCCCAAAGCAATAACTTCCAATATTATGGTTATGTTCAATTATTTGTCTTGTAGCTACAGGAATATCAATTAATGGAGAGATATTATACCCGTTAAATGCATAACTTATTGGCGTTCCGAGTAAATCTGACAGCTTTTGAACCTGACCAACCTTAACAAACTGCTTTTCGATCCAGGCATCATTTTGCCTTAAGTATGGTTTTAAAGGATTCTGATTTATGAGTAATGCCAGATCACCATTTGCAGGAGTTGTAGGCAGGATTAAATCCTCAGTTAGATTACCGCCTGGCAGCTCAAGCTCTTCAGCTTCAAAAAGTTTAATGGTATAGGTATCCATACCGCAGGTTCCGCAATCTCCGCCTGCGCTATGCCATGCGGTTCCGCCTGTAAAATTAAACCAGACCTTGTTTACATTGTATTGGGAGAAATTTTTAAACTCTTTTGTAAAAAATGAACCGTTACCGCCGTTAATACCGCCAACTTCAATCCATGTGACTCCGTTATCTTCAGAGATATAAAGTTTTCCGCTTGCTGACCATGTATAGCCCTGTAGAATCTGGACTTTCCATAATTTTCTTGGCGTATCAAAAGTAACATAGAAATTAACCGCACCACCGCTTCCCGGAACGAACGGATAAGGGTTGCCGCAAAGTGTTCTATGTCCGGCACCCGGCCATTTTGAACTGTCGTTATCATCTGCTGCAAGATAAGCTGAACTACTGCTATGGCTTGCTGATAAAGTAATCCCATCTTTTATATTGGAAGTAAATCCCGTGAGTAAATTGTCTTCTATGTAATTTATATACGGGTAATTTAATTTAAAAGGCGTTGCTGTAGCGAAAAATGTCCCGTCTTCCAACTCTGCAAGGTTTTCTTCGAAAATTATGAAGGTGTAAATGCTGTTATCGTTTAATCCTGTAATATTCTGGATGGATGATATCTCATAATGATTGCCGTTTGGGAATGTTACGCCCATATTCGGATAAACGCCTCCGACCTTGAAACTTATTTCAGTATCGGAAACCTTTTCTATCAAATCAGCATAGCCCTCGGCATCATAATTGCCGTAATTTACGGAATATGGAGTTAAATTACCGCCTGCCTTGCCTGTATTACTGCTGCCTATTAAATGAACATCATCGCCTGTACCAAGATAAAGCTCCTTTGTATCCTCGCACCACAGGGGCATTCCTGATGGCGCAAGTTCAGGCAGGTCAGCCTTATTTCCTCGCCTAAAGCGAATAATAGTCATTAGAAACTTCCCCCATCCACGTTATTTGTAACAGTATCAATAAATTCAACCCCGTCTTCAGCTTGATTTACAGCGACAATTTTGCCTGCCTGTCCAGTATATGTTTCAGGAGTGTCCGGAAGATTGCTAAAGCTGCCAAGATAATCAGGTTTGTTCTGGATATCTTCCCAGTAGATAACCATATCAAGGTCGTTTAACTCGGATATTTTCTGCCACGCTGTCCCGTCATAGACGTATTCTGCGCCTCCTGCTTCGACTGAAGGATCAGCTTCTGCATTTAATACCAGGGCGTGCATTCCTGAAAATGCACTTAATGCGTTACGTGCTGCAATATCAACTACAACCTGCGCCTCTTTAAAGGTTGCAGGGATTTGCGTTGTCGGGATTTTACCGCCAGAATCAAGTGTTGGGATGCCGTTTGCAACTCCCTTTTGCAGGGTAATCCTTGCATCAACTGCTGTGCTAAAGTTTGTGATATTGTCAGATATATGGGTATGAGCGACATCAGACTTGCCCGCAAGGTAATTTGCAAGCTGGGTAGCGTTTTCAAATTTTGTTAATGCTGTACCGATTCCGTTTCCCACATAAAAACATTTTGTGTCAGTGGTAAATAATACTTCACCGCTTGCTGCTGAGGTTGGCAAGTTTGCCGATAATCCCCTTTTGATTTGAATTGTGCCCATAAAATCTCCTTTTTTTTAACTAATTAATTAAATTCACCTGCGTCAATATTTTCTGCTTCATCAACTATTCCGTTGTTATTCTGGTCATAGATTGCTGTGCTCATTATTAATTCCGGCACTTCTGGCGGTTCCGGTATTGTTATAACCTGTCCGTCTGTAAACTCACCTCCATCCACAAACTCGCAGGAATCCACAACCCCATTGGAATTCGTGTCGTAGAGCCAGATTGGCATTAAATCAGGGTGTGTATGGTTTTGGAAACTTGTAAATAGGTTCTGGACATACTGCACGCTTGCCATCTGGATAGTTGGGTCGATTTTAAGTTCGATTACATCAGGGTTAATTGCTTCCAAAATCACTTTTACCCAGAGTTCCTTGATTGAGCCTTCGCCTTCAACAGGTTTGTATGTTTCAGGCTGCTTGCCTATTATCAAAAGGTTATCTTCAGAGTCGAATACACCGATTTCTCTGATGTAAAAACCTCCGACATCGTATGGAATTAAGGCTTTTGCATAAAGCTGGGAATCTACTCCGATTTCACTTATCTCACCTCGCCAGCACTCGTTTACAAGCGAAGCCTGCTCAATATCCGGTTCATAATATGCCCCATTACTATCTCCGACAGCAATAAATGCAAGGTCAATCTTGGTCCCGGCAGCAAGTGCCTCATTAACCCTTTGTATGCCGATATTTGTGATTAATGAATAGAATTCCGGCATCAGATAATTACCTCTTCGCTTGTAATCATTGCCGTTCTTAGCCTGTAATTTGCCTGATTGGTCAGGTTCACCTCAAGTATTTCCATAACAGAGCGGGCATTCTTGGTTTCTTCTATCAAATCCAGCAACTGCTCTTCGGTTGTTTGCTCATAACCTCTGTTCCGCAAATCAAGGCTTACTATGAAGTGATATGGGTTGCCTTCATATTCAAACCATTCCCTGATTTTGCCGTTAAGGTTGAGGATTTCCAGAATCTTACGCAAGGCATACTTTGTGCCTTTATACCTGTGCAGTTCAATAGCATTTTTGATTAATGCACGCTTTTCCTGCTCAGTCTGAGCATAAAGCCAGCCTTCATTGCCAAGGATATGGAACTGCTCTGCAAGATGCGGGAGGGCTGAAGCATTTACAGTATCCACCAGATAAACAAGCATCTTGTCTGTTCCAAGGGCGTTATACCTTGCAAACAAATCATCAAAGGCTTTTGAGGATATATCGTTAATTGGGGATAAATTATCCATCGCTGTAGCCTCCGATTGTTACCGTGTAACCTGTGCAGTTAGCCCACTGGCTTGTATCAAGCTCCTGATAAAAAGGCGTGGTTAATTCCACCCTGTAAACACCGTAAATGCTGTTTAACAGGGCAATAATCTGGGTTGGGACTATGTCCTTGCCGAGTTTTGTCTTTAAATCAGCCTTGTACGCTTCCAGTTTTTCAGTTACCTGAGTCTGAACACTTTCAGCATCAGCGAAAGTGTAAAGTATGAGGTTTGCGATAATTTCAAAATCAACCCGCTCCGGCGATGAGACAAGCACCTGATCAGTTAGTGGCCGTACTCGCTCATCGCTAAGGTAGTCCTGAATAACCCCAATAACTTCAGAACCCGGGTTGCCCTCTTTCGTCAGAGGGTAAATCTCAACCACGCCCGCCTGCTTAGTGATTACCGAAACATCAATGATGGAAGGATGCGCAGATTTGGCGTGGAAACTGTAAGCACCTTTGCTGCCGGCATTAGAATATTTCTCGGGTGCTTCCTTGATTCGCTGCCTTAGCTGCTCATCCGTCTCTTCATCAGCTCCGCCTGATGATTCATCAATGTTTTCAGCGTTATCAACATAGCTGACAGGCGTGATGAGATTGTTTATCTCACCTGTGAGATAACCATTGCCAATGGAGCCTTCGATATTTGCAGACGCTGCTACTTCTGCAAACTCTTCACCGACTTTAATGACAGCGTCCTCATCCGTGCTAAAGATGATTTTGCCGTCTTTTGTTTCAACCTGCGCTCCTTTGGATATTCTAACCTCTACAGAAAGAGGTTCGGACAGGCTGAATCTTAAAACTGCTTTAGATTTCACTGCCGGAAGTCGCTGGACTCCGACAAGTTCGCCAAGATAATCTAGTACAGGATATGATGCGTAATTAACAAGGTTTTGTTTTGCTGTTTCCTGCATTTTTATCCTGAGAAGGTTTTCCCTGTAAACCCCAACATCAATTAACAGCCGTTCAATCTGTGCCGGTTGCAGAGTTTTGCCTGTTTTTTGTTCATACAGGTCTATCCATTCTCTGGTAATGCTGTCTGCATCTCTGTCTATGAAGTTGGGTTCGGGTAATGTCATAGAATAACCTCTGTGTTTGCAGTTAAATCGCTTTCTTTTAACTGCCATTCAATCTGGATTTTTACTTGTTCCTGAATAATAGTTGCTGTTACATTATTAATATCAATGCGAGTTTCCCACTTTTTAATGGCATCAATCGCTTCCCTGATAATATTCGGGACAGCTTCATTTGCCGGATAATCAATGTATTTGTAAATATCAGAGCCAAAATCAGGACGATGCGGAACCGAGCCTTTTTGTGTGCTTAAAATTATGGCAATGCACTGGTTAATATCATCGATGCCTTCTGATATTTCACCGATTTGGTTCAGCTTTGGCTGCCAGTCTGCATATTTTATGTCCTGTAAAGTTGCCATTAGTTCATCTCCTGATTAGGTGGGGAAGTAGGACTTCCCTCGTTTCCAATGTGGTCGTGCCCGTTATAGATGTTTCTCATAGTCTGCATACTACTTGTATGGTCAGTTATATCGCCATCCGATAATATACCTGCCGAATTAAAAAGCAGTCCTGTGTGGTTTATCATTCCTGTAATATTGATATTCGGGCATATTAGGTTTAATTCATTTTCTTTCCTGTCATATTCAATCTCAGCTCCGTCCTGGAACTTTATTTTGAACTTATTCTTTGAAACAACAGGCACCTCGTCCATTTCTGAATATATTGCTCCAAGTATCACCCCCGCTTCAGAGCGTTCATCCATAAGACAGGCAACGTGTTCTCCGATATCCGGCATAAAGTAGAATTTATCTTTTTGTGTTTTTGCCTGCAAAATAGCCAGCCAGTAAGAGGTCAACTCATCCGAGCCAAACTGCACTCTTGCCCTGCACTCCTTTTCATCTATATTTGTTACTATTCCATATCTCAGCATGATTCGACCTCCAAATTCGTTGTGTAACCTGAATTTTTATCAATTAGATGCTTAACCTGCGTCAGGTGATACTTGCCTGAAAAGTTTCCGATACCTTTAAGCTCAATATTGCTGCCTGCTACAAGGTAAGGAGAACCTTCCAAAGACAGTGAACCTTCTATTTTAGAAACGTTTTTCTGAGCTAATGCCACCTGTGCCTGTATAATTGCCTGTTCTTTATTCTCACAGCGAGTGTTGAGCTTTAATACATCCCCGTTTACAACATCGTTTGCCCTTATAATTGTTGAAATTACTGTCTTTGATTCCGGGTCGTGATAGGAAACCGAGCAGGCACGGTATTTTTCGTGAGCTTTTTCTCTTAAATTAATTGAGCTTAATTCCTGCTTGGTTAAGATTAGCGTTGCGTTCTCGTCTTTTAGTTTCTGTGTTTCATAGAACACAAGCTGCTCATCAGCTATTTTAAATATGTATCCATACTGCTCTGCTAGATTTTTCAGGAAGGTTAAATCCCGCTCCTTATTCTGTGTAATACGTTTAACCCTGATTTCCTTAATATCCCCGACCAGCTTTAGCCTATGCCTTGCTGCAATTTCCTGAGCTATTTGCTTCAGGGTTTTATTTTCATAAGCAACGCTGTTTTCCTGCCTCAGAGCTTTTTTAATATTGGTTGCAAGTGCTTTCAGGGTAATTACATCAGGAGGGGAAACGTATTCAATCTCATCAATTTCAAAACTGCCACAGTTGAGGAGTTTATCGCCAGCGTATCCTATTTGAAGATTTAGCGTATCTCCCTTACTTGGATACCAGTTTCCCTGCCATAATTTGTCCGTATCTTCAAGACTAATTTGGATTTCATCACTCTGTCCGTGTTCTGAGTCAGTGTATTCTATGCTCAGAACATACGGTGCAACGTCTACGGTTATATCTTGATTTTCGTATAGCAGTCGAAATGTCGGTTTCATAAATCTGACCTCTTATTTTTTCCACGGTGGGAGCTGGAATTCGATTGTATTTTGCTGTTCTATTACAGGGATTTTGAGTTTTATGCCTGATTGCAGGGTTGGCTCTATAAGTACGTGAGAATTAGCTTTGATTATTGGCTCGTAAAGTGAGGCGTTGGTGTAAAACTGCCACGCTATCGAGTCCCATCTGTCGCCTTGTTTCGTTATGTACTCATAGTATTCCTGTGTCATCGTGTTTTAAGCCCTTGCTTTGGTCTTGCGTCTGCTTTTATCTGCCCTGTCCATTCCTTGAGCTTTAGCTGCGTCTGGATTGAAATTATATTGCCCTGTTTATCACTCTGTTCAAGCGTTGATGATATTTCCTGCATCACATAAGTGCCTATGTATTTGCCGTTGCCGAGTATAAAAGGTTGTGGCTGATGTGTATTAGCAAGTGTTTTTAGCTTTTCTATTTCTGTTTCTGGGTTGCAAAAGCTGGAATGAAAATTCAGCTTTATATTCAGCTCTTCAAGGCTTTCGCCGGTGTATTGCAGCCTCGGCTTCTTTTCAATCCTTGCATGTTCAGCGAAGGTATAGCTTTTAGCCTCATCAAAGCCGTTAAAGTAAGTTATTAAGTCAAACCGTATATTTCCAAGCTGTGCGTACATTAGTAGGCTAACCTCATTCGTCTTTCGTTTTCTTTTGTAATAATGCGAACTATCTCGTCCTTGTGCTGGTTCAGGATTTTGGCAAAGTCTGATTTTGCCCCTTCCCCGCCACCAATTACTGAAATTGTGGGGTTGTAATTTAATACAACGCTTCCGCCTGATTGCCTGTTGAATATGTTTTTAACTGTTCCGGCTGGGGCAATTTCTTCGCCCTGATGGACTATTGCAAGTCCGGTCTGCGTAATAAACCTGCTGCCGATATCGTATTTTGGAAGTTTCCCTGCACTCTGTGCTACAGGAGTTTGAGTTCCTCCAAAGTTTTTAAGGAAACCAAGACCAGGTACATTAGAAGCCAAATTCAGGAATTTTTTAAATACCGCAACGACTTTGTCCCAGTTCTGCACAAGGATTATTGCCAATGTTACAAGTCCTGCTATCCAGCCAATTAAAGGAGTTGCAATAATTGCAGCACCCAATGCCCTGAACGAACCTGCAAAACCCAAATTTGCTGCTGTGCTGACTAGCAATGACGCTTTCTGGATTGCTAAAGCTCCTGTGTATTTCCAGATATTTTTAACCGCTACCAGTAATCCCTGTGCTGAATTGATTATTAATGCCCTTGTATTGGTTAATATTGCCAGTTTGTTGGCATTAAGCCAGAGCAAAGAGTCCTTTAAGGATATTGTCCAGATTTTTGATGCTGCAATATTCTGATAGGTTGAGACTAGCCACGCACGTGATGCTAAAACCGCACTCCACATTGCAGGGACTAACCTTGCAGTGAACGCCGGAGCAAGAATATTCAGAGTATTTAACAGGGCTGATAGGGCAAGACTTAATGCCCCGACTGTAACCAGCGTTATACCTGCAACCGCTGAAATCACCACTCCAATGCCTTTTATTGGTGTTGGAATAAGGTTAATTAAATCAACTATGGACTTAACGACTCTTATTCCGCCAGTTAAGGTTGGTAGAAGTGTATTTCCGGTTGCTATTTGGAGTTCTTCTACTGCCGAGCGCAGTTCCTTTAATGCACCTGTAAAACTTTCATTTTGTTCTCGAGCAACACGAGCAGCAGTTCCCATTTTTTTATTGTTTTCTGTGTATTCAATAAGTTTGGTATTGGACTGGGATACAAGGTTTAACAGGGATTTAGCTGCATCCTGCCCTGCTATTTGCGACAATATAGCTGCTCTTTGTGCTGATGTCATATTTTCTGTTGCTGTTTTTACATCAGAAAGTATTGCCTGCAGCCCCCTGAACTCTCCGGCTGAATCAAGCACACTTACTCCGAGCTGGTTTATTGCATCTGCAGCTTCTTTTGGAGGGTCAGTTAATCTGGCAATGATGATATTCAGGTTACGTCCTGCCATTCCTCCTTTAATACCCGCATCACCAAGTATTCCGATTGCAGCAGATGCTTCTTCTATTGAAATCTGCAGGGCTGATGCCATAGGAGCAGTGAATTTCATTGCATCTCCCATTTCCCAAAGAGTCACGTTTGATGAAGTTGTCTGGTTTGTAAGCACATCAGCGATTCTTGTAGATTCTTTCGCCTGCATATTAAACCCGCTGATAATATTGGAAACTATATCAGCAGTAGTTCCCAATTCTTCCTGAGAAGCTGCAGCAAGGTTTAATAACCCCGGCATTGCATCAATCTGCTCATTTGCCCTGTATCCTGCCATTGACAGAAACTGCATAGCTTCTGCTGCCTGCGTTGCCGAGAACACCGTTGATGCGCCAAGCTCCCTTGCTGTTCGGGTTAATGCTTTGTACTGTTCGTTTGTGGATCCGGAGAGGGCTTTTACACGCTTCATTGCTGATTCAAAGTCGGATGCAGTTTTCACAGACAGCCCAAGCCCGGCGGTTAATACACCGCCTGCAATAAGCGAGGTCTTACCAAAAGCGTCAAGTTTTCTTGTGACATCTTCGAGCTTCATTGTCTGCTCGGTGATTCCTTTGATGGCTTTTGACGCTTTGTCAGTTGCTTGTATTGTTATTCCGACTTTTAAATCATTGTTCACTATGTAATTCCTTTAACAGACTACCTGTTTCATTAATCCAGAAGGCAAGTTCTGACAGGCTCATCTCTTTTACTTCTGATAATGTTGTGTTTGTTGCGGAGCAGAAGATAAGGATTGATTTTGCTGTGAAGACTTTCCCAACGGTTTATCATCTGATGCTTCATTAATTGCGTTCAGCAGTGTTGAAACATCGTTTAAGGACATTTGTAAAATGTCTTCATAAGGCAATTTTTGCCCGTCAATTTCTGCGAGTTCCGCAATGAGTGCATATGGAATCTCATCTGTGTTTTTGGCTTTTCGTTGTGACTGCAGGAGATGGTATCCCTTGCCGTCGTCAATTTTTGCCTGTTTGCCTGATGGAAGTGTAATGTGTTTCATGCGACCTCCTTTGTTAATTCTTCAAGTGAAATGTTTTTTAAAACCGTGTGGCCAAAACGTTTTTCCAGTTCCGCCATTTTTTGATATTGCTTCGGAAAATATTTCAAAACCTGTTTAAAATAATTTTTTCCGCCCTTTACGCAGGGGATGCAGTTGTTGTGTTCAAAGTATAGATAGCTTTCTGGCAGCTTTATACCAAGCCTGATAAGTTTTTTCTTTGCATCCTCTGCTGATAAATCTTTTTCGATCATGGGAAATCTAGCATTTAGATCAGGGTTGGCTTCTAAAAACCTTTCCGCCCTGCATTTTTCATCTTTTGTATAGCCAAGATAAACTCTAAAGTCCTCTTTTAATGTTTTAAAGTATTTTCTGGCAGGTATAACCTTTAATTGCCTTGTACAAAATGCTGCTCTTGGATTTGGGATAAACTTTTCTTTTTCAATTAATTCCCATAAATCCATCCCGCAGGATATTTCGGTTATTTCAACTCCTATAAGTTCTGAAATATCAGAAGCAAATCTTTTTGAATCAGGATGTTCGGCTCCTGTGGGGTTGTATAACAGGACAAGGTTTTTTGTGCCGTATTTTTTGGCTACAAAATAAGCCGTATAAGCTGACTGTGCGCCGTTTGAATAAAGGACGATGTGTTTCATTTAAGCACCTATATTATTTCTGTAATCCTGCAAAATATCGACACCACCGACCTTATAGATGTTTTCTAAGATGTCGATTTCAAATATCTCTTCGCCCTCGACAATTAATTTTGCGTAATTAACCGCCATATTGGTTTCGTATTCTGAGTTGTCCCCAGCTTTTATATTGCCGAGCGGAAAGTCCTTAAATGTTCCTGATATATATGCAACAGCAGGAACTTCTGCCAGTTTGCCCATTGAATTGTATGTTTCAAGACTTGCCCTTGCTTGAAGTTGGACGGTTTTAAATGGGTTAGCTGCCTTTCTCATAACTTCCGGGTAAAGTGAATTCCACTTTATTTTGCACTCCAGTTTGTCTATACCGGAAAAAAACTCGGCAGAACCTATCATTCCAAGGGCTTTATGTTCTGACATTTTATGTTTTATCTGAGGAAGCTGGATTTCTTCAGCTCGGCCAAGCAGGTTATTTCCGTCCATATAAATATTGGCGTTTGTTAATCTGTTTATTTGAATTTTGCTCATCTATGATGCCCTCTTGTGTTCTTTGTAAAATCTGCAAATCGTCAATTCTGATTTTTTTGTGCCTGATTACTGCCAGATCGTCCCGCAGTGCATTTATCAAAGGACAAATTTCCATATTTTCGCAGTTAAGGCACAGGTCGTGCTTATCTGGTCGAACCTGCATAATTCTAAATTGACTAAAGTACATTCTCATTTCCCAAACTCCTTAATAAATTTATATCTATAAAACTTTCAAAGGTTATCCGCTCCGCCGGAGTGGGTGGCATAAACTCAAGGTCAAAAGTCAAATGCCCGTTTGCTATTTCAGATGGCGGGTTCTTGTCAGGATTAAACCTGCATTTGCCGTCTATCAATGCTCCCCTGCCGATTAAAGTGCGGATAAAAGCGTTTACTGACTCACAAATTGAATCTATTAAACCGTTATCAATCGGGTAGTCAATGAATTGCAACATTGAGTATTCCACGCTTTCGTGGATAATATCTGCCGTCCTTCGTATATTTATAAAGTTGGTTGGGAATGTGTTTGAAGGATAGCTTGCACTTCTGTTTCCCCACGTTCTAAAGCCTGAACCAAAGGAATTAAAGACGGTCAGGATTCCTGCTTCGTTTAAGAGGTTTACCTCACTTTCGGGATCATTTATCATCGAAGTCAGGTTTCTTTCCACGCCGATAATTCCCTTGATTTCAGTATTGGAAGGAGACCAGTGATAGCCCCTGTCGATGTCTTTTGCTGCTATTACACCGGCCAATCGAGGGGAGTAAGGTTCGAGGTAAGGGGTATTAGTCGATGTGTCATAAACTTTTAATTGCGGGTAACAAAAAACAAGCCTGTCGGAGGAAAAATTAAAGTTTATGGAGTCATCTCCCCTGCCTGATATGGCAGCCTGCACCCCGGTTCCGACAGGCGCATCCACGAGTCCAATTGCTCTTATCTTGTCTGCTACAGCGTCCATTTCAGTGACTACTGCAGCATCTTCACAATATTTTGGGATAATTATTGTTTTTGGGAAAAAACCAAGTAACGAATAGCTGTCTTTTAATGCTTGCAAACCTGTACGTTTGCCCTGAGCGTCAACTCCGCCGATAATATCCGAAAGCTGGACATCAGCGATTGATGTATGGATATCCGGGTCAAACACGTTTACCACGATAATTATTCCGGCTCCTTGGTCAAATATTGCATTTAATGCTGCAGGGATGGTAAATCCTGCTGTCAGTTGTCCGAAATATAAGGCAGCATCTTTGTCGTTGGTTATTAAAACAGGTTTATTTACCGTTTTATACTCAGCATCCACTGTATTAACAGGTGCTGTGCCGACAAGTCCGATGACAGCCGTCTTTACTGTCCTGATGGGACGTGCCCCTTTATCTATTTCTATTGTTTCAACTCCGTGTAAAAAGTTTGCAGGCATTTATATCACCTCTTCGTATTTTTCTATTACTGGTGTTGTTAATGTGAAATTGATTGAGTATTGCCAGATTCCAGCTGTTTCAATTAAGAAACTTTCTTTTGTAGGCTGCATTTTTGAGCAGTTATCAGGTCTATATCCTGTAAGGATTTCTCGTACCTTATCCAAATAAAAGTATGCTCCTTCGTGGCTTCTGAGGTTCTTTGTAACCACGGTGACTGAAAACTCAAGTTTTTTATCCTGAACAATGTAGCCAAGACTTTTGGGTTCCGAGTAATTACCGCTTTGGTAGTGGACAAGAATCGCTCCTTTAGGATGAGTAAGCCTGAATTCTGATGGCTTTTCGGGAAATCCTTCCACATGAAGCTCAGGAATATCCTGTTTTATTCTTGAAATTATCTGGTTTTCAATGGTCTTAATCATGGTTTTGATAGTCCTTACATAGTGTCCAGTAAGTCTTTAGTAAAAATTCTCTCTTCGAGTGTTGTATATACCCTGTATTCGCCAAGTTCAGGCGGTGTTCCCACAGTTTCTATACCCAAAGAAACAACTCCTTTTTGAATCTGTTCCAGCAGTTTAGTTGCGTTTTTGTATTTATCGTTAATGGAATCAGGCATATCAGTGTGGAACCGCCTTGAATACAGCCTGTAAATGCTTAAATCAATTGCTATAACCTTAATAATTTCAGGTAAGGTTGAAAGTGGAAGGGTGTATCTGCCTCTTAGATACCCGTCAATCAGGGTATCAGCGTACAGGATTGTTTCATTAACCACATCTTCATTGATTTGACCGGATAAACTATCGTCCGTAATCTCTATCAGCGTGGTTTCCTGAACCTGTTTTTTTATGTCATCAAGAATGCAGTACATCTAAATTCCTTTCGCTATTCTGATTACTTCATCTGCCCCGGAGGCAGCATCAAGTGCGTAGCCGTTAAGCGGGTCAGCGTCCCCTGCTTTTTTGGCCTTGCCAACTGCATCAGAAGTTACTTTATCTCCTACTGCTAATACACCTGATGTTTTAATTAGGAGTATTCCGTTTAAAGCAATTGGTGCATACTGTCCGGCTTCCATTTCAACATCTGAAACTCCGTATGCTTTTTGTTTATCGCCGCAGTAGTTGCCGTTGAAGTTGATAAATCTTTGTTTTTCGATGTCTACGGCTGCTTTAATTGAGTCCATTAAAAGAGGTTTATATGTTTTTTCCATTATTTAGCCTCCTTGTTTGTTTCTTCTGTTACTTCCGGCGTTGTTTCGGAAGTGGTTTTGATAGTTTCAGAAGTAGTCTTAGCAGTGTTGGTTGTGGTTTTGCTAGTTTTTTCATTGTTTTTGGTAGTGTTTGATTTCTTTTCCTGAATCGGAATAAGGTAATCCTTTATTTTTTCAGCATCTTCATCTTTGAGTTCAATCTCTGAACCAGCCGGATAAAGTTTTTTGTTATGGAGAATGTCTGTTCCTTTTACTTTGTATTTGCTCATTATTGTTTCCTTTCAGCCTTAGTTGGTATCTGAAATTAAGTAACCTGCTTCAGGTCCTACCAGAAACGGTGTGTATATGTCTGTTGCCCTGATATACCTGAGTTTATTGCCTTCTTTCCTGTATTCGTCAATATTCATGGAGTTTTTCTTCCTGACGAGATAGGCAAATGATGGGTCATACTCTGTTCTTGAAGTAAGCTGGGGAACATAAGCGAGAATAATGTTATCTCCCCAAATTTTTACAAAATTGCCCTGCTCATCGACAAAAACGCTTCTGCCGATAACAATATTCGGGATTTCAAAGACTTCTTTCAGGAAATTAAGAGTAACAATCTTGTTCTGGTTGTCACTTATTAATTTCTTAATTACATCGTGCCTTTTTAGGGTTTTCCACGCTTCATGTCCTATGACCATTGTGTTTGGGTCTTGCGCAATTTTTCCTGCGATAGCATCCTTTGCATCATCAATAACAGTTACCGGATTGGAAGCTGGATCGCTAAACTTTGATGTGCCGGAAAGTGTAATCTTGCTTCCTGCAGGATAATTGTTAGGATTCTGGACTAAATCAGCGCACAATTTTTCCTGTTTAAGTTTTAGTCCTTCTGTAACAACGTTTGTTGCGTGCAGTTGCAGCTTAACCTTTTTCGATTCCTCTTCTTCCCTATAATCAATAGGGTAAGCGAGGTCGTGTTCTGTCAGAGTCGCTGTCTTTTTGTTAAATCCTTTAGGGCTAACAACATTAGAGTTGGCTCTAATTGCACGTTCTGTGTTATAAACAGAAAATGCTTCCCTGTTAAATTCAAAGATATCAATTTTTTCAAGTTCTGATGTTATCTCAGGAAATAGTGCATCAGCTATAAATGCCGAATTACTGTATCCCCGTGCCACCTCCGAGAGGTATGCGTTTATTCGTAGGTCTTCTAATCTGCCCATTTTAGTACCTCATGATTGTTGTTTTACTTGTACAGTCGTAATAGTGCGTCTTTAAAGCAGATGTTTTCTTTTTCAGCAAGCTGCTTTACTTCCTGGTATATTGCAAGGCTTTCTTCACTTGCATTTTCAAAATCCAGAAACTCTTCCTGTTCTTTTTTCTGCTTGCTTTTGGTTGCAATCTCGTTTAATTCAACCTGCTGAGGCAAAGTTTTGATTAATTTTTTAAATTCCTCAACACAGTCTGATTCATCGAATTTTTTGACATTATCAAGCGCAGTAAAGAGTTTTAAACTTAAATCTTTCTGAGCTGGTGTCAAATTTCCTGTTAGTTTTTGTTCATTGAGGAATTGCTCAAATTCATTCTTTTTAACTTTAATCTTCAGTTCAGACAATTCCTGTTCGGTCTTTTGTCTTGTTGTTTCCGATTCCTCAAATTTTTTCATTTGTGCAGACAGTTCCTGCACTTTTTCCTGAAGGGAAACAACAAGTTTGTCATCCTTATTGGGCTGGTCAATTATGTGAGCCACCCTGCTTTCAATGTCCGAAATCTGGTTTTGCAGTTTTATTATTTCCTGCAGTGTAGTAAATTCTTCTTTTTTGACCGTTTGTTCTTTTTCTTCTTTTGGCTTTTCAGGTTCTTCAGTTTCAAAGATATAGGTTTCTGACTCACCCTCTTTGAATTCAACCGGTTCCATTCCCTTAACCTGCGGTATTGCAGCACCAAGAAAAGAAACAGACTTTAAATACGGTCCCTTGCCTTCAAGGTCTTTATATATTTCAACAGAAACTTTTCTGTATTTGCCTGTCAGGACGAGTTCTTTTAATTCACCGGAAACATCCCTGAATAGTGCTTTTAATACACCGTTTTCCGCTTTTAATTCTTCTATCCATCCATAAGCAGGTCCGCTCTGGTCATGGTCAAGGGTTATTGGTGCTTCACAGAATTTGGGGTCATAGTTTTTTGCAAGGAGTTCAATATCCTTTTCTGTGAAAGTTCCCTGCGGGTATTTTCCCGCTCTAAAGATTTCAAAGAATTTTTTCATTAAAACCTCTCCTTACTTTTCTATAGGTTCAGTTGTTGTGAATCTTAAAATGCCGTTTAATACACTAAGAATGCCCGCCTGAAGTTCTGCAGGAAGAACAAACCCTGTCTGAGACTGGACTATTAATCCGCCTAAAGAAAGAAGGTTTACCCAGAAGGTTTTTGATTTGTAAAACTTTTTGCCTGTTGTTGTAGTTGTTTCGTTTGTCATGTTCTGCCTCCTAATTTTTAATGAATGGTTTTTAAAAAAAATTTTTGGAACGTAAAAGGCAGGGTAACAAATTTTTTAATTTCATTTCAAAGAGAAAAGCAATTTCAATTTACAAGGTAAAAAAAAAGTCAATTTACCATGTAAAATGACTTTTCTTTTTCATGGAACAATGACTTTTTGTTTACAGGGTAAAAGTAAAGTCAAAGTTTATTTGAAACGTAATCGCCGGATTTGTTACCCTGCAAATATAAATAAATAAATTTAAAAAGCATTAAATTGAATCCCAACCTTGTTTTTAAGGGATTTGATGCTGCGAACAAAAGAGGTTAGACATGAGCGAAACAGCTGTATTTATCGAACTTGTAAAAAATATCGGTTTTCCGGCAGTGGTTTTTGCCATCTGGTACATTTACCACAAGTCGCAGGTGAAAACCTTTGAAGAAATTATCAGGAATAATTTTGCGGTTTTAAAAGACCTGCTTGAAACAAACAGGCAGCACACAGGCATTTTATCAAGAATGGAAAACAAGATTGATGCCAATTTGTGGTGTCCGTTTATACGGAAAGAAAGTATGGGAAAGAAGCAGGGGGTTGAATATGAACAATAAAAAAACTTGTTTTCAGGATGATTTCTACTCGGAAATTCGTACATTTTGCGGAACGCTAATGGACTCGATTACGAAAGAACTTGAAAAAGGCGAAAAGGCTGATCCCGCAAAAATGTACACAGTTACAAGGCTATTAAACGTTATGAAGGATATTGAGGTTTACGAAAAGGAGAGGGATGCAGATGACTAAAAAAGATACGCATTACTCTGATGCTGAAAGAATGTACATCGCTGAACAGATGACCCTTGAAGAAATAGCTGCCAAAACGGGTTCTAACGAAAGAACCATCCGCAGGTGGAAGGAAGAAGGCGATTGGGATTCCAAAAAAGACAGATTCCTTGACAGCAAGCAGTTATTTCATGAAGAACTGTACGAATTTGCAAGAGAGTTAATGAGCAGGATAAGAGAAGACCTTGTAAGCGGTGAAAAAGTCGACACCGGAAGAATGTATGCATTTATCCGGATGCTGCCTTCAATTATGAAGGTCAAGGAATACGAAGATGTGGTTGATAAAAAGTTGACTGACGAAGGCAAAAAAGGCTTAACTCCTGAAGTTATACAGGAAATAGAAGAGAAAATTTTGGGTTTAAGGAGAAAGTCATAAATGGATAAAATAGACATTAACAATATTAACCTTAACGAGTACTTCCTCCCTTACCAGCAAAGATGGTTGGAGGATAATTCCAAATTCAAGATTTGGGAAAAATCAAGAAGAATCGGCGCAACCTATGTACAGAGCTATGAAGATGTAAGAGATTGCGTTTCAGGTGCTGTTCCCGAAGTTTGGTTTTCATCAACCGATGAATCCGCTGCAAGTGAATACATTAAATATTGCGAACAGTGGACTGAATTATTTGATAAAGCTGCAAAATCGCTTGGAAATGTTGTGGTTGACTCAGAGCAGAATATTAAAGCATCTGTCATTGAATTTTCAAACGGGACTAAAATCCACGCATTAAGCTCAAATCCCAAGCAATTCAGGAGTAAGGAAGGAAAAATCGTACTTGATGAATTTGCGCATCATAACAATCCGCAACAGTTATGGTCAGCAGCAGAGCCCTGTACAACCTGGGGTTATCCCTTAAGGATTTTATCCACACATAACGGACAAAGCTGCAGGTTTTTTAAATTTGTTGAAGAAGCCAAACAGGGTAAAGGCTTCTGGTCATTACATACAACACCCATTCAGCTTGCGGTTGATGAAGGATTTGTCGATAAAATCAAGAAAAGGACTACTACAGAAAAAGAAAGACAGGAATGGATGGAACATGAGCGGATAAAATGCGGCGATGATTATACCTGGCTGCAGGAATTCTGCTGTGAGCCAATTGATGAAACAACAGCATTTCTTGACTATGACCTCATCTTTTCTTGCGAAATGGATAAAAAGAAACTGTTTAAACCTCTTGAAGATGTAACAGGCGAGTTGTATGTAGGGATGGATATAGGCAGGCAAAAAGATTTGACTGTTATCTGGGTGCTGGAAAAACTTGAACAGATTAGTTACACAAGGGATATTATTGTTCTTCCAAAAACAAAGTATAGAAAACAGCAAAAGATTTTATACGAAATACTTAACCATAAAAACCTTGTGCGCTGTTGTATAGACTCAACCGGATTAGGCGATCAAATGGCTGAAGAAGCAACAGAAGATTATGGCTACAGGGTTGAAGGTGTTAAATTTACTCCCAATGTCAAGGAGGATCTGGCATTTAATCTGAGAATAAATTTTGAAGACAGGAAAGTATTTATTCCATCAGAAAGAGAAATCAGGGAAGACCTGCATTCAGTGAAAAAAGAAATTACTTCAGCAGGAAACATCAGGTTTGACGCCAAACGAAGTGAAGCAAGAGGCCACGCTGACAGGTTCTGGGCTTTAGCTCTTGCCCTGCATGGCATTCAAAGAGATGATGGCCCGATTATTGCAACTTCAGGAAATACTTGGGAAACCTTAAAAATCTCAGAAGATTACTGTGAAGACATAGATTTGGATGATTACTAATGAAGAAACTTTGGCTAAATGAGCGTGAATATGTATGTTTTAGCGAGTCAAAAAAGACTCTCGCTTCTGAAATTGCAACAAGAGGCCGCTCAATTGATTTTTACTCAATTTTAAAATACCTTCCTGATCCTGACCCAATTTTAAGGAAACAGGGCAGGGATATTAAGATTTACAGGGATTATTTATCAGACCCGCACGTTTGGGCTTGCGTGCAGTCAAGAAAATCAGGTGTTTTATCACTTGAATGGGAGATAGACAGAGGCAAATCCAAATCCAAACAGGCAGATATTATTGAAAATTTATTCAATAATCTTGATTTAAACACGATAATCTCTGAAATCCTTGACTGCGTTTTATTTGGTTTTCAGCCCCTTGAAGTTATGTGGAAGCAGGAAGGGAGCTTAATCCTGCCGTCTGACATTATAGCTAAACCGCCTGAATGGTTTGTTTTTGATGATGAGAACAGGCTGAAATTAAAAACCAAAGATAATCCTTACGGAGAAGAACTGCCGGAAAAGAAATTTCTATGCCCGCAGTACAATCCCAGCTATTTAAATCCATACGGTGAAAGAACTTTATCAAGAATATTCTGGAATATTACCTTTAAAAAAGGCGGGGTAAAGTTCTGGTCATTGTTTACAGAAAAATACGGGATGCCGTTTTTAGTCGGCAAACATCCAAGGAGAACAACAGAGAAGGATTCAGAAAACCTTAAAATTATGCTGCAAAAAATGGTTCACGATGCGATTGTGGTTATCCCGGATGATTCCAGCGTTGAGTTAAAGGAATCAGTTAAAACCTCTTCATCTGATGTTTATGAGAGGCTGGTTGATAAAATGAACGCTGAAATATCAAAAGCTATTCTGGGACAGACTTTAACAACTGAAATAGGAAGTACAGGTAGTTATGCAGCTTCAAATACGCATATGGGCGTCAGGCAGGATATCATTGAAGCTGATAAAAAGATAGTTGAAAGGACATTAAACCGACTCATCAGGTGGATTTATCAATTTAATTTCACAGGACAGAATAATATTCCTATATTTTCACTATTTGAAGAAGAAGATGCGGATTTAAACCTTATTGCTGACAGGGATAAAAAAATTTCTGAAATTCCCGGGGTCAGATTTACAAAAAAATATTTAATGAAAACATACGGCTTTGATGAAGATGATATTGAGGTTTTAGAGGTAAATGCACCTGAAAAGCCACAGCCTGCTTTTAAAGAATTTACAGAATCGCAGTTTCCTGACCAGCAGACAATAGATAAGTTTATAGATTCTTTTTCTGACAATGAGTTGCAGGCACAGGCGGATACGGTTTTAAAACCTGTAATTAAAATGATACAGGAAGCAAATTCTTATGAAGAGATATATGAGAAGCTCTCAGAGAAGGGTTTAAGAACTAATGAAATAGAAAAAATCTTACAAAAGGTCATATTTACATCAGAAACATGGGGGCGAATTAATGGACTTGATTAACAAACTGATAGTTGGAGACAGCTTAAATTCACTCAGGAAATTACCGGATGGAGTTGTGGACTGTGTTGTAACCTCTCCGCCATACTGGGCATTGAGAAACTACGACACAAATCCTGTTAAATGGCCGGATGGCTGGGTCGGCGAACTTGGTTTAGAGCCAAACTTCGAGCAGTATATTACACACCTCTGCGATATTTTTGACGAGGTTAAAAGAACCCTCAAGGATACCGGCACCTGCTGGGTGAATATTGGTGATACTTACGGCGGAAGTTGTATGGGATTATCCTATGTCGGGCATTGTAAGGGTAAAAACTCAATCCTGCCGGATGATTTAAGCTATATGCCAAAGGTTGCTCATTCAAGAGGCAAGTATAACAAGTGTTTATTAATGATTCCTTTTAGATTTGCACTTGAAATGCAGAGCAGGGGCTGGATTGTAAGAAATGTAATCATCTGGCAAAAACCTAATTGCACTCCGCAAAGTATGAAAGACAGATTCACGGTTGATTTTGAATATCTTTTTTTCTTTGTCAAAAGCCCAAAATACTACTTTGAACAGCAAATTGAGCCATTTAAGGAATCAACAATTAAAAGATGCCAGGGAGGATGTGGCAGAAATAAAGGCGAACACTATCAGGGATTAAGCAAGGAAAATTATGAAAAGATTCAACAGAAGGTTTTAAACGGTGAATTAAAAGGCAAAAACAAGCGTGCTGTCTGGAATATATCAACATCACCATTCAGAGGCGCACACTTTGCTGTTTATCCTCCAAAGCTGATTGAAATTCCAATAAAAGCAGGTTGTCCTGAAGGTGGACTTGTACTTGACCCGTTTATGGGAAGCGGAACAACAGCTATGGTTGCAGAAAAATTAAACCGCAACTGGCTTGGCATTGAATTAAACCCTGAATATGCACAAATGGCGGAGGAGAGGTTAAAAAATGCAGCCTGATTTAAAATATCTGATTTTTCTCTCACCTGAAAAAGCCATTAAATTCCTGAAGAATAAAGGCTATGAATTTAGCTGGGACTGGCATGAGGTCTGGCAGGATGCTCATAAAAGGAGTTTTACAGTTGCCAAAGTTATGCGAGAAGATATTCTCTCTGACATCAGGGAAGCGGTTGAGCAGGCAATGGCAGGAGGTCAGACCCTTGAGCAGTTTAAAAAAGAGCTTGAACCCACCTTAAAATCCAAAGGCTGGTGGGGTGAAATTACTGGAAAACCTGATGAAGTCAGAGAAGAACTTAAAAAACGCAACTTGATAAAGGATGTCGGAGTTATTCCGGATGGGGATGAACCGATAACCGTGAAACTTGGCAGTCCTTACCGGTTAAAGACAATTTACCGGACAAATATCCAGACATCATATATGGCAGGCAGGTATAAAACACAGGCTGATAATACAGACAACAGGCCTTATTGGCAGTATGTTGCTGTGATGGACAGAAAAACAAGAGCATCTCATGCCCGCTTAAACGGCAGGGTATTCAGGTATGATGACCCGTTCTGGAATGATTTTTACCCGCCAAATGGCTGGGGATGCAGATGCAGGGTCAGGGCATTAAGTGAAGACAATATAGAAAAAAGAAACCTTGATGTTGATTCGGCAAGGGGGCAGTTATCAGAAGAAATGAAATCTGTATCAAAAAAATCAGATGAATTAAAACCTGTTGCGGTTTATACAGACCCTTTAACAGGTCATAAAATATCCCCGGATGTTGGATGGTCATACAATCCGGGGAAGGAAATCGAAGTTTAACGCTAAAATGGAGGCAGATTTTATGCAAGATTATCAAAATAACTACAATAATCAGGGGAAAAAGTCTAAAAGAAAGGTTCCGGCAACGCATTTGATTAACTGGGTGGGAGGAAAACGGCTTTTGAGAAAATATCTTGAGCCGCTGGTGCCGGACGATATCGTTAGTTATATAGAGGTATTCGGCGGAGGTGCATGGGTACTGTTTTACAAGGATAGATGGGCTGATTTGGAAATTTACAACGATTTTGATTCAAGACTTACGAACCTTTTCAGGGTTGTAAAATACCATCCGCAGGAACTTAGACGTGAAATGAGATTTATGCTTGGCAGCAGGGAGCTGTTTGAAGAGTTTTTGTATCAGGAAGGATTAACTGATATCCAGCGTGCAGCTCGTTTCATGTATGTCATAACCCGCTCATTTGGAGGCAAGGGTTCAACCTTTGGCACAGTTAAAAAATCCTGCGGAGGAGCAAGCAAAAGCCACCAGAATCTTATGGACAGAGCTTACGCTATTCATAACAGGCTTGATAAAGTCCTGATTGAAAACAGGGATTTTGAAAAGTTAATAAAGCAGTATGACCACGAAAGTGCTTTCTTTTACTGCGACCCTCCGTACACTTACGGAGCCGGTTATTCAGTTACCTCCACCAAAGACTTCGAACATGAAAGGCTCAGGGATTGCCTGAAAAATATTCAAGGCAGGTTCCTTCTCTCCTACGATGATTCGGAGAAAGTCAGGGAGCTTTATAAAGACTATGAAATGGTAGAAGTTGAAAGACTTAACGGAATCAACAACAGGCTTGGAGATGAACGTAAAAACAAAATGTTCAAAGAGCTTATAATAGCGAATTATCCAATCAGGGAGATATTTTATGAGCGATTTCATAGAAATTCGGCTTGATGACAAGAAGTTGCTGCGGGCTTTAAACCAACTTGCCGAGAAAACCTCTGATTTGCGTCCGCTCATGAAGAATATTGCCGAGATTCTTGCGGATTCTACAGAGGAAAACTTTGAACAACAAGGCAGACCCAAGTGGGAAGGACTCAAAAAGCCTACCATAGAATACAGGACAAAGAAAAAATATTGGCCCGGAAAAATTCTCCAGATGCGGGGTGAGCTTGCATCATCAATTACGAGTTCCTATGATGAAAATTCAGCTATTATTGGCACCAACAAAGTTTATGCTGCTATTCATCAGCTTGGCGGACCTGCTGGCAAGAATAAAAGCGTGGATATTCCTGAGAGACCTTATTTGAAGATTGATGACGAGGAAAATGCTGATATTCTAAGGGAAATTAAAAATTATCTTGAATAACATATCGCTTTTAATAACTTTAACGTGACTAAAAAGATAATAGAAAGTAAAAACCTATCACAATAAGAACTGCCCCTGAAATCCAACGCAAGATTTTATCCATTCCTTTTGATGCCAGAGTAAAACCGCCAAGTGAAACGCCTAGCATTAAAGCTCCTAAGGGTAAAGCAAACCCTATTGCATAAAAACCCAAAAGAAGCATTGCCCACAGAACAGCTCCCTGAAGTATGGCTGCGCCCATGACAATAAAAATGCCGGGGTTACACGGTAGTGAGCTCACCGCAACAATACCACCAAGCGCAATTCCTGTGACTATTAGACCGAATTTACCTAAATCTTTTTTTGAAGGATTGAAATTTCCAAGCGATATATTGAAAGGTAATAGTTTTAAACTTGCCAGTCCCAGCATTATTGCAATAGCACCTGCAAATACTTTCCAGTATTGTCCAAGTGTACTTTGTGCCACCTGTCCTACAAATCCTGAAATACCGCCAATAATCATTAATGAAACTATAGTTCCAATCATAAAAAATACTGCGGATTTAATAATATCGCTTCTGTTGCCCTGGTTTTGTGTGCCGGAATAACCGGCAACCAGTCCTAAAGCGGGCAAAGTGCAGCAGGAACTTGCTGCTGCACTCGCTGTTCCTAAAAGCAGGGCAAATAACAGTCCTATTGGCTCAGAAGAAACTATTTGTAATTTTTGTGTTATTTCCTGAATCATTTTATTCTCCTTTTTAATGACATGGACAACCTGAACCGCAATCGCCAGCTCTTGTTGCTGCTATATAGGCTTGTAAAAGTCTTGTCTGGTTAATTTCTCCTGTAACAAAACCCGTATTTTGTCCTTTATATATAACCAGAATTGCAGGAGCTGCTGTCTGAGTAACGAGTTTATTATAGTCAGCAGTTGCAGGTTTCAATGTATATAGACCAGCAGAGATATTTCTGTTCTTTAATATTTTCTGTGCAGAAATAGCGGCATTTTTAGCAGATGAACTTATGCCCTGATTATTTTGAGCAGGTATGTAAACATAAGCAACATCAGTATTTGAACTCATCTGGCTAAGTGAATCTATTTGTTCTCCTAATAATTCATTAGATATATTGACTGGTATAGTCTGATATGCGGGCTTTTTCCAGAAATTAAAATATCTAAATTCAGCAGCACTAGCTTTATTTGATAATTTAAAAAAAATGATGCCAATGATAACAATTACAACGGCAGCAAAAATAAGTTTTTTTGTGTTATCACCAACGGCAGACTGATGGCAATCACATTCCGGTCCGCATACACTGCCTGATGTAATTGTTTCTTTGGAAACTGCTTCTTCATTATTAAATTCGGTTCCGCATATTTCTGCTAATTTTTTCCGATCAGGATATTTCCCTTTAAACATAATTTCATTGTTCATTAAAATGAGCGGAAGGCATTCATTTCCTTCTTCTTTCAGTGTTTTTTGCACTACAGGGTTGTTTACAAATGTAGAAGGCTCAGAAGAAAGATTATACCTTTCAACCTCTATGCCTTGTTTTTTCAACCATTCTAAATCACCGGCAAATTTTACCAGTTTTGTGTCAACATTTGTTCCGCAAACACCGCTTGAACAGCACATTGGGGGGTCAAACACCTGTAGTTTTTTCATTTTGATACTCTCCTTTCATTAATAATTTTAAATTTTCTGCACCAACAAGCTCTTCTCCAACCCAAGGAGATAGAACTGTTTTCTCAGATAATGCATCAGTAATTTCATCAATATATTTAAATTCATATAAACCCTTTGACTGAAGGGTCGGGTCTTTTGTTCCAGAAACAGCAAAACTGCGGTTGATTATCCAGCCATACGGTTCAATATCTGCTCTGCGCAAGTCATTTTGCAGTGCTTCAGCTTCATGAACAGGAGTTGCTTCAGGTAGCGCAACAATTAACACCTTTGTGAATTTGGGGTCTCTTATTCTTGGCAATAGTCCTTTAACCTCCTCCGGTAAATCATCAGCGGTTTTTGCAACCTGACGATGATAGGCTTCAGTTGAATCAAGTAAAAGCAGGGTATGACCTGTTGGAGCTGTATCAAGAACTATAAACCTGTCATTTCCTTTCGATACAGTTTTAGCAAAAGCTTGAAAGACAGCTATCTCTTCAATACAAGGAGAACGTAATTCTTCCTCCAATAAAGCCATATCATCAGATGAGAGTTTGCCTTTATTTTTTTCAATAACACCTGAAACATACCGTTCTGTTTCAACTTTTGGATCAATACGTTCAACCTGAAGGTTAGGGACTTCTTCACTGATTGCATTAGCAACATGCGCAGCAGGGTCAGTTGTAGATAATAAAACCGAATGTCCTAATCTAGCAAGCTCTGTTGCAATCATTGCAGCCATAGTGGTTTTACCGACACCGCCCTTGCCCATTGTCATTATTACCCCCCGCCCTTCAGATTCGAGGTCGTTAATCATAGCTTCCCAGGGCTTATTTTTTTTAAGGATTTCTTCTGCTTTTGTTTCAAATTCTTTTGCATCAACGCAGTTAATCAACTCGTTCTTTGGATTACAGATATTTTTTAGTGCTTCCATACCCATTACTCCTGCCGGTCTAAAAGAAATATTTGTTGCGGGTAATGCTTTAAGTTCATCCGGCATTGCATCTATTGCAGCTTGAGATTTCTCAGCAAAAGCACAAGCTATCTTGTCATCAGAATTATTGGTAAACAGCCCGTTAATAATCAAATGCTGGTTAGTAAGTCCAAGTTCCTTTAATTCTCCACTTGCACGGTTTGCTTCATTAAAACTCATAGATTCAGCACGTGATACAAGGACAAGTAAAGTTTTTACCGGGTCTTTAAGCGAATTAACAACTTTTTCAAAAATAACCTTCTGCTCAGCCAAACCTGATACCGGTCCCAAACAGGAACTACCTGTTTGATTATTAGTTATAAAATCATTCCACGCAGACGGGAGGTTAAGCAAACGCAGTGTATGCCCGGTTGGAGCTGTATCAAGCACAACATGGTCGTAATTTTTTATAGCATTATCATCGCCGATAAATTTTGAAAATTCATTAAAACCGGCAATCTCAACAGTACACGCTCCGGAGAGCTGTTCTTCAATTTGCTGGATAGCGGCATCAGGCAATACTCCACGATATGGCTCCACCATACGTTCCCTGTATTCTGATGCAGCAATGATGGGATTTATATTCATTGCGAATAAGCCTTTAACCCCAACAACCTGAACAGGTGTTGATTTTAACTTGGTTTCCAGCACTTCATCCAAATTAGACGCCGGGTCTGTGCTTATGAGCAATACTCTTTTTCCTGTTTCAGCCAATCCAACTGCTGTTGCACAAGCCATAGAAGTCTTACCGACCCCGCCCTTGCCCGTAAAAAACAGGAATTTTGATGCTTTTTCCAATAGATCTCTCATCAATGCCCTCCTCTTTTTAAAAATGGTTATTTTGTTTTTAGCACAGAATAATTACTTAATATCATATACATATATTTTGCTTGTTGACAAATTAACCAATTAACTATTAATAAATTATTTTTTTTAAAAAGGCTATTCGCTATGCAGGCAGGTATAAAAAAGGCATAAAATAAATTTAATTTTAAAATGCTATAATAATTTGACACCAGATAACAGGATTAATTTAATAGTGAACAATGAAATTACTAAAAAATATAGAAAACGCTCTGAAATTATAAAGGCGCTTGGACATCCGACAAGGATTTTTATTATGGATTTTTTAGCAAATGGCGAGAAAACAGCAGGTGAAATTGTTGAAAAAGTTGGGGCAGATAAATCAACTGTTTCAAAGCACTTGTCAGTTATGAAAAATGCAGGACTTGTTGAAAACGAAAAACGTGGGCTTAATGTGTTTTATAAATTAACCTGTGCTTGTATTTTAAATTTGTTTACCTGCCTGGAATCAATTGAAAAAAGAGATTAAAATGAAAAAAGAAATTCTGGACAAGTATAAAGACCGCTCTGATGTAATTAAAGCTCTTGCACATCCTGCGAGGTTGTTTATGCTGGATTATTTATCAGACGGGGAAAAATGTGTTTGTAAATTTACTGAAGAATTAGGACTCGACCAGTCAACAGTTTCCAAGCATTTAGCTGTGTTAAAAAATTCAGGGCTGGTAGATTTTGAAAAAAGGGGGTTAAACGTATATTACAGACTAAAATGCCCCTGTATTATGAATATTTTTGGCTGCATTGAAACTGTAAATAAATCTGAAAAATAGTAAACAGGTTAATTAAAAAAGAGAAAATATTTTTTTAATATTTATATGGTAATTTTGCCATATAGTAATGTATAATAAAATCAAGTGAAAAACTGAGGAATTTTTTATGGACTGGAAAAAAGAATTAAAACCACTGGCAGCAATAGTTTCAATATTTTTATTGTTCTTTTTCCTGCCTATTGAAAATGCAAGGTTTAATAACGCAATAACAGAATCCTTGCACCTTGCCAAGTGGTATGCTCAGGAACACGTTTTATTATGCTTAATCCCCGCATTTTTCATAGCTGGGGCAATTGCTGTTTTTATCAGCCAGAATTCGGTTATGAAATACCTTGGAGCAAGGGCTAATAAAGTTTTGGCTTATGGTGTAGCTTCGGTTTCAGGCAGTATTTTAGCTGTATGTTCCTGTACAGTGCTTCCTTTATTTGCAGGAATTTATAGAATGGGGGCAGGACTAGGCCCCGCAACCGCATTTCTGTATTCAGGACCCGGAATTAACATCTTAGCAATCATACTGACAGCAAGAATATTAGGCTTTGAACTCGGTGTTGCCCGTGTTATCGGCTCTGTTATTTTTAGCGTGGCTATTGGTTTAGTAATGTATCTAATTTACAGAAAAGAAGAACATGACAAAGCCTCGGCGCAGGCATTACTCCCTGAGCCTGAAGTTGCAAGACCTTTATGGCAAAATGCAGCCTTTTTTGCGGTAATGGTTGCGATACTTGTTTTCGCAAACTGGGGAAACCCGCAGACTGACAGCGGAATATTTGCGGCTATATTTAACTCTAAGTGGATAATAACCTCTATTTTTGCAGTGTTATTTGCTTTTATACTGCCAAACTTTATTAAAAGCAAAGATGAAAGCAATGAATGGCTCAACGCAACATGGGGATTTGCAAAACAAATAATGCCTTTGCTGTTATTTGGAGTTTTAATCGCAGGATTATTACTTGGAAGACCGGGGCATGAAGGCCTAATCCCGTCTGAATGGATAACAATGTTTGTTGGTGATAATTCCTTGTTATCAAACCTGTTTGCCTCGGTTGTCGGAGCTTTTATGTACTTTGCAACCCTGACCGAAGTGCCGATATTGCAGGGATTAATCGGAAATGGTATGGCAAAAGGACCGGCATTGGCACTACTTCTTGCAGGACCTGCGCTGTCGCTTCCTAATATGATAGTAATAAGAAGTATTATGGGAACACAAAAAACTGTTGTGTTTGTTTCTCTTGTAGTTGTAATGGCGACAATAACAGGATTTATATATGGTACATTTTTCTAATAAAAATATCCCTCAAATTTCAACCCAATTAACCTTTAGCGATGTTGTAAATTCGTGGAAAGCTCGCTGGGGCATAAACAGGATGAGTTATATACTAACTCCGGGATTATATGCTGTTGGAAACCCCGATTCCAACTCGCCTGTTCTCGTTACAGCAAACTACAAGTTGACCGTTGATACCCTTAGAAAAGAACTTCAAGACCTGAATGCATGGATACTTGTGCTTGATACTAAAGGAATCAATGTATGGTGTGCTGCTGCAAAAGGAACTTTTGCCACAAATGAGCTTGTTAACCGTATTGCCGAGGTGAAATTAGCTGAGGTTGTTTCCCATAAATCAATTATAGTTCCACAACTGGGAGCAGTAGGAATATCCGCACATGAAGTTTTAAAAGATTCAGGTTTTAAGGTGACTTATGGACCTGTTAGGGCAAAGGACATAAAAGAATTTATTAATGCAGGGATGAAAGCAACAAAAGAAATGCGGACAGTGCAATTTAATATGATTGACCGTCTGGTTTTAACACCACTGGAATTAACAGCCGCTATAAAACCTTCTATCATTGTTTTACTATTGCTTTTCTTGCTAAATTTTATAGGGATTAAGCATTTTGGGATAAAAGATTTGTATGCTTATTTAGGCGCTTTAATCGCAGGGTGTGTTCTTACTCCGGTTTTATTGCCATGGATTCCGGGCAGGGCTTTTGCATTTAAAGGCTGGTTATTGGGACTTATTATGGCAAGCCTGTTTTTACCGGGAGAGAATTTATTGCATGACTTAGGCTATTTGCTTGTTTTTCCTGCCATGTCCGCATTTTATGCAATGAATTTTACAGGAGCATCAACTTATACATCATTTTCAGGCGTGATAAAGGAAATGCAATACGCTGTTCCTTCAATTATTTTATCTATATGCGTGGGGGTAATAATATTATGAAAAATAAATATTTAAAGAATGTTTCAACCCTAAAATATATGCCTGACAAGTGTGTTGGTTGTGGAATGTGCGTGAACGTTTGCCCGCACAGAGTATTTGATATAAAGGGAAGCAAAGCAGAAATTATTGATAAGGATTCCTGTATGGAATGCGGAGCATGCGCAAAAAATTGTCCGGCTGGCGCAATCGAAGTTAAAACAGGAGTCGGTTGCGCATACGCTATTATTATGGGCAAATTAATGGGAACTGAACCTACCTGCGATTGCTCTAATGGTAAAAGCGGCAAGTGTTGTTAGATGTAGTGTAAGAGGAGAAAAATAAATGCATAAAAAAGCAACCTGCGGATTAAATTTTCTTGATAGAAACCTGACATTATGGATATTTCTTGCAATGGCATTAGGCATTGGTTTGGGATATTTTATTCCGGGAACTGAAGAATTTATAAATAAATTTCAGGTTGGGACAACTAATATTCCTATTGCTATTGGCTTAATTTTAATGATGTATCCTCCTCTTGCCAAGGTTAAATATGAGGATTTGCCGCTTGTTTTTAAAGATATTAAAGTTTTAGGGCTTTCATTGTTCCTTAACTGGATAATAGGTCCAATTTTAATGTTCCTGCTTGCCATAACTTTTCTATCAGGACAGCCTGAGTACATGGTGGGTTTGATTTTAATCGGTATTGCCCGCTGTATTGCGATGGTTATAGTTTGGAACACTCTGGCTGATGGCGATGGGGAATACTGTGCAGGACTTGTGGCGTTTAACAGTATTTTTCAAATTATCTTTTACAGCGTATATGCGTGGTTCTTTATAACCATACTTCCTCCATTAATAGGTCTTGAGGGCAGTATTGTCAACGTTGACCCCCGACTTGTTGCTGAAAGTGTGTTTATTTATCTTGGAATTCCATTTATAGCAGGAATAATCACACGTTATACCGCAATAAAATTCAAGGGATTTGATTGGTATTCAAACAAGCTGATACCTGCAATCAGTCCTATAACGCTTATAGCCTTATTATTTACAATTGTTGTAATGTTCAGCCTGAAAGGTAATTTAATCGTACAAATCCCCTTTGATGTGATTAAAATAGCTATACCACTGCTTATTTATTTTGTTGTAATGTTTTTACTCAGCTTTTTCCTGAGTATAAAGCTCAAAGAAGGTTATCCAAAATCAACCGCATTATCTTTTACTGCTGCAAGTAATAATTTTGAACTGGCAATAGCCGTAGCGGTAGCGGTTTTTGGTATAGGCTCTGGTGTTGCGTTTGCTGCTGTTATCGGTCCACTTGTCGAAGTGCCTGTGCTGGTTAATCTGGTAAACCTATCAAAATGGTTTGAGCAAAAATATTTTACAGGAGTTGGAGCATGAAAAAGAGAGTCTTATTCTTATGCACGGGCAATTCCTGCCGTTCACAAATGGCGGAGGGATTAATGCGTCAATTTTATGGTGATAAATATGATGTGTATTCAGCAGGAGTAAATCCTACAGAGGTTAATCCCAATGCCATAAAAGTAATGAAAGAAATAGGAATTGATATATCTAATCATACTTCTAAATCGGTTAACGAATACATTAATCAAACTTTCGACATAATAATAACAGTGTGTGATAACGCAAAAGAATCCTGCCCGATATTCCCCGGAAAGGCAGAGAGGCTTCACTGGAGCTTTTTTGACCCTGCCGAAGCAATTGGAACTCAGGAAGAATTATTAAAAGCGTTTACGGAAGTCAGGGATCAGATTAAAGATAAAATACATAGTTACTTTAAAAAAGGAGGAAAACAATGAAAAAAATACAAATTTTAGGAACAGGCTGTCCCAAATGTGAAAAATTAGCCGAAGCAGCAGAAAAAGCTGCAAAAGAACTCGGAATTGAGTTTGAAATTGAAAAGGTGAAAGATATTACCGAGATTATGAATTTTGGAGTAATGATGACACCTGCTTTGGCGGTTGACGGAAAGGTGAAAATTTCGGGAAAAGTCCCGTCCGTTGATGAAATCAAAGGATATTTATCAGCAAATGAAGAATGCTGTTCAGATAAAAATTCTTGTGATATAAATTGCGCGCCAAATAAAAATTCTTGTGATTGCGGTGGCTGTTGCTAAATTAGAAATATTAAAGAAATAAGCTCATAATATTATTAATCAAAATTTTCGGAGGAGGTATTAAATGGTTAGAAGAATTTTATTATCAGGGCTTTTGATTATCCCGGCATTATTACTTATGGGGTTCACTTTTCCCTGGGATAAACCGGAAAAAACGCCTGTAAAGAATATTGTGCCGGTAAAATCGGAAGTTAAAATGCAGGATGGCATAACTGTTTATTATTTTTATGCAAAGCCAAGATGCGTAAGCTGTCAAAAAATTGAAAAATTTACTCAGGAGGCGGTAAATGCTTTAAACAACAGCAAAGTTATCTATAAAGCTGTAAATCTTGATGAAGTAAATAATAAGCATTATTTTAAAGATTATGGGCTTTATACAAAGTCTGTTGTCCTGTCAAAAATTAATGCTGGTAAAGAAATACAATCAAAAAACCTGGATAAAATATGGACAAAGCTGGGTAATGAGGGTGAATTTAAGCAATATATTACTAAAGAAATTAATAAAATTATGGAGTAATAAAGATGCTTTTAGCAATGTTATCAGCCCTATGGCTCGGTATATTAACTTCAATTAGCCCTTGTCCGCTTGCAACTAATATAGCTGCTGTTTCTTATATAGGAAAGAATGTAACTTGCCCTTACAGAACAGTTTTATCAGGATTCCTGTACACATTTGGCAGGGTGCTCAGTTATGTGCTTGTAGGTATGTTAATTGTGGCGGGGCTTTTGTCAGTTCCCGCTGTGGCAACTTTCCTTCAGGAATATATGGGCATAATTTTAGGGCCTGTCCTGATTATAGTAGGAATAATCCTGCTTGGAATCATTAAATTAAATTTTTCCGCAGGAGTTACATGTGGAAATTTACAGGATAAAGCATCCAAATTTGGAATTTTAGGGGCAATGCTGCTTGGGATACTTTTTGCATTGTCGTTTTGTCCTATATCAGCGGCTCTTTTCTTTGGAAGCCTGATTTCCTTATCTTTAGAGCACAATTCAAAACTTGTATTGCCTCTGGCTTTCGGCATAGGAACAGGATTGCCGGTAATTTTATTTGCGTTTATTATTGCGTTCAGTATGAATTCCGTGGGCAAAGCCTATAACAGCCTTGTAAAATTTGAATTCTGGATGCGAAAGATTACAGGGGTAATATTTATTCTTGCAGGAATCTTTTATGTAGCTACGCATATATTTGGTTTTTCAATGTAAGGAATTAAAGTGACTAAAAAAAATCTATTAAAAATTGCCAAAATATCAGGTTGGTTACTGCTTCTACTCATAATTTTCTATTTTATAAGCGGTTATGCAATGGTTAAAGAATACGGATTTGAGCATTTAATGCATAAATCTTCAGCCTGGGCTTTGCATAAATATATGGCAATTCCGTTTCTTATATTTCTAGTTTTGCACATAGTGCCTTATTATGTCGTAAGAAAACAGGTAAAAAGGCTTTTCGCAATAGTAGGCATTATACTTTTATTGTCTGTATCCGGTGCTTTTGCTATAGATAATATTCTGATAAAAAAGGATAAACCTCCCACCAGACAAGAACAAAGAAAACAGGAAGGCAAAACTGTTAAATGTCCTAATTGCCCAAATGAATGTATTATCGAACCAGGAGAAAAAGGAAAATGTGGAAAATATGAAAATATTGACGGCAAATTACAACCTGTAGAGAGGAAGTAAGGTGAAAAAAATCAATTTGTTATTAATTATATTATTATTTTCAGGAATGATTACCGCTTGTACACCGAAATCAAATTTGGTTTCACACTGGTATTATCCAGAGTGGGCAGTTAATGCGAAATATAACCAGCCTATAAATGTTCTTGATACGGAAAGTGCATTGGGCAGATATGCATTAAAAACCAAGGATATTTCGCTTAAAGACCTTGCACTTATCCATGGGCACTTATGCGACGGACTTGTTATTTCTTATGTCCAGATAAAAGCAGTTCTTGAAAGGCTCTTTCCCGATGGAGTAATTGACAGGACTGACTTGAGAGTTGTTTCAAAAAACGGTCCTTGCTGGGTGGATACTGCATCTATGATGACAAGCGCAAGAACTAACTTTGGAACATTGAGCATTCAGCCTGAAATTGGCGATGGATTTATAATCCAGAGAATATCAACAGGAGAAGCTTACAGCGTACATTTAAAAGATGGTGTATTCCCACAGGAACAGGCGGAACTTGAAAGTAAAATTCGCAAGGCAAAAGCAGAAAACAAGGACGTGAATCCTGAAGACCTTGATAGAGTTGAAAAATTGGCTAATGATTTAAGTATAAAATTGCTAAATACTCCTCCAGAAGAGCTACTCGACATCAAAAAACTTGATAATTATCAGTACAAGTTTAATTTCCAGACTGGTCAGCGGGGCGATGTAATAAATAAAGATGCTCAAAGGTAATTCCCAATAGATATTATTTCCTAATAAATTTATCAATCTACCGGCTCTGTTGTTTTTAGAATATTTATGATTGTTTATTAAAATCACAGACTACAGGAGGAAAAAGATGTTAGCTACATTAATGTTCGCACTATTGGAATTTATTATTATCGCAATAGGTTTTGGCGTAGGCTACTGGCTCATAACTGCTGCTACAAAAGAAGAGAATTGGAAAAAAATAGTTGGAGCAGTTTTTGGATGGATTTTAATTATTTATGCAGTAATAATCGCCGGAATGATTTGTTTTCAATGGATAAATTATATGCAGACAGGCAGGTTACCTGTCGAGTTCCAGTGTCCGATGATGCGCCAAATGATGCAACAGAAACAACAAATGCAGCCCGGACAAATGCCCGGACGGATGCGAGGCGGGATGATGCAAAATATGCCTGAGCAACCTGAACAAAGTGAATAATCTATTAAAATTTTATATTTTTAAGTCTTAAGCTGTTTGTAACAACCGATACAGAGCTTAAGGACATTGCTGCTGCCGCAATCATCGGGTTTAATAAAATCCCAAAAAACGGATAAAGAACCCCTGCTGCAATTGGAATACCCAGAACATTGTAAATAAACGCAAAGAAAAGATTCTGTCTGATTGTTTTTATAGTTTGCTTTGATAATATTATAGATTCAGCAACATCTTTCAGGCTTCCTTTGATAAGGGTTATATCAGATGATTCTATTGCAATGTCTGTTCCAGTGCCTATTGCAATACCAACATCCGCCTGAATTAAAGCGGGGGCATCGTTAATCCCGTCGCCTACCATAGCAACTTTATTGCCTTTTTCTTGCAGTTCTTTTACTTTTTTAGCCTTGTCCTGTGGTAAAACCTCGGCTATGTATTCTTTAATACTTACTTTTTCTGCTATTGCAGCCGCACTTTTAGGGTTATCCCCTGTCAGCATAATTGTTTTAATACCCATTGAGTTTAATTTTTTAACAGCATCTGCTGAATCAGGCTTTATAGTATCTGAAATACCAATTATTCCTTTAGCAGCACTGTCATATGCAACCATAATTGCAGTCTGTCCCTTGCTTAAAGATTCATCAATCCTGTCGGAGAACTCATCTGTATTAATCCAATTATTATTTAGAAAACCCTTATTGCCTATTATAACTTGTCTTGAATCAATATTAGCAGTAATTCCAAGCCCTGATTCCGACGCAAAATTTTCCGGTTTTGTAAGTTGTATATTTTTATCTTTTGTTTTTTGCACTATTGCAATAGAAATAGGATGTTCTGACAGGCTCTCTGCTGATGCTGCGTAATAAAGCAGTTCTTTTTCATCAATATTTGTATAAATATCAGCAACCTGCATTTCTCCTTTAGTTATAGTTCCTGTCTTATCAAAAACAACAGTGTCTATTTTATTTGCTATCTCAAGACTTTCAATGTTTTTAATCAATATTCCCCTTTGTGCGCCTAATCCTGCGCCTACCATAACAGCAGTCGGCGTTGCAAGTCCCAATGCGCAGGGACAGGCAATAATAAGAACGGAAACAAATGCGACAATCGCCAATTCAGGCTTAATAAACATCCATATTATGCCTGTAATTATTGCTATTACTATTACTGTTATTGCAAAATACCCGCTAATTGTATCAGCAAGCCTTTGTATCGGGGCTTTAGAGGCGAGAGTGTTTTCTACGAGTTTTATTATCTGGTTAATAGTTGTATCTTTTCCAACCTGGGTAGCTCTGAATTTAAAACTGCCTGTTTTATTAATCGTTGCGCTGATTACTTTATCGCCTGTATGTTTTTCAACAGGCATACTTTCACCGGTAATCATCGACTCGTCAACGCTTGAAGCTCCTTCAATAATTTCACCGTCAACCGCAATTTTTTCGCCGGGTCGAATAAGAATTATATTCCCTACCTTTAAATCATCAATTGAAACTTCTTTTTCTTTCCCATTTTCAATAATTCTGGCTATTTTAGGGCTCAGGGTTAATAATCCTTTAATTGCTGATGATGCTTTACCTTTTGCTTTAGCTTCAAGCATTCTTCCCATAAGGATCAGGGCGATGATTATTGTGGCAACTTCATAATAAACATGAGGTTCAATGCCGATAGAAGTGAATAACTCAGGAAATAGTGTTGCAGCTGCACTGTATAAAAATGCAGCACCTGTACCAACAGCAATTAATGTATTCATATCAGCAGATTTGTTTTTAATTCCTTTATACAGACCAATAAAAAATTGCCTACCAAAAACAAATATTACAGGGATAGATAATACCATCATTAAGTAATTTTTATAAACAAAATCAACGCCTGCCATACTGATTACAAGGACGGGAAGGGCTAATATCAAGCTGTGCATAAAATTTTTCTTCTGGTTTTTATACTCCTTACCCTCGTCTTCCTCCGAGGGTTCATCTTCCGTGGCTTCATATCCAATATCAGAAATTTGTTTATTAATCTGGGATAAATTTGTTTTATCGCTGTCATAAATTATTGTAGCGTTTTTTAATGTCAGGTTAACGCTGGATTCAAGTATCCCACTATTTACATTAAGGGATTTTTCGATTTTGGCTACACATCCGGCGCAGCTCATGCCTCTTATATTCAATTTAACAGTTGTTTTTGTCATTTTTAACTTCTCCCTTTTTAATTTATTATCTCAAGAATATAAATTAAAAAAATATAGAGATGGGCAATTAGCTCATTAAAAAGAGGGATTACATTAAGTAACCCCTCCCCGATATTCAGCTATCTATTATTTATTGCAGTTTTGGCAACAATCATTACCATCTTCGCAGCATTCTACGCATTCTTCACACTGGCTGCAGCCTTTTTCCTGACATACCTGACACTTGGAGCAATGTTCAGCGCATTTTTCGCAACAATTACACTGTTCACAGTTTGGGCAGCATTGAACGCAATCAGCACATTGTGTGCAGCCTTTGTCTATACAGGTTTGACAATTGGAGCAATGTTCCCTGCACTTTTCGCAGGCTTGGCAATTATCATTGCAGCCATTTACGCATTTTTCACATTTAACGTTTTTCGCACAGTCTGTACAAGCAAAACTTTTTTCTGCAAGGATAAATCCTGCCATAACTGTTAAAACAAATACTAAAGCAATAATTAATGACTTATTTTTCATTTAAATTTTCCTTTCTAAATTTTCTAATTACTGAACTATAAAAAATAAATTAAACGGTTAATCTCTCCTGCTTTTTAGTTCAGCATCACAATAGTTCGCAAAATATCGAGTTTATTGCTTTTTGGCGTATATGTCCGTATAAAATTCTTAAAACACTCTTTTTCTCTATGCAAGGCAGAAGGTATTACATAAATACCAGCATAAGATATTTCTTCTAAAATCGAAAAAATCTGTGCTAATGGGGCAGGGATTTGTTTACTCCGCTTTTTATGGTGTTTACAAACGCATCCTTCCTTGCAATAAGGACACTCCTGCTGATTAAAATTAATCAATGTATTTTGACAGCAGGCACATTCCTGATTCATAATATCAGCTTTTGCTGAGAAATTATGGCAGCATAAGGGAGCAGATAAACCTGAAGTTATTAAGGCAAACTGCAATACCATCATAAATGATATTATCGAAAACCTATATAAACCTTTCGCCAAAGCCATTCCACACCCGTAATTAACAATTAATAAAAATTGTACACCATTTTTTGTTTATAAAAAAATATGGTATAAATAATTTAATGGTCGTTAGTTGTAATAGAAAATGGAGGAAAGGAATGTTATTTTTTATTTGTTCAGGTTTTTGTTTTTGGCATTCTTGGTTTTGGTGCTGGTAACTAATGCAGTTTTGTGGACATTCCAAAGCTTTAATTTTACATTAAGAAACAAATATCCTGTGGACAAAAATCATATAATATAACATAATTCTAATATAAGCTAAACTAGATGTAAAAAATTCCAATGAAAATCGGTATGTACAAAAAGTTCATAATATGGATATGTTTAGGTTTTTACCTGCTGCTTGGTGCAGGTAATCTTAGCGCAGTTGCTTTTTGTTCCGGTTCTGACAATCATATAGGACTTAATATACTTGGATTTGAAAGTTGCTGTAGTGATTTAATTAATAATTTAGAGGAAAATGCAATCTTTAATGTTCAGAGTTGCAACGAATGCCAGGATTTCTTTGTTAAAGCTAAGAATTTGAATCAAACAATTACATATAACCAAAACCAACTTAATGATATTATAGCTGACATTTCTGACTTTAATGCCATAGAAATAGATTTTAATGTTACTGAAAATAATATATTTTTACCTGATTATAAGCCAATAGCTTGTAATAATTTAAATGCTCTTAAAACAGTTGTCCTCATAATTTAAACCCTGACGAATCCCTATTTGTCAGTTAGTTTAATAATATGAGGATATTAATTATGAAAAAATACACTCTTTTATTGGTATTATTTACTATTTTTAGTTTGTTTACATGTGATTTAGCATCTGCAAGGTCAAAAACAATGGGACTGCATAATCATAATGAGAAAAGATGCTATAAAACAGCCACAGGAAAGCATATACCTGTGAGCTATGACCGTACATTTATTGATAAATTAATAAAACATAATAAAAAGGCCATTAAAGAAGCCCAGGACATTGTTAATCGGGCAGATAGAGAAGAATTAAAAACAATTGCTCAGGAAATCATTACTGAACATCAGGAAGATATGGAAAAATTGCAAACCCTCCGCACAAAGTGGTTTGAAAATTAACAATAGGCTATCTTTAAATTAAAAGGCAGGATTATTATGTTTAAAAACATAAAATTTAAAATATTTTATATTTTGTTAATCGTTATTTTAGTAGGGCAAGGAGCTTTTTCTCAGGAAAATGCGCTTGAACTAACTCTGGAAGAGGCAATTGCTACAGCTTTAAACCAGAATCTTGAATTGCAGTCAGAGAAGGCGCAAATTCCCATTGGAGAAGCAGGAGTAGCAAAAGCCAATGCCATTCCTAACCCTGAATTTTTCTCCATTTATGCCGTAGGAAGAAATACAGACGACCTGATTGGAATTAACCAAATTTTTGAACTTGGCTTTAAAAGAAAAGCAAGGAAAAATGTCGCACTGGCAAAACTTAATGTTATTTCAAGTGAAGTGGAGCAGAAGGCGTGGGAATTGAGAAACAAAGTGAAGCTTGCGTTTATTAACCTGTATATTGCGCAGGAAAAAATTAAAGCTAACCAAAAGATTATTGAAAACACAAAAAAATTAAGAGAAATTGCGCAGAAAAGGGAAACCGCCGGTAAAATTCCATATACTGACCTGTTGCAGGCTGAATCTGAATTATTAAAAGCACAAACACAACTTGAAAATGCGGAAATTGAACTAAAGCAAGCTCAAACAGAACTGATTCCGCTCTTAAACCTGCCGTCTGCCATTCAAATTCAGGCTGTTAAACTTGAGAGTTCACTTGGGATTAACGAAATAATAACGGACAATCCTGATTATAAGCAGGAAACCTGTATAGAGGAATTACAAAAAATTGCTTATAGCAGTCGTCCTGAACTAAAAATAATAGAAACAAAGAAAAACGTTGCAAAAAAAGAAATAATCCTTGCAAAGAAAAACAGGATTCCGGATTTGGAGTTGGGAGCCGGAATCGCCAGAATAAACCCTGAAAGTAATCAGGATCTATTACTTCAGGCAAACTTCGATATTCCAATTTGGTATCGTCAGCAAGGAGAAATAAAAGAGGCGGAAAAAACTATTGATAAACTTGGTATAGACGAAAATGCCCTTAAAAAGAATATTGAAGCCGAGGTAAGGAAAAACTTCCTTGATGTAAGCAGGCTCCGGTTTAACCTTTATCAATACGACAAAAAAATTATCCCTGTTGAAAATGAAATAATTGAAAAAACAAGAATAAGGTATGAACTGGGAAAAGACCCGCTTGTAATAAGCCTTACCGCTCAAAAATCGTATTTTGACATTGTTATTGAATACTTAAACATACTAAAAGACTATCACGACAGCATATCACGACTGGAATACAGCATAGGAAAG
>JAKLDH010000019.1 GCA_022703625.1 Cyanobacteriota bacterium | reverse complement strand
TTATGCGGCTCGCAGGCAAAGCCTGCGAGCCGCATGCCCTTAAAACGGCGTAGCGGCTGGCGAAGCCAGCCGCTACGCCAAATATAAAATTATTTATTTAGCAATTCAAGTTAAATAAAAAGGAAAAAGGGGGGTAAAGCTCTAATATGCGGGCGTTTTATCAAAGACAAAACGCCCGTTGCAGCCTTACCCAACTTGCGCCGCCCTACGGGCGGCGCAAGTTGTAAATATTCTCAAAACTTTTTTATAAGATATTTTTTAATCTAAAACAGCGTTAAGTTCTTCAACAAGCTTATCAGCGTCTAGTCCATGAACTTTTGCGCCTGCTTCAAGATTCTCAAATCTTGCCGCTGCGCAACCTATACAGCCTAATCCATGACTTGCAAAAACCTCGAATGTTTCAGGGTATTGTTTGACTATATCCAGTATACTCATATCTTTTGTTATTTTTTTCTCTGACATTGTTATTTTTCCTTTCTTTATATCTAAAAAATTAAAACGTAAAGACCATTTTTTGAATTTCTGCGCCGTCAATCGCTTTTATATCATTTTCAAGAGCGGTAATATCAGCATCGCTGCCGATTACATCAAGGAGAATCACTCCGTCAGGTGAACATACATTGTCTGAAGCTTTATGTATACCAATTCTTGTTTTAATAATACAGCCGTGTTTTGAAAGAATTTCCTGAAAACTTTCTGAAGATTTTACTCTTTTGCGTAATAAAACTCCTAAAATTATTGTATCAGTCATTATTTCCTCCTTAAAAATTTTTATCTTTTATAATTAATTTTATATATGATAACATACTTAATCCTTTTCCAAGAATTAAATAATTATTAATTTTTTTATTACTTTTTAAACGGAGAAAGGTTCCAACTGTTCATAGCCGGCTGGTGAAAATGCAAATTTTTATCGCATATCTATTTTAGATTTGTATAAATAAAAAACTCCATTTAAAAAAATGGAGTAAGGGGAGTTTGAGTGTTAAGGAGTTGTTGTTTTATAAAGATGAAAAGAATTTAATTTTGTTCCCGAAAAATTAAATTCTTTTTAAAAATGAACAAATTAAAAAAAAACTCGTTTTAAAAAATAACAGGAATTTAAACTTAATTACTTTTGACATTTGGTAAAGGTAAAAAATATGTCCGATAAATGCAACAAATACGAATCTTTATTTATTTTTGCAACAGAAGAAGCGCTCGCAAAACATCTTGAAATTTGTGAGGATTGCCGGCATGAACACGCAAAAATGAAAAAAACAGAAACTCTTATAAAAGAAATAAAACCCTATTATAAAAAAATCTATAAAAAGAGATTAGATGATAATATTGTTAAAATAGCAGCAGGTTTTATAATATTGTCTTTAACTTATTTTTCAGCAAATTATTTAAATCTTATGAATAGCAATATTAATACTCTTGAAATTTCTTACGCTGAAAATGAATCAATCGTTGCGGAAATGGGTCTTCCAACAGATGAATATGGATTGTTGACGGTTTATTAAAAAAATGAATAACAGCTTTAAAAAAGAAAAAGAAAAAGAAAATATTGATAACATAATAAAATCTTATGGTCATAACATCAAAAACACTATTATGTTATTTACCGGAACTAAAAATTTTCAGGATATTCAACAGGAAGTTTTTATAAAAATCTGGAAAAATTTGCCTAAATATCAAAATAATGGGAAAATTCACAGCTGGATAAAAAAAATCACGATAAATACCTGTAAAGATCATTTAAAATCAAAACAGTTCAGTCAATATACTAAAACTGATTTTGAAGAAGAGAATTTAATCAATATTAAAGATAAGAAAATAACTCCTGATGAGTTAATATTATTGAATGAAAGACGCAAAAAAATAATTAACGCAATTGAAACACTTAAGCCAAAATTAAGAGAAGCGATAACTTTTTATGACATAGAAGAAATGACTTATGAAGAAATTTCTGTAAAGCTTAAATGTCCTATAGGCACTGTAAAATCAAGATTATTTGCCGCCAGAAAAGAACTTCAAAATAAACTTATAGATTTACTTAATTAGTACAAGATTTAAAAAGGAGAATTTTATGAAAAAATTGTTTACTTTATCAAGTTCGACCGTATTTGTTTTGGTTCTGTTGTTAGTCGGAAATTTTGCGTCTGCTCAAAAAAATCCTGATATGGAAAGATACGGCAAGATGAAACAGGAGCATAAAGAGAAATTTAAAGAAAAAAAAGATGAAATTCAAAACAGATTAAATCTTACCGAAGAACAAAAAGCTCAGGCAAAAAAGTTTCATGAAGAAGCGCGACCTGAAATTAAACCTGTTGTTGAAAAAATAAAAGCTAAAAGACAGGAAATAATAGAAATGAAAAAATCAGGAGCATCTCAGGAACAACTAAAAGCTAAAATGGAAGAGATGAAACCTCTTATAGATGAAGCGAACAGAATTCGCGAAAAAAACGCGCAGAAATTTGAATCTATTTTAACTCCTGAGCAAAAAGTGGAATTCCAGAAAATAAAAGAAGAAGTTAAACAAAAAAGAGAACAAATGAAAGAAAAAATGAAAGGCAATTTTCAACAACATAAAATGGAAATGAAAGGCAATTCTGCGCCGTTATCAAAATAAATTTTAATTTTATATAATTCTGCATAAGTTTTCATTAATTTGTTAAAAAGCTAATATCTACAGCCCGCGCCGCCCTACGGGCGGCGCGGGCTCAGTAAGAGTATAGCGGGTGTTTTGTAGCGCAAGCGGGTGTTTTAACTCATTCATGCTGCCGAAGGCAAAACACCCGCTAATTAAAGCTTTACCAAAATCATCTTTTTCATTTGCCGGTTTATTTTATTGATTGGTATAGTATAAAATTCATAGTTTTTGCAAAACTGAATCTTGAGATAAGTTCAGACCAGGCTTTGCTTCAAAATCTTTCAGGCTGTCATTTTCATAAAACTTCCAGGTTTGCAGGAAAGCTTCTTCAAAAGAACGATTTTTCATATATTCAAAAGCTTTTTCAGACATTCTGCCAAGCCTGTCTTTATCAAGAAGGGTTTTTATACCTTTATAAATAGCTTCATCAGAATTTCCCTGTACTATAATTCCTGTTTCTTCTGGAATTATATTTTCCATAGGTCCGCCGCTGTCAGTAACAAGAACAGGAGTAGCGCATGCCTGCGCTTCTAAAACAACATTCCCGAAAGTGTCTGTTGTTGAGGGAAATACAAATAAATCAGCCTCTGAATATAGTCTTACAAGCTCATCTCCCTGTTTATAACCTGTAAATATAACATTTGAATCTTTGAGATAATTAAACATTTCCTCCCTGTATGGACCATCGCCCACTATCTGCAGCACAACATCATTTCTTTCGGCAGATAATTTTTTAAACGCTTTTGCAAGTAAATGAAGGTTTTTCTCCTGAGAAATTCGTCCAACATAGAGTAATTTAATGGTTTCAGGATTTTTTGCAACGATTGGTCTGAATCTGTCAATATCTATGCCTCGGGGATACAATTTAAGCTTTCTGCTGTCTATGCCTTTGGATGCCAGCTCCTCTATCATTATTTTTGAGGGGACAAAGATAATGTCAAGCTGGTTATAAAACCAGATCATATACTTCCATGCGATTTTTTCCATTGTGGAATCACCGGTTAAATATGACATATATTGAGGGAAAGCCGTATGATAAGTTCCATAAATGGGCTTTTTAAGTATTTTTGATATGCTTAAAGCCGCAAGTCCTATAGGTCCAGGCGTTGCGCAGTGAATATGCGTAAAGTTTTGGTTATAACAATAATCCAGCATTTCAAGAAACGGCGGATAATAAAAATTCAGCTCGGAATACTCAGGTATTTCAGATTTCCCGATAGGCTCAAAAACCTTTTCATCCAATACTTTTTGAACATTCTCATCTGAATTTATACAGGTAATTATTGTATAGTCCTTATTGATTTTTTTTGCGGTTTTTAGATTTTGTTGAAGTGTCTTCGCCACCCCGTTTACATCATAAAAAGTGTCGGAAAAATGCGCCACTTTAACGTCCTGTTTATCTCCGCCAAATTTTTCCTTTAATTTAAACGCAAAATTCTTATCTCTTTCAAACATAGAATAAGCGATAAAATACGGCGCAATTAAAAAATATAAAGAACCGACTGATCCAAGCGTATGGAAAATATCAAAGACGTTTCCTTTCTTAATGGTATTTAGAAGATAGTTGATTAAATGAGAAAGTCCTGCGTTGATATTGCTGTTTGCCACTACAAACCATTTTTCCGCAATATTTTCAGGCGTTATATCCTTTATGATATCACTATGCTTTGTTATCATTGTTTTATTGATAATATTTATCAAAGAATTTGATAAAAGTTCCTGATCATTATTTAACGCTTTAAACGTAGTATTTCTAAAGTTCAAAATTAATTTTGATATTAAATCTTCTTCTCTTTCCTTGTTAAGAAGAAGCTGGTCAATAATTTTAAGGCTTATATCCTTGGTAACAAATTTTTCCAAATCAAGTCTTTCTGAATAAAATTGATACGCAATGCTGTATAAATTATGCGCAAGTCCTTTAGGATTGAGATTAAAGCCTTTTTCCTCAAATTTTCCTTCAATTATTATATTTTCCAGAAAGTTTTTTATATTTGAAGCTTTTTCGGATTCAGAATATTTTGCCGCAATTTTTAAACCGGTATGATCGTCGGAACCTGCTGTAAAAGTTTTTCTCCATGCTTCTCCTGCTGGTTTTATGTTATATTTCGCCGCAAGTTCATTTATAATTTCCGGGGTTAAATTATTAAGAATTATTTTTAAAATATTATTTTGTTCAATGCTTCGACATCCGTTAATTTCAAATGTATTGAAGAGTACAAGCATTTTTTCAAAAACTTCGGGCGTAAGTTTGTCATTTACCGAATAAATAGGATGGGCAAGCGAATAAAGAATTTTATTCTCAATAATATATTCTCTGAGATCATATACATTATAGCGCAGCTTCATCATTTCATAATATTGATGTTCAGAGATGTTATAAGTTAAAATATGCAGTTTGCAATCATTTTCAGGAAAAAGCGTGGATATTTCACAGCTAATAAAAGCATCCGGATATTTTAAAATTTCAAGACAACCTCTTATATCATTATGGTCTGTAATGGTTACACAGGTCATTCCTTGTTTTTTAGCGGCTTGATATATTTCTTCGGGCTCACTAAAGCATTCTGAACAACCAAATTGCTTTAAAAGCCAATTAGTAGGCTTGTCTGAATACTTGGAATGAACATGCAGGTCTGCTTTCCACTTCATTAATAAAATTTTTCCTTATTTATCATTTCGCTAATATCTTTAATCTTTAGTATCTTAGAAAAAGATTAAAATTTATCTTTTAGGAAAACTTTATCAAAAATTTTTAATAATGGTCAAATTGTAAAGTAGCTGATCAAGTATAAGTAGGTAACAAAAAGTTTTCGTGTTTTTATCTACCTAACCCCAACCCCTTCCCTTCAAAGGGAAGGGGCTTTTGTTGTTTGTTTGCCTCACTCGCTTCGCTCGTTCGGCAAAATTTAATAAAAGCTGAAAATTTTTTGTCTGTTACTTAATATATCAAAACCGTTTATTCCCTGAAAGCTATTTCCGGGTAAGCTTTTTTTAACCCGTTCTTAATATTTGCAATTTCCAGATCAATTACTTCATCAGTAAGAGTTTTTTCCAAATCCTGTAAAGTAACTCTGAAAGCTACGCTTTTTGATCCCAAAGGCGCATGTTCACCTTGATACAAATCAAAAATATCAACTTTTTTGAGTAATTTCGAAGAAACTTTCTTGAATATTTTTGTTAATTCCTGATAGCTGATGCTTTCCGGCGCAATAAATGCAATATCCCTGCTTACTGACGGATATTGCGGAATTTGTCTGTATTTTGGCAACGCATAATTTATGTTGGCTAAAAGTTCTTCAATGTTTATTTCAAAAAGGTAAACAGGCTGATTAAACTTGCGCTTCTGAATAATATCAGGATGAAGTTCGCCTATTAAGCCTAAAACCACGGGCTGTTTCCCTGAAAGGCTTATTTTAGCGGCTCTTCCGGGATGAAGATATTTTACATCAGATTCAGGAAGGTATTCTATTCTGTTTTCCAGCTTGAATTCAGAAATTAAATCTTCGATAATCCCTTTTAATGAATAAAAATCGGGTTTTTGCGCAGTTTTCCATAAAGCGGAGGTTATATCTCCGGTTATTGCTCCTGCTAATATCCGTTTTTCCTCTGTTCCGGCATTTTTTTCGTCTGTATTGCCTTTATATAAATACGTTTTGCCTATTTCATATATCCGAAGATTCTTTTGTCCCTGATCAAAATTGTATTTTACAACCTGAGCTATATTTGGAATAAGGCTTTGTCTAAGCATGGAATATTCTTCAGACTGCGGATTGGTAACTTTTACAGCCTGCTCTTCTATATACTCAACACCAAGCCACTTTAAAAGAGGTTCTCCAATGAGTGAAGACGTTACAATTTCCATAAACCCTTTTCCAATGAATAAATTATGTATTTTAGACAGTGATAAGATTTCATTGGAAGTTTCAGCAACCTGAGTTTTGGCGGGAAGCGTTGATTCTATTCTGTCATATCCGTTAATGCGACTGATTTCTTCAATCAGGTCAATTTCTCTTGTTGCATCATTTACCCTAAAGCTTGGCACACGGACTTTTGCAGAAAAAGTGTTCTGCCCAAGCATTTCAAAACCAAGGTTTTCAAGTATTTCGACACATTTAGGAGGAGGAATTTCCGTGCCGAGAATTCTTTTGATTTGAGCAAATCTTAATGTAATATCAATATCAGGGAACTTATCTTCTCCGGTTTCAACAATACCTTCGATTTTAGCTTCAGCAAGTTCTTCTATAAGACTCATTGCTCGTGAAAGAGCAGATTTTACCGCCTGAATGTCAACGCCTCTTTCAAATCTTGCCGATGCTTCAGTTCTTAACCCCACGCTTCTTGCTGATTTTCTTGTGGTTAAAGGAATAAAATAAGCTGACTCAAGGGCAATATCTTTTGTGTTTTCGTCAATTTCCGAGTTAAAACCGCCCATAAGCCCTGCAAGTCCTACAGCATTATCTCTGGTGGAAATTAATACGGAATTATTATCAAGCTTTCTTTCCTGTTCATCAAGGGTTATGATCGTTTCTTTTTCTTTAGCTCTTCTTACACAAAGGTAATTCCCGTTAAGTTTTGCTGTATCAAAGGCGTGAAGCGGCTGTCCGTATTCAAGCATTACATAATTTGTAATGTCCACAATATTATTTATGCTTCTGACTCCTGACGCATTAAGCCTTCTGATCATCCAATCCGGCGATGGCTTTATTTTAACGTCTTTTACAAGCCCTACGGCATAATATTTACAGGTATCAGGGTCTTTTATTTCAACTTCAAAACCGTTTGAGGCTGATATATTATAATTTTTTAATGCAGGTTGTTTTAATGATCTGTTAAAAATAGCGCAAATTTCCCTTGCAATACCGAGTAAAGACATTTCATCGCCTCGATTTGCGGTAGGCGCTGTATGGAAAATCACATCTTCGTGGATATTTAAAACTTTTTTAACGTCTTCTCCGGCAATAAGATTGTTTTTAAACCGATTAAGAATTAATATACCGTCGTCTTCCTGAAAATCAGACGTATTAAGTCCTAACTCCTCAGCGGAACAGAGCATGCCTTGTGATTCGACATCCCTGATTTTAACAGGTTTTAAAACAAATTTTTCGCCGGTTTTTCTATCTTTTACCTCGGAACCAATTGACGCATAAGGCACAAACTGTCCTTTAGCTATATTTTTTGCTCCGCATACGACTTCTTTCTTTTCTGTTCCGTTAAAAACTTCAACAAGCTGGAGCTTATCGGCATTTGGATGAGGTTTAACTTCAAGGATTTCAGCTACTTTTATATTGGAAAAATTCGCGCCGGTTTTTTCAATATCTTCAACCTCAAGCCCGCTCATTGTAAGAGCATGAGCAATTTCTTCCGGCGTAATGCCTTTTATATCAACATATTCATTTAACCATTCTAACGAAACCAACATATAAATTAAATCCTTTTTGTATATTAAACCACAAGATTATTTAACATTAAATTCTCATAAATAAAGGGCAGGGTAAAGGAAAAATAACTATTGCATTGTTAAATTAATTTTATGGAATTTATGACCGATAATATTTTTTATGTAAAAAGCCAAGAAAAGACAAAAAGTGAGCATTTGAATACAAGGGGGTTCGGGGGCTTGCCCCTGATTGATTTGTCCCCTTGGGGTTCAGTTTTTCTTTTCTTTTGCTTCGTTTTCTTTTCTTTTTGCGTTCAAAAAGAAAAGAAAACGAAGAAACGGCAAGTATTGTATTGCATGCTGGAAAGATGCTGAAACAAGTTCAGGGTGACACTTTTAGTGACGATTTCCACGTTAATTTTAAAAATTACATATATTATCGGTCATAAATTCCAATGAATTAACTTAACACAGCGCTACATTGCTTGCAACTTGGTATTAGATCACTATATCTCCTTATTTCTTAATATTCTTCCTAAATATAAAAAAATAGTTTAAAATTAAGTTAATTAACCTTGTCGTTTAGTATTAAATAGGGAAAAAATATTGTCTTTAAAGGATATTAACTGTTCCAGCCTAATTAGAAATATTAAAATAAACCGTTTTTTATCCATGTCAATTGCCATAAATTTGGCGGTTTATACAGGTCATTTTATGTTTGCTCAAAATGGACTCCTTTTAATGCTGGCAGGCATAAATTGGGCTTTTTTAGCGGTATATGCGGTTTTTACTGAAATTGTTTTAAATATAACCCAAAATTCCACTCTTAATTCCGAAAAAATCAGTAACAACATCTTTAATTTGAATATTATCGCAACATCATTGTTTTTACTTATAATTGCCCTGCTTTCAGGAAATAAAGATTATCTTTTTCTATGCATAATCCCTGTTTTTCAAACAATTTTAGAGAAAAAAACAAAGATTGCAGGCATTATTCTTGGGGTTTCTGCTGTTGTAACCCTGATTACGGAATTGAGCAACTGGTTTGATTTTTATCTTTTGCCTGTTAATCAGATTCCCGCAATATATAAATCGCTTTCTTTTCTTGTGGTCTTTGGCGTTTTAAGCTCATTAGGGTTTGTTCTTGCTAAAACACTGACTTTTACGAAAGGAAAAGCTGACTATATGCATAGTATAGCGACAACGGACGCATTAACAGGTTTACTGAACAGAAGAGAATTCAATTTAAGGCTTTCTGAAGAATTTGCGAGAGCGAAAAGACATAAATCGCCTCTTAGTCTTGCGCTTTTTGATATTGATTTTTTTAAAAAAATTAATGATACACATGGTCATAATACCGGTGATGCGATTTTAAAAGAACTTGGACTGCTTATTGCGTCTAAAACAAGGACCTGTGATATTGCCGCTCGTTATGGAGGAGAAGAATTCGCCCTGATTTTGCCTGAAACAAGCCAATCAGACTCTTATGAGCTTATGGACAGGCTAAGATATCTTGTTGAAACTGAAATATTTAATAAAACAAAATTGCCTGTCAGGGCTACGATCAGTATTGGCGTTGCTCAGCTTGATTTTACCGACAAAACTCCTCTTGATTTCTGCGAAAGAACTGATAAAGCATTATATAAAGCAAAAGAATCCGGCAGAAACAGAGTTGAAAAAGCTCCTTTCGGCATTTCTAAAATTACTTTGTCAAAATCATATAAAGTTGTTTAAAAGAAATACGATAATAAAAAGATAAGGACAAAAGAGGATTTTTTTATGCAAAATAACGAAGAAAAGCAGTGCAGAAATATCAACGGAAAACTTTTGTGCAATTATAACGATTTATATGAAGAAAGACTGAATGATATTGCAGATATTTGCAGTAAACAGGAATTTACGGTAAGAGAACTGTTTAAAGCCTTTGATGTAGACGGGGATGGCGCAATTACAAAATCAGATTTAATAAAACTCGCCGGCAGTGATGAAGAAAAAAAACATCTGTCAAGAAATGACCTGCAAAATATTTATGCTCATATCGGGAAAAAAATATGCAGGGGCGTTTGTCAAATAATCGACAAAGAGCCTGGTAATGAGTACATTACAATTGATGATTTAATTAATGTTCTTGATAAAAACGGGGACGGGAAAATTAAACTTGGCGATTTTCTTAGAATTGCGAAAAAAGACGGGAATTTTTTGAATATAACAAAAGAAGAACTGGAATCCGAGTTTGACGGATTATGGAAAAATCCCGAAGAGCAGAAAACTTTTTTTGATAAGCTTTTTGATTAATTTTTGAAGCTGATGCCAAGTTGTAATCAATGTATACCAATCCAAATAAGTTTTCGTTAATTTCTTAAAAAGCTAATATCTATAGCCCGAGCCGCCCTACGGGCGGCTCGGGCTAGGTAAGGGGTTAGCGGGCGTTTCGGCGAAGCCGAAACGCCCGCTAATTAAAGCTTTACAAAAATCATCTTTTTCATTTGCCGATTTCTTTTAATGATTAGTATAACGCTTTGTCAAGAAAGTTTTGTAGCTTATAACAGCCTTAAAATTCGTTTTCAACTAATTCGCAAATGATATGACAAATCGTAATATGCGCATTTTGAATTATGGGCGTATTGTTGCTTGGAATCGTTATTGTAATGTCTGAAATGTCTTTTAGCATGCCGCCGGAATCTCCGGTTAAAGAAATGATTTTCATCCCTTTTTGTTTTGCAAGTTTTGAAGCTTCCAACGCATTTTCAGAATTTCCGCTCGTTGAAATTGATAAAAGAACATCGTCTTTTTGTCCAAGAGCTTCTACTTGTCTTACAAAAGTTTTTTCATACCCGAAATCATTTCCTATCGCTGTTATAATCGATGTATTTGTGCTTAAAGCAATCGCAGGAAGAGCCGGTCTGTCAATTCTGTAAAATTTCCCTATCATTTCTGCCGCAATATGCTGGGAATCAGCTGCGCTTCCCCCGTTTCCGCAGATTAAAAGCTTTTTGCCGGCTTTAAAAGCATTTATTATTATATTTGCCGCAAGCTCAATAAGCTCTATATGTTTTTTTGTTTGATTTAAAACATCCAGTGTTTCATCTATTCTTCCAATTATTATTTCTTTTTTTAAAAAAGTTTTTTGTTCCATTTTTTAAATCCTCGTTAAATTTTAAAGAGGAGAAATTTTGGCATTGAAACTTCGCTCTACACCAAACCTCAATCAAATTTTTATTTATATAAATGTAAAGTTATTGTTATATTTGCAAATATTTATTCGAAAGACTCTTCGTCTTTAACAAATGTATTTTCCTGTTTTTCTTCTGTTTCAAAAGATTCCGGCGTGTAAGAAACAGGTGTGGTTAAACTGATTCTTCTATCTTCAATATTGAATTTCAAGATAACAGTTTCAATTTCCTGCCCTACTTGAACCGTAGTATTTGTTTTGTTCTGGTATTCAAGAAGGTCTTTAAAAGGAAGAAGGGCTTCAACACCGGGATAAACCTCTACAAATGCGCCAAAATGCTTAATTCTGATTACATTTCCCTTTATGACTTCGCCTTCTTTAATAACTTTTGCCGCTTCATCCCATGGATCAGGCTGTAAGCTCTTAAGGCTAAGGCTTACACGTTGTTTTTCCTCGTCAATTCCTATGACCTGAACTTTAATTTTCTCTCCGACAGAAAGAATATCAGCAGGGTGGTCGACCCATCTCCATGAAATTTGAGATAACGGAAGCAGTCCGTCTATTCCTCCAATATCAACAAATGCGCCGAAATCAGCAAGTCTTACGATTTCACCTTCAACAATACTGCCTTCTTTAACAATATCGAAAAGAGATTTTCTTTGTTCTGCCTGTTGTTCGGAAACAACTTTTCTATGTGACATGATAAGATTATTTTGTTTAGAATCCACTGAAAGAATTTTTAGCTGAATTTTCTGACCGATAAGTTCTTCCACATCTTTTGTTCTTATATGACTGGAAGGAACAAATCCTCTAATTCCGAGAACATCAACAAGAATTCCGCCTTTAACTTCTGCTGTTACTTCAGCTTCAACAACAGCGTCTTCTTCTTTAAGTCTTTCAAGCTCTTTCCATGAATAAGCAAGCATGACTTTTTTATAAGAAAGTGTAAGTTGACCATCTTCGTCTTCTTCTCTTATTATAAGGAATTCTTTTTCCTGATCATCCTGAGGCAGGATTTCCTGCGGGGTTTTTAAAGAACCGTTTGATAATTCTCTAACAGGCACTCTTGCGGTAGTTTTAGCTCCTATATCAATTAATACGTCATTTGATCTGTAGCCTACTACTTTTCCCTTGACTATGTTGCCTTTTTTAAAGTTATAGTCAAATTTTTCCAAAAGTTTTTCGAATTCTGAAAACCCGTCCTGGTTCTTTGTATTTGTTTTATCGTCAGTTGTCATTAAATTGGCGCCTCCACAGGATGATATTTTTATATGTCTATTTTAACAAAAAATTATCAAATATAGAATATAAATTAATTTCATTATAACTTAAATTTTAAAATCAAATAATATTTTTTATAATTTAATTAATATATATTAAAAAAACAAATTAAAGACTAAACAAAAAAATAAAATTTGTAGGGCGAATAAGCCTTGGGGCAAAGAAAAATTAATGGCAATTCAATTATACTAATCAACTTGAATTGCTAAATAAATAATTTTATATTTGGCGTAGCGGCTGGCTTCGCCAGCCGCTACGCCGTTTTAAGGGCATGCGGCTCGCAGGCAAAGCCTGCGAGCCGCATAAAAAATTAAAATAAAATTTCAATCTATTTCAGCGTTTCGACTAATTAGCAATTCGAGTTAATCAAAATAAGTTTTCGTTATACCAAGTTGCAATCAATATATAACTTTTTCCCGTCATTGCGAGCCTTAAAGTTAGGGGTATAAATTGATAATTAACTTGCGAAGCAATCTTCTTTCAATCATTCCAAGCAGGAAGATTGCTTCGAAAATACATTAATAGCTTATATTCCTGCTTTTATGCCTCGCAATGACGATTAGGCTTTGATTGCAACTTGATATAAAATTACTATACTTAACTTTTTAAAATTATGTAAATTTCAACACTTCGTTTATTGCCTTAGGCAAATATTGCATCAGCGTTTCAGCGGTGAGGGAATATTCGTTTATTTCCTCGGCGGCAATATCAGCCGCCAACCCATGTAAATAAACTCCCAATATAGCCGCATTTTTAGGCTCAACGCCCTGCGCAATAAATCCGGCAATCACGCCGGAAAGAACATCCCCGCTTCCGGCTTTCGCTAAGCCTGAATTGCCGGCAATATTTATATAAGTATTGCCGTTCGGCTCTGAAATTATTGTATTTGCGCCTTTTAAAACGATAATTGCATTGAATTTTTCAGCGGCTTCCCTTGCAAACTTAATTTTGTTTTTCAATATTTCTTCAACAGAAACGCCCATTAATCTGGAAAGTTCTTTAGGATGAGGAGTTATAACGGAATTAAGAGGGAAAACAATATTTTTCTGTATCGCTAAAGCATTAATGGCATCCCCATCAAGCAAAACCTTATCGCCTCTGTTTATAATTTCTCGAATAAAGCTATTAACAAAGTTAACAGTTGATTTATCCGCGCTTAACCCGGGTCCTATCAATATAACATTGCTGCCGTAGCTTTTATCAAGCGCCTCTGATAATGATTCCTCGCAAAGCGTTCCTTCAGGAGTTTCAATTAAAGGCGCATAAACTATTTCCGAAGCTTTTGCCGCCACAGACGGAATTACTGATTTGGGAGCGGCAAGAATTGAATACCCGGCACCCACAATAAGAGAAGACATAGCACACATATAAGCCGCGCCGGGCATTGCAAAACTGCCCGCTATGTTGAAAACTTTTCCAAAAGTTCCTTTATGGCTGTCATCAGGTCTTAAAGGGAGAGAAAGAGCGGCATAATGCGGCGTTATAAGATAAATATTAAATTCTTTGCTTTGATTAAGCATCTCGGGGATTCCGATCGAAGCAATAGTAATTTCTCCTGAGTAATCTGCGCCAGGATAAAGCAAAAGTCCTGCCTTAGGAGCATGAAAAGTTACCGTAAAATCCGCAACTACAGCGCAGTTCATTATTTCTCCGGTGTCAGCGTTAATTCCTGAAGGAATGTCGACTGAAACAACATAACCTTCCGCATATTCGCTTATTGCCTCTATAATGTCCGTTAAAAAGCCTTTAACTTCAGAAATTAAGCCTGTTCCGAATATAGCGTCAATTACAACATCAGAAAAAGAGATCAATTCCCGTAGTTTTTCAAGGTCTATGTCTTCAAAATAGATTATTTCCGTGAAATTCTGAAGAATATTATGGTTAACTAAAGCTTCTCCGGAAAGGTTTTCGGGTCTAAAAAGGGAAATAACGGTTGTTTGAATTGAATTTTCAATTAAATGTCTTGCGGCAACAAAACCATCTCCGCCATTATTGCCTTTGCCGCAGACAACAAGAACGCTTTTTTCCTCTTCTTTTATTATTTCTTTGGTTTTTTGATAAACAGCTCGTCCGGCATTCTCCATAAGAAGGATTCCGGGTATTTTAAGTTCTTCTATTGCCTGCCGGTCAATACTTTTCATTTGAGCGCCGGATAAAACTTTTATCATGCCGTTTCACCAATTTTTGACAATATATTTTAAAGCATTTTAATTAAAAGTAAATCCGTCTTCTTTCATGCGTTTTATAACTTCGTAAAGAGCCTGCTCGCCGGGGCTTATTGAGAGCCTGAAGAAGCCTTCTCCGTATTTTCCGAAGCCTGTTCCGGGAACAGATACCACACCTGCTTTTTCAAGAAGTTGATTGCAGAAATCCTCACTGTTTTTAAATCTTGCGGGTATTGGCAACCAGAGATAGAATGTGGCTTTAGGAATAATTAAATTGTCAACATCCCATCCAAGCTCTTTAAAGCCTTTTACAAGTATTTCCTGCTTTTTTTGGAATTCAGCATTGGATTTTTTGATGTACTCATCGCCTTCAGGAGAAGTTAATATTGCCGCTCCGGCTTTTTGGAGGGCTTTAAACAAACCTGTATCAACTGTTGACTTTATTTTTCCGAGAATGCCTACAGCGTCTTTATTGCCGCATGCCCAGCCCATACGCCATCCTGTCATGCTATAAGGCTTGCTTAAGCTGTGAAATTCAATCGCAATATCTTTTGCTCCTTCAAATTCCAGGATACTTGCCGGAGCTTCCTGACCCGCAAAGTACATGTCCGCATAGGCGGCGTCGCTTATAAGCAAAATATTTCTTTCTCTACAGAAATCAACAATTTTTTTAAGATAATCTCTTGTAGCGGTTGCTCCAAGAGGATTATTCGGATAATTTATGACCAATGCCTTGATTTTAGAAGAAGAAAAACCTTCTTTTTCCAGATTTTGAACTATTGTTTTAGGGCATGGCATAAAGTTGTTTTCGTATGTTAAAGGCATTGGATAAGCTTTTCCGCCGATAACTTTTATTTGTTCAGCGTAGGAAGCGTATCCCGGGTCGGGTATTAATATAATATCCTGATCTTTTTCATTAAGCGTAGGGTTAACAAGGCATCTGAATATATTTGCAAGTCCTTCTTTTGAGCCTATTAAAGAAAAAATTTCTGTTTTTGTATCCAGCTCAACGCCGAATCTAGTTTTCATTCTTGCGGCAATTGCTTCAAGAAAAAACTTTTCTCCTTTAGGAGTAGAGTATGCGCTTATTCCAGGCTCATTAAGACAATTTTTTAAAACATCTGTAACTAATTGCGGCGGAGCTTGTATTGGCGCGCCTATGCTTAAGTTAATCGGTTTTCTGTTTTTAGCTTCCAGTTCCGGCGTAAGCTCCAGTGTTCTTTGGCTTATCCTGAACATAATATATGTTTCAAGGGTTTTAACATAATCAGAATATAATTTTTTAATATCAATAGCAGACTGCATCCAAAGTTCCTCCAAAATTATTTTTTATACAGACCCAAGCTCTACCTACATTCTATACGGAAAATCTTCTTTGTCCAATTTTGATTAGTATAGATTGATTGCAAGCTGATATAGCGATCTTTAAAAGAAATCGATAAATGAAAAAGATGATTTTTGTAAGCTCTTAATTAGCGGGAGTTTCGGCTTCGCCGAAACTCCCGCTATACTCTTTACTCAGCCCGCGCCGCCCTGCGGGCGGCGCGGGCTGTACATATCCACTTCTTAACAAATTAACGAAAACTTATTTGGATTGTCATAGAATAGAAATTTTTTGACATTAATTATAAAAATTTCTATTATTAAAGAATAAATGTATTTTAAGAAAGATTATTAATGGAAATTTTGCTGGATTTACTTTCACCCATAAATTTAATATTCACAGGCATCATAATATATTTAACCATTGAAGACCTGCGTAGTTTCAAATCAAGAGATTATAGAAACTATAAATCTTTGATTTTCAGCGTAGGAATTTTAGGAACTTTTACCGGCATCTTTTGGGGTCTTTTAAATTTTGATTCAAAAGATATTACAAGCATACAAACCAGTATTCCACAGTTATTAAGCGGCTTAAAGACAGCTTTCATAACCTCAATTCTTGGCATGATCGCCGGATTGGCTTTGACTTTTGCCCAGAAGAAATTTTTTGATACAAGCTACAGCGAAGACAGTGTGGATATTTTAAGGTCTATTGAAATAAAATTAAGCAGTCTTAAAGATATTCACAGCATTTATGATGTTAATATAGACCTTTTAAAAGAAATTAATTCCATTAAAGACGATATTTATGATGTTAACAAACAAATGCTTAATACTTTAACGGTTAATTTTGAAAAAACAAATATTACCCTTGATAATGCAATAGAAAAACTTTCTTCGGATTCTTCCAAAGAAATTGTAAATTCTTTGGAGAAAATTATAACCCAATTCAATACCAGTATGGTGGATCAGTTCGGGCAAAACTTTAAGGAGTTCAATGAAGCGGTTAGCAAGCTATTAAACTGGCAGGCAGAATATAAAGATTCGCTTGTTCAGATGAATGAAAATCTTTCTAAAGCCGTAAACGCAATTGAAGCGACAGACAGTTCTCTAAGCTCGATTGCCGGGAAAAACGAAGAAATTATAAAAGTTTATCAAATGTTCGGAGAAATGATTCAAAAATCCGAAGATCAGGCGTATGAAATAAATACAAAAATTCTTGCGCAAATAGAATTATTAGAAGTTATTCAAAATGTGTTTAATGATACAAAATATAAATTTGCGGAGTTTGTGAAAGAATTTTCCGATGGATCAAACCAACTTCTGGGAGGTTTTGTTGAAACCAAAAATTCTATGGACAAAATTTCAGGAAGAATCAACAGCTCTTTGGGGCAACAGTCCGAATCGCTGAAAAAATTATCTGATCAGCTTGAACAGGAACTTCCAAAATCTTTGGGTATGTTGGATAAATCTTTAACAGCTTTGACAGAAGGCTTTAAAAATGATTATAAAACATTCCTGGAGTACTATAAACAACTTGTAATAAGTCAAGACTAAAGCAGGAATAAGGATTTTTTATGAGCGCTTATAAAAATAAAAGAATTTTATTGTTTATATCTACCCCCCTACCCCCCTTCAAAGGGGGGAGGAGTTTGTATGTAGGGGCTTCGCCCCTACACCAAGCCCCAATCAAATTTCATGAAAATTTTAAAAAAATTGAATTTTTAGAGAGGCTCTTATGAAAGAAGATATAAGCAGTCATAACTGGCAAAGTATCGCTGATATAATGTCGGCTTTAATGATGATATTCCTGTTTATTTCTGTCCTTTACATGTTGCAGGCTCAACTGGAAAAAGCAAAAATAACAGAAATCGCAAAATCTTATTCTGAGCAGGAAAAAAATTTATATGAAGATTTAAATATTGAATTTAAAGAAGACCTTAAAAAATGGAGCGCATCTCTGGAAAAAGATAATACAGTGCGTTTTTACGCTCCTGAAGTTCTATTTAAGCCCGGCAGTTCAGAAATAAATCCGCAGTTTAAAAAGATTTTAAATGATTTTTTCCCAAGATATATTAAAATTCTTGAGGGCAGCAGCTTTAAAAATGATATATCTGAAATCAGGATTGAGGGTCATACATCCAGCGAATGGACGGGGGCTAAATCATTTGAAGACAGATATCTCGCAAACCTTAATTTATCTCAGCAAAGGTCTTTTGAGGTTTTAAAATACTGTTTTTCGGTTTCCAGCGATAAAACAACAAAAGAATGGCTTAAAGGGGTTCTTAGAGCTAATGGATTATCTTTCGCAAAGCCGGTATTCACAAAAAGCGGCAAAGAAGATAATCTTAAATCAAGAAGAGTCGAATTTAGAGCGGTTGTAAAAAGTAAAGAAAGAATAGACGCAATACTGGAAATGACAAAATGAAAATTGAGGATGAAAAAAAATCTCTTTTTACCAATTTTTCAGGGTTATTAAATACAGTAATTTCTGTTAAACACGAAACCGAGGTCATTTCTCAAATATACAAACTTAAAACAACAGGTATTTATACAAATCTGAAAGATATTGCGATAACTCATAGCGGCATATATACTGTTCTTTCAGAAGGCGTTATAAAAAAAGTCGCGCTTTACCCTGCGAAAACACAATCTGATAAAGAACATAAATATCATATTTTTTTATGCGACAGTTTGAAAAACTATTTATTAAATCATAATGAAAATAATTTGAATAGTTTTAAAGTAAATCGCAGAAAAGACAGAAAATTTAATGTAAAACTAGCCGGAAAATATCAAAATACAAGTTATCAGGATAAAAAATTAAATATTTGTATATTTTGTCTTAGCCGCTTAAACGCTTTAATTGGCGGAGATTCTGATATTAAGGCTGAAAACTTTGATTTAACTGATTTTTTAACAAATGACAATTATTTTGAATCACCGCAATTTTTTACTTACGATTATGATTTACTTCCCGGGTTTTATGAAAAAAGCTGGGATTCTGTAGCAACAACCGCTAAAATTAAATACAATTTTGTTTGTCAAAAATGTTTTATTGATCTTAAAGAAAAGTATTTTCAAAAATATTTACATGTTCATTATGTTGAAAAACAAATGAGAGGAAAGAGAATCGATATAATAAAGCCTTTATGTATTCGTTGTCATTCAGAAGAAGAAGGACATAACGACATAAAAAAACTGCCTGTGTATGGAGAATTCACCACAATTTTAGAAAGTCGCAAAAACAGGTAATTTTTTTTGGATTGAAACCTGGTATAAGTCGTTAATTTATTAAAAAGCTAATATCTATAGCCCGTGCCGCCCCGCAGGGCGGCACGGGCTAGGTAAGGGTATAGCTGGCGTTTCGGCGAAGCCGAAACGCCAGCTAATTAAAGATTTACAAAAATTATCTTTTTAATTTGTCGATTTCTTTTAATGATTGGTATAGTTAAGTTAATTTTGTAGATATATAGACCGATAATATTTTTTATGTAAAAAGCGAAGAAAAAACAAAAAGTAAGCATTTGTAAGCGAGGGGGTTCGGGGGCTTGCCCCTGACCGATATGACAGTTTGTCTTGTTAGTTTTTCTTTTCTTTTGCTTCGTTTTCTTTTCTTTTTGCGTCAAAAAGAAAAGAAAATGAAGAAACGGGAAGCATTCTATTGTATGCTTGAAAGATGCTGTTGCGAAGCAGTCGGCGCTGTCCGCATTTCGCAAACAAGTTCAGAATGACGCTTTTAGCCTCGTTAATCAGTTAATTAAAAATTACATAAAAAATATTATCGGTCATAAATTCCATAAAATTAAATTAACAAAACGCTACATTGATTACGGCTTGGCATAAGTTTGCTAAAAAAGCTGATATTTACATCCTATGCCGATTTACAAAATCGAGAGCTTCTTCTTTTGTATTTATATTTCCTGAAATTTGCTCTTCTTTTAAAGCTTTTAATACGTTTCCTACCTGTTTTCCCCTTGGAATTGCAAGCAATTCCATCACTTCTTTTCCGCTAATCAGCTTGGGGAGGTTTTTTATATCTTCGCCGGCTTCTTTATATTTTTGCAGTAGCGTATAAATTCCGCTGACATTCTTTTCAACGAGCTCTTCTGTAATATCAGGTCCCCTCGCGCTTAATCTGTCCGATAAAGCTAAAAGTAAAAGATCAGGAGTATTATCGCTGATTTTTCTGAAAAACCTCATCAACGCTTTCTCTGACACATTTTCCATGCCTTCCCTGATTAATTGAGAAGGATATAAATGGTTTTTTATAAGCAAACTTATATAATTTATAGCATTTTTACTGAATTTAATCCTTTTTAAGAGCTCTAAACATTGTTCCGCTCCTACTTCTTCGTGTTTTATAAACCTGTGCCTGCCTTCTTCATCAATTGACCAGGTTGAGGGTTTTCCGAGGTCATGCAAAAGCGCGGCTGTTTTAAAAAGACTTATTCGTTTTATATTTGTGGAAAAAAAACTGTAAAGATGCTCTATTGCCCAGTCGGGAAAGCTTTTTATTTGTGTTTCAACCTGTCTTACAACTTCAATTGAATGATCTATAAGACAAAGATGATGATGAAGGTTTGGAGGAACGTCTTTTTGAGGAATTAATTCAGGTATAATTTCAAATAATATACCTGTTTCCTTCATGAAAATAAGATTTTCAGCCGAATTTTCAGACTCAAAAAGTTTTAAAAGTTCCGTGTTGATTCTTTCAGCGGCAATATTATTTATGAGTTTATGGTGTTTTTTTATTGATTCCAGGGTGTTTTCTTCAATTTTAAAGTTGAACTGGGCGGCAAGTCTGAATGCTCTAAGGAGTCTAATCGGATCATTCAGAAGATTTTTTTCGGAAATCAATCTTATAATGCCATTTTTTATATCTTCTCTCCCGTTTAAAGGATCAATAATTGAACAATTATCAGATTCGACACGACAACCCACAGCATTTATTGTATAATCCCTATTTTTTAAGTCTGTATATATATCCTGCCCGACGCATCCGGCAAAATCCAAAGTGTTTTTTTTATCAGGCATAACAACACGGGCAATGTCATGTTTTTCGTCAAGCAAAACAAAATATCCGTCAAACAACTTGGCGGCATGTCTTGCAAATTCGACTGCCGACTGACCTTTTATAACGTAATCCCTGTCAAAACACTCTTTTTGCAGAAGTATATCTCTTATATAACCGCCTACAATGTATAATTCAACCTCTGATGAACAGAGTTCCAAAAGTTTTTTATTTGTTTGATCGTTTATATTTATCATATTACCTGCCTGTAGAGCCGAAACCTCCTGCGGCTCTTGCGGTTGAGGAAACTTTTTCTATGATTTCCATCTCTACTTTTTGTGTTGGAGAAATTATCATCTGGGCAATTCTTTCTCCCGGCTGAATTTCATACGACGTGTCAGATAAATTAACCAACGGGACGCAGACTTCTCCTCGATAATCTTCGTCAATAGTGCCTACGCAATTTACAAGCGTTATTCCATGTTTTATTGACAGACCTGATCTTGGACGTATTTGGGCTTCATACCCTTCAGGAAGCTCTATTATAATTCCTGTGGGGATAAGTTTTCTTTCAAGCGGTTTAATTTCAACAGGGCTGTCTATCCCCGCTGTAATATCCATCCCAGCAGAACCTTCCGTCGCATAATACGGCAGTTTTTTATTATTAGACAATTTTTCAATTTTTAAAGTTATCGTTGTTTTCATTTTTATATTATACCAATCAAAATAAATTTTCGTTAATTTGTTAAAAAGCTGACATCTACAGCCTGCGCCGCCCTGCGGGCGGCGCAGGCTGATTAAAGGTATAGTGGGTGTTTCGGCTTCGCCGAAACACCCACAAATTAAGAACTTTCAAAAATCATTTTTTTCATTTGTCGATTTCTTTTAATGATTAGTATACCTGAAATTTTTATATACATGTTTTTATAAAATAAAGTAAAATTTAAATACGCATTAAGCTTTAATTTTAGTACAAAATGAAAATTTTTTTATCACTACTTCTAAATATTTATTATAAAACAGCTTCTTTGTTTGCCGGATTTAAAATAAAAAGCAAAAACATTGAATTTGCGAAGTTTAATGTTAATTTTACTCTCGATAACTTTCTGGAAACGCCTTTGCCTCAATTGCGCAAGCTTAATCCTGTCTACGTTTTAATTAGAAATTTATCGTTTCATACCCAAATTTCTGTTAATAAAATGAGTGAATTTAAAACCCTTTTAAAATGGCATGTTTTAAATCTTATTAACTCGATAGTTGTCAGAACATACCCTTTAGGCTTTTCTGCAAGGCTGAAAACATTTGACAAGCCAAAACTTGCTCTTAAATTGCCGCCAAAAGTTTTATTTATAGATAAAAAAGATTTTCATACAATAAAAAATTTCAGAATACATGAAGAAATAGTGAAAGTCCTTCCGTATGTAAGAAAAGCGGATAAAAAAATTCCCGTTAAAATTCCTGTTATCAAACGACCTCTTTACAAATACACTTTTTCTCGGGAGCAAATGAAATTATTTCGGGAAAAAGTCGCTCAACAGAATAAGACAAGCTGGTTAAATATTGAAATTTTTGAAATTTACGATAAATTTTACACAAATTTTTATTCAAATATAAAACAAACTCCGGGCAGTAATGATCTTGAGTGTTATTTAAGTTTATCGGCTGAAAAAATGAACCCAAAAAAGAATTATTATTTAGTTATTGGTCAAAGACGGGATACAGGTCAGTCAATAAAAGCGATTGTCGATCCGTCGGATATAAAAATCGTTTAATTTGATTAAAATTTAATATATTGTATTAAATAACAAAACAAGTAATTGTTCAGGGCATGTGGAACTGCTCAGCGCCTTAGCGCTTTGTTAAGTTAATTCATTGGGTTGAGCGAGCATAGCGAGCGAAACCCAAAAAGAAACAAAAGCCCCTTCCCTTTGAAGGGAAGGGGTTGGGGATGGGTAGATAAAAAAATAAAATCCTTTAAAATTAACTTAACACTACGCTAGTCAAATTTTATAAAATGAGTTTTTAGAGGTACCCTTATGAAATTTAAAATTTTACTAATTTCTTTTTTAATAATTATATTGTCTTTACCGGCAGTTAATGCGCAGGCGCAGTCTAATAACAGCGCTTCATACGAAGAAGATCAGTCAGAAGTTAAAATTGAATATCCGGCGGTTGATGCGCTTGAAAAAAAAGTTTTTGGATCAGCATATACTGATCAGGATATTTATATCAGGTTAAACAAGCTTGAAAATTCAGTGTTTGGAAAAATTGCAACAGATTCATTGAGTGAAAGAGTTGAACGGCTTACAGAAGCTGTGTCCGGTACTAGGCAAAGCCTTGATACAAGGTTAAACAACAATACTGTTTTGGGTGAAAATTATAAGGAATTTGGAACTTTTGATAACAGCAACAGCGCAGAATATTCTATAACTTTATTTGACCTGGAAAAACAGTTTTTAGGGTCTGTTTATCCCAGCGATTCTCTTGATGTAAGAGTAACAAGGCTTGAAAACAAAGTTTTTTCGGAATCTTCAGAAGAGTATTCGATGGAAGAGCGTATACAAAGACTTTCCGCTTATGCTGACGCCAGTAATCCCGATGATTTTTTTGAAGACCAGGCGCAAGCTCAAAAGTATAATAATATAATAACAGGAGCAAAATTTTTATTTATGATGCTTCAGTTCTTTTTATAAATAAACGAGGAGCACAAAATGAACGAAATTTTAATTCTTATAATTAGGAATATCGCATTAATTTGTTTAATATTAATTTTTTTCCTTCCTTTTTTTATACAAAGTAAAATTTATTATCCGTCAAAACAGCTTTTTCTTGTAGAAATTCCGTATGAAGATATTTTTATTAAAACAGAAGACGGACTTAATATAAATGCGTGGTATTCTCCTCCTGCTGCGGGAAATTTTACGATTTTGTTTTGTCATGGCAACGGCGGAAATTTAAGTTTTTACGGTGAAATAATTGAAACCTTGCAGGAAAACGGATATGGGGTTCTTGCCATTGATTATCGAGGTTATGGAAAAAGCGAAGGAAAGCCTTCTGAACAGGGTCTTTACACAGATTTAAGATCGGCTGTACTTTATTTAAAAGAACAAAAAAACACTCCTGAAGAAGAAATTGTGTTGTGGGGACTTTCTTTAGGCGGCGCTGTAGTTGCTCAGGCAGCTTCTGAAAACGGAAAGTTTAAAGGCGTAGTCCTGCAAAGCTCTTTTACCAGTATAAAGGACATGTCAAGCGATGTTTTACACAGGCTATATCTTGGGGTTAGCTCTGATTACAGGAATTATTATTCACATAATTTGATTAAAGCTCTTCCGGTTTTTGAAAAATTTGATACAAAGGGTAAAATTGCCGGAATAAAAGCGCCGTTGCTTATTGCGCATTCAGTTCCCGACAATATTGTTCCTGTTCAAATGTCGATAGAGCTTGCAAAGATCAACAAAAAAGCGCGAGTTTTTATATCAGAAGACGGCGGACACAATGATCATAAATGGTTTTATCCGAAGCTTTTTGAGTTTTTAAAATCGTTAAAGGGCGCCTCTAAAAACTCAATTTTTTGAAATTTTCATGAAATTTGGTTGGGTAGATATAAACAATAAAATCCTTTTATTTTTAGAGGCGTCCTGCAATATTACTGCAAAGCGGTATAATAGATTACTCGGGAAAAACCAAAACGTTTATCGCCGCAGGGATTACCGTTACTGTAAAAGGCGTTTTGTCCAGTATATCACCGTCTATTTGAATATCTAATATGCGATCAGAAGAAATTTCAACCTTGCTAAACTTATAATGCTGTATTCTGCTGAATTTTTTAAAATGCTGACCGCCCAAAATGCTTAAAAATGCGTATAAATAATCTATTTTTCTTAATACACATATAATAATTAAGTCCATTTCTCCATCATAAAATGAGGCTTTCGGAGCAAGCGAAAAAACATCGCCGAAGATGTTGGCGGAATTTGCGATTAGTATCGTTGAAGCTTGAACGGTTATAGGTTTTTTATCATCAATTTTTATTTTAAAATTAAAAGATTCAGGCGAAAATCCTTGCTTAATCCCTTCCAGAAAATACGCGAAATATCCGAATTGTTTCTTTTTTTCTCTGGTTGTTTTTGCCATTACCGTTGCATTCAATCCACAGCCAGCCATAAAAGCCGCATAATTGTCGTTTAGTTTTCCTATATCAATTTTTCGGGTAATGCCTTTATTAATTAATTTGATTGAAGCTGGTATATTTAAGGGTATTCCAAGGTTTGCAGCCATTAAATTGCCGGTGCCGCTAGGTATAATGCCTAATTTGGCATTACTTCCATAGATTCCGCTAATTACTGCTTTTATTGTGCCGTCGCCTCCCGCGGCTACAATTGTTTCAAAACCTTCTTCCAGAGCTCGTTTTGATAATTTGTACGCATCTTCTTCAGGTGTTATTTCAAAAATTTTATATTCTTTAAAACCTTTTTCAATTTCTTCTTTAATTAATTTAATTGAAATTTTTCCTGATTCCGGGTTTAGAATAACCGCAACTTTCCCGATTTGTTTGAAATCATTTTTAGAAATTAATTTTTTAGTAAACGTTTTTTTTGCTGATTTTATAAATGATCTTTCAATTTTTTGTATAAATTGCCAATACTCAGGTTCTCCTTTTTTAACAAGAGAGTCTACTAAAACAGTAACAATTCCAAGCCGTAAGCCTAAAATAATATCTGTTAAAAAAGTGTCTCCGACAATTGCGCATTGTTCAGGCAAAACGCCAAGCTCTTTTATAACTCTAAAGGCTGTTGCTCTGAAAGGCTTACCTGCTCTTCCATAAACAGGAAAATCAACGATATTTTGTATTTGTTCTATATATTCAGCTTTTAGATTATTGCTTAGAATAGCAATTTTAAAGTCTTTTTGTATTTCTTTTATCCAATCAGCAATTTCCTCTTGAAATTTTCCGGAATAAGGCTCCATTAATGTATTGTCCAGGTCAAATAGAAGGGCTTTTATCCCTTCAGCTTTTAAATCATGTAAATTTATATCTCTTACATGTTCTACAATATAAGTAGGTCGTATTTTAAAAAACATTTTTTAAATTATACTAAACGACAAAACTAATTAACATGAATTGCTTTCGGGATAATGGGAAAAACTCGTTAAATGTAAACATATTAATGACTTTTATTATAATGTTGTTTTAATCTGCTCATGAGGTTTTCTTTGCCAAATAAATAATATAAAATTAGTCCTAAAACCGGCATGATTAGTATTGCAACTACCCATACAAATTTTTTAAAAGAATCTTTTGGACCTGTAATTATATCGAAAATAGCGACCATATCAAAAATAAATATTAAAAAACCAAATAGAGATTCAAAAAAACCAAATTCAAACATAATTTATTTTATCTCCAGAAGTTATTTGTAAAAATTTTTTTATATATTAAATTTAAATTATTTTTTTATAGTTTTCCTTGCCTAAAATAATAATATACTCGAATTGCTATATCAATCTAAATAAGTTTTCGTTAATTGCTTAAAAAGCTGATACCTACAGCCCGCGCCGCCCTGCGGGCGGCGCGGGCCGGGTAAGGGTATTGCGGGAGTTTTGCCAAAGGCAAAACTCCCGCTAATTAAGGACTTACAAAAACCATCTTTTTTATTTAACGGTTTTTTAAATTGATTATACCGCCCCCAAAATGAATTTCGGATTTTTTCTTAAAACGTTAGGGGCGGTATGGCGAAGCAGGAGTGATGAAGTTGGGAAAATCCGGCTTTGCCGGTTTTCCTAAATTCAAGCTCATTTTAGTATAGTATAATTTGTTAAAAAGCTAATTAAGGCTTTAACAAAATCATCTTTGTCATTTGCCGATTTCTTTTAATGATTGGTATAGTATATTAACCTACATCTTTAAGACTTTTCACAATTTTTATGCGTCTGTTTGGCTCTTCTCCAATACTTGAGCTTTCAAGGTTGTGCTTTTCAATTAATTCATGCTGAAGTTGTCTGATATTGACTTTTCTCGGTTCAAGTTCAACTGAATTAACCCCGTTTAAAACCTTATAAACAGCATTTTGAGCTTCTTTTAAGGCTTCTTCTCTTTCATCAAATATTTCTTCGGCAAAATCATCTCCCGGGCGTCCCTGAATTCCCATCGACTCCTTGATTGCTTTTTGTATCTGCGCTGTTGTATTGGACATTACAAAATATATCGGTAAATGATACTCTTTTGCAACGTTTATAATTTTGGTTTCACTTTTTGAATAACCCTTGTGAGAAATCACCAGATCGGCTTCATCGATATTTCTCGTTACTTCAGCTTTCAGCTTGTATCTTTCTATAACTTTGTCCACAATCGATCTGCTGACAGCGTAAATGAATATTTTTTTGTTTGGATTGACATCTTTTGTGTATTTGTCAATATACGCTTCAAAATTGATTTTTTCTTCAACAGGTTGCTTTAAAGAGATTTCTTTAGCTGTTTCCTGCGTTTTTAATGTCTTATCAACTTTTCTTATTTCAGGAGTGATGGGCCAATCTCTTAAAATACAGTCAACAGCTTCGCTGACATTTGGATAAACCGCAAGCGTATTTCTATCTCTTATTTCGATTACAACATCAAACGTCGGCAGTTTTTCTCTTTCAAGAACGGTTTTCTGACAAGCTCTGCGTCTTGCTTCATCATCACCAAGCGTTACTGCGCTTACACCTCCGACAAGGTCTGATAAAGTAGGGTTTTTAATAAGATTTTCAAGGGAATTGCCGTGAGCTGTTGCGATAAGCATTACGCCTCTTTCCGCAATAGTTCTTGCGGCCTGCGCTTCCTCTTCCGTTCCAATCTCATCAACAATCACAACTTCCGGCATGTGGTTTTCAACAGCTTCAATCATAACATTCTTTTGCTGATCCGGCGTTGGAACCTGCATTCTTCTTGATTTACCGATGGCTTTATGCGGAACATCGCCATCACCCGCAATTTCATTTGAAGTATCAACCACAACGACTCGTTTATTTAAATCATCCGCTACTAATCTTGCTATTTCTCTTAGTTTTGTTGTTTTGCCTACGCCTGGCTTGCCTAAAAAAAGTATGCTTTTTTCTGTTTTGACAATATCCTCTATACAAGCAATTGTCCCGGTTACAACTCTACCTATCCTGCACGTTAAACCTATTACTTTGCCTTTACGGTTTTTTATCGCGCTGATTCGGTGTAGTGTACCGGGAATTCCTGATCTGTTATCCGACGCAAAAGTTTCAATTCTCTCTGTAACGTAGTCAATATCTTCTTGAATAACCTGCTCGTCCCCTAAATATTCCAGTGTTTTGTTTAGATACCGCATTTCCGGAAGCCTACCTATGTCCAGAACAATTTCCACAAGCTCTGTCAGGTCTTTTTTCCTCAATTCGCCAATTATTCGGGACGGTAAAACGCTGATAAGTTTTTCTAAGTCTTTTGTAAATTCAGAATAAAACATTTCACCAACTGAGTTCACTAAATCCTCCTCATTTATTGTATTGACATAAATATATGTTCAATTTGGATGATCCTCGCGGCGTTTAGTGTTATTTATTTCTGATTTCCTCTACATTATACACTATTTCTAACAGTTTTGCATCATTTTTCTATTAATTTTACTGCTACTGTAACGATTTTGTGTAAATTTGCCTTGAATTCATCATCCCCAAAGTCTTCTATATATGAAAGAATGATTTTTTTCGCAAAAGTTCCATATCCTATGCCGGAAATTTTAAGTCCGGCAAGATTGACGAAATCGCTTGTCAGATGGTTCGTTCCGCCTGAAAGCTGGATATATGCGTTAACTTTTGCATCCAAAAGAACTGCGGCCGCCGCAATTGTTTGAACTGTCGACGAGTTTTTTGTCCCTCCTCTCATTGAAATTCCGTCTATCTGAACAATAATTTTATCTTTAAACATATTTATAACAGAATTAACATACTCCAAAAGCTCTGCGCTGTTAAACCGCATAGAGTCTACGCTTACAGAAATGAAATTTGCTTTTTCCATTATATTTTTATTGAAATCCACAAATCTTTTAACTTCCTCAATAGAGCTATTTCCTGTATGGATTTCCAGAGCGTCAAATTTACCTATGTCAGGCTTGTCTTCTTCGGCGTTGCGATCAACTTTAACCATTGTTACAGCGTTTTGCTGGCATGCTTCAACACATCTTGCGCAGCCGTAACACTTTTCGCTTTCAAATGTTGATTTTCCGCTGTCTTTAGACAATGCGCCGGACTGACACGTCTTCACGCACTCAAGACAACTGATGCATCTTGTTAAATTAAAATTAGCTTTCTTGAAATGCTTATCATCTCCTACGTTTAAGCTTTTCATTATTGCAGGAATATTGAATTTAGGGTAAATATCAGGTTTTAATCCTGCAATTTCAGAAGCGGCGATAATTCCTCTTTTTGCGGCGTTGTAAATATGCTTATACGCCGAAATATCGATTACTTCCGCGCCGCAAAGCGAATACACAAGAGAAAGTCTTTCCACCTGTTTTTCGCTTGTATTCGAAGCTCCACAGATAATTTTCCTAAAACTGCCTGTTTCCAGGGCGTTCAGCACTCTTTCCTTAGAAAAATGTATTTTTTTTATTTTTTCTTCTGTCATAAACCCGCTTATTTTATAAGATTAAACCCTAAAAGAAGTGATAAAACTATGAACATTGTTCCAAAAAAGGTTGTTATTCTATTTAAGCCAGCCTCTACACCTTTTTGGCTGGAAAATAACTGCGAAGCTCCCCCGATGGAGGTCATTCCATCCCCTTTAGGAGAATGAAGCAAAATAAGTAAAATTGTTATGATCCCTGATAATATTTGAGCTAATTGAAAAAAAGCTAACATTAATTTCCTCCGAGTTTATTATAATTTTTGATAATAAGTATAGCATTAACAGATAATTTAAAAGATATTCTTCACATATCTTAATATCATCAGTTTTTTGTAACTACTCAGGCAAAATGGGTCTGTCATTCGTGTGTATAAAATAAAAATTTGGATTTATAAGTAACAGACAAAAAATTTTAGCTCTTATTAAATTTTGCCGAACGAGCGAAGCGAGTGAGGCAAACAAACAACAAAAGGGGGCTGTCCCAAAAGAATGGACAGCTCCTTTAAATTTTGGTAAAATAATTATACTGAAAGCATTGTAA
>JAKLDH010000018.1 GCA_022703625.1 Cyanobacteriota bacterium | reverse complement strand
ATTCCTGAAACCATTAAAAGCTGTTTAAAAATCTGCGGCGATTGCGGAAGCGCGTAAAATTTATTCGGGCTTACTCTGCTTGGCACTAAATAATCCCGCGCTCCTTCAGGCGTTGTTTTAATCAAAATAGGCGTTTCAACTTCCAAAAATTCATTTTTATTTAGATGGTTGCGGATTGCTGTTGTTACATTATGTCTTAAAATAAAATTATTAAGCATTTTAGGTCTTCTAAGGTCAAGATATCTATATTTTAAGCGTAAATCTTCATTTATTTCCTGCTCATCGTTTAGCATAAAAGGAGGTGTTTCTGATTTATTAAGAATTTCCAGTTTATCAGGATAAATTTCTATTTTACCGGTTTTTAAATTAGGGTTAAAAGTTTCATTCGGTCTTTGAGAAACAACGCCTGACGCACTTATTACATATTCATCCCGTAATTGTTCAAATATTTTATGAATTTCCGGATTTTTCCCGGGATCAGCTACTATCTGGATTACACCCGATCTATCTCTTACTTCTGCAAATATAATACCGCCAAGGTCCCTGATTGTAGAAACCCAGCCTGCTATACTAACTCTTTTCCCGATTTCATTTTCAGTTAGTTTTGCGCACCAACTATCTTTTAGTTTTAAAAGTTTTTTATCCTGCATAATTCCTGACATCACTACTTCTCTTTCTCGTCTAATTTTATAACATTATTTTACAACAAAGATTAAAACTGCTCAGTAATTTTTTTGATTTTTTTTAAAAATTGTAGCAATCCTTGAAAGAAATCGGCAAATAAAAAAGACGGTTTTTGTAAATCCTTATAACAATTTGTAATAACAAGTTGCAACTAAAAGAGAAATATTTTTTGCTTACAACTTGGTGTCAGAATGATAAAGGCGCCCATAAATAAATGCCCTCGAAAATAGATAATCAGCCAATCACAAAGTTTAAAAAGCCGGATTATATTTATAATGTTAATTAAGTTGGTTTAAGTATTTTATGACAAGCAAAAATATGAAAGATAAAGGAGTGTCCGTTGTTTTTGCAGGCGAGGCAGGGCAAGGAATTGACACTATAACGCTGTTAATTTCAAAAATATATAAAAAATGCGGATATAATGTCTGCTTAACAAAGGAATATATGTCAAGAATCAGAGGTGGAATTAATTCCAGCGAAATACGCATATCTAAAGACAGAGTAAACGCATATACTGATACAATTGATTTTCTTTTTGCATTGATTCCTGAGGCTATTGAATATTTAAAAAAACGAATAACAAAAGAAACATTAATTTTTAAAGTTGAACCATCTGAAAGATATAAAAACACTTATGCCGCCGGAATGTTATTCGGCTTAACAGCTATTAGCAGTGATATTCCAGAACAAATGCTAAGAGTATTTCTAGAAGAGAAAGGCGAACAGGTAATTAATAAAAATCTTGAAACATTCAAAAAAGGATATGAAAAAGGGCGGGAATTATCAGAAGAAAAAGCCGTTAAAATAAACATCGACGCATCAGAAGAAGTTAAAAACGAAATGTTTATGAACGGAACAGAAGCAATTGCACTAGGATGTGTTGCAGGAGGCTGTAATTTCATTTCATCATATCCCATGTCGCCAGCTACAGGGGTATTTATCGAATTAGTAAAAGCGTCTGACAGATTTGACATTATAACAGAGCAGGCAGAAGATGAAATTTCATCGATGAATATGAACATCGGGGCATGGTATGCAGGAGCTAGAGCAATAGTAACGACATCAGGAGGTGGATTTGATCTTATGACAGAAGCATTAAGCCTTGCGGGAATTATAGAATCTCCTATGGTTATACATATTGGTCAAAGACCTGGTCCTGCTACAGGGCTACCTACAAAAACAGAGCAGGGTGATCTTGAACTTGCTTTATATGCAGGACATGGGGAATTTCCAAGAATTATTTACGCTCCAGGCTCTCTTGAAGAATGTTACGAACTTGCAAAAGCAGCTTTTATAAATGCGGATAAATATCAAATGCCTGTTTTTCTTTTGTCTGATCAGTATTTGCTTGAGCGAAGCTATAATATCCCCGTGATTAATGTATCTGAGGAAAAAATCAATCAAAATATTATAAAAACCGAAAAGGATTATAAACGCTATCAATTTACAGACAACGGGCTTTCTCCACGAGGAATACCAGGATACGGCGATGGGCTTGTGTGTGTGGATAGCGATGAACACGATGAGGACGGACATTTAACGGAAGACTGCGATCTAAGGGTAAAAATGATTCATAAACGCCGTAAAAAACTTGATTTAGCGCTGCAAAATTCAATAATGCCGGAATTTATCGGGAATCCTGATTATAAAATCCTTCTTCTTGGCTGGGGATCTGCTAAAAATAGCATTATCGAAGCGCTGCGGCTATGTAAAAGAAATGATCTGGCTTTTCTTCATTTTAAACAGGTTTTTCCCTTGCCCCCGGAAACAAAAAAGTTGCTTACAAAGGCTAAAAAGCTTGTTGCAATAGAAAATAACACAAATGGACAGCTTGCTCGTCTTATAAGAACAGAATTTTGTATAAATATAGACAAAAATATACTGAAATATGACGGACTGCCTTTTTCTGCTGATAAATTGGCAAAAGAAATCGGAGAATTATAGAATGGACGCAAAAATATTTGATATGCCATGCGCAGATATAGCCTGGTGCCCTGGTTGCGGAAATTTTTTAATACTTAAATCCTTAAAAGACGCTTTGACAGAACTTGATATTAAACCTGAAAATCTTGTAATGGTTTCCGGAGTAGGAAGCGCGTCTAAAACGCCTCATTATATAAGAGCAAATGTTTTTGACGGGTTGCATGGACGGATATTGCCTCCTGCTTGCGCTATAAAAGCGGTAAATCCAGAACTTACCGTTGTGGCAGTAGGCGGGGACGGCGATATGTACGGGGAGGGCGGTAATCATCTAATACACGCCATCAGGCGAAACTCCAATATTACCAATATTGTTCATAACAATATGCTGTATTGTTTAACAAGAAAACAGGCTTCCCCGTCGAGTTCATACGGCTTGATTACGCCTGTTCAGACACATGGGGTGACAGAAGAGCCTTTTAACCCCGTTGCAATAGCTATTTCCGCCGGAGCAACATTTGTCGCCAGAGCTTTTTGTACAGATACTGAAAAAACAAAGGAAATAATAAAAAAAGCCATTTTGCATAAGGGATATTCTTTAGTAGATGTTCTTATGCCGTGTGTAACGTTTGAAGTTAACAGCTATAAATGGTTTAAAGAAAACAGTTACTATCTGGAACAGACAGACAAAGTTTTTAGCAGGGAAGAAGCCTTTAAAAAAGCCATAGAGATAGAAAAATTGCCGCTGGGAATATTTTATATCCAGGAAGGAAAAGCAACTTTTGAAGAAAACCAAACAGCTTACAAAGACAATAAAACGCCGTTAGTTTTTAGAGAAATTTCAAGAGGGAAGATGATAAATGACCTTTTACACTCCTATACCTGATGAATTAAAAGAATATATAGACAAATGGAAGTTAAAAAAAGGCAGCCTGATTATGATTTTGCGTAGCGTACAGGATTATTACGGTTATGTGCCGAAAAAAATCTGTTTTAGCCTCGCAAAAGAGCTTAAAGCGCCTCTTGCAAGAATTTATGAAGTACTTACATTTTACAACTATTTTAAAACCGAATCGCCGGGAAAATACAAAATTGCTGTATGCATGGGCACAGCATGCTATTTAAAGGGGGCGGCAGCGATTATTAAAGCCATTGAAGACAAATTAGATATAAAAGAGAGCCAAGCGACAAAAGACGGCTTATTTAGCCTGGAAAACGTCAGATGTATTGGATGTTGCGGAATCGCTCCCAACATGAGAATAAACGAAAAAATCTATGGAAAACTAAATAAAGAAAGGGTTTCAGAGATTTTAGACGAATATATTAATTTAAATGCAGGCGTTTCTTCCTCACAGGAGCCGCCAATCCTATAACAGGAGAATAAATAATATGTTTGAAAATATTACCTGTATAAAAATCGGAATGAGCTCTTGCGGAGTTGCGGCGGGCGCAGAAGAACTATATCAGCAATTATCTGCTGTAATAAAAGAAAAAAAGCTGCCTGTTGAACTAAAAAAAGTCGGCTGTCTTGGAATATGCTACGCAGAACCGCTTATTGAAGTTAAAACAGGAGATAATCCGGCGGTGATCTATCGAAATGTAAATATAGAAACGGCTTTAGAGATTCTTGAAAATAAAATTCCCTCCGAACTTGTAATTGACGAAGACTTGGAAATTAAAAACCAGAAAAGGATTGTATTAAAAAACTGCGGAAAGATTGATCCTGAAAAAATTGAAGACTATATTCAAAATAAGGGTTATCAGGCGATAAAAAAGGCTATTTTAGAGCTTAAAGAAGAAAAAATTATTGAAGAAATAAAAAAAAGCGGATTAAGAGGCAGGGGCGGGGCGGGATATCCAACCTGGCTCAAATGGAAAGCGACAAAAGAAGTTATATCCTTAAATAATGACGGAAAATTTGTAATTTGCAACGGCGATGAAGGCGACCCCGGAGCATATATGGACAGAAGTATTCTTGAAGGCGACCCGCACTCTGTTATAGAGGGAATGATGATTGCAGGTTTTGCTACAGGCGCTGCAAAAGGATTTTTTTATATCAGGGCAGAATATCCTCTAGCGGTTGACAGGGTTCAAAAAGCTATAGATCAATGTTATGACAGAAATTTACTGGGCGAAAAAATACATGGCTCGGATTTTAACTTTGATTTAGAGATAAGATTAGGCGCAGGAGCTTTTGTTTGCGGGGAAGAAACTGCTCTTATATCTTCAATTGAAGGCAAAAGAGGATATCCCCGCCCCCGTCCTCCATTTCCCTCAATAAAAGGGCTATGGGATAAACCTACCGTCATTAACAACGTCGAAACTCTTGCTAATACGCCTTACATAATTTTAAACGGCGGAGATGAATATGCCAAAACAGGCACAGACAAATCAAAGGGAACAAAAGTATTTGCTTTAACCGGAAAAGTTAAAAAGCCCGGACTTATTGAAGTTCCGATGGGAACGACTTTAAGAACAGTTATAGAAGAAATAGGCGGAGGGATTCAGGGAAATAAAAAATTTAAAGCTGTTCAAACAGGCGGTCCTTCAGGAGGAATCATTCCTGAAAAGTATCTTGATACGCCTATAAGTTATGAAAGCCTACAGGAATTAGGCTCTATTATGGGCTCCGGCGGTATGATAGTTATGGATGAAGATGATTGCGCCGTTGATATTGCAAAGTTTTTTACGAAATTTTGCGTTGATGAGTCCTGTGGAAAATGCGCTCCATGTAGAATAGGAACGATTCAGACATTAAAAATTCTTGAGAAGCTTACTAATGGGGAAGGCGCGCCGGAAGATATCGACAAGCTAAAAACAATCTGTCATTCAATGGAAAAAGCTTCTCTTTGCGGGTTAGGGCAAACCGCTCCAAAGCCTGTTTTGTCAAGTATAAGATATTTTGAGGATGAATATCTTGAACACATAAAAGAAAAAACCTGCCGCGCAGGCAAATGTAGTTTTTTAAAACAAGAAAGTGTTGAAAAATGATAAATGCAATCATAAACGGAATACAAATTCAGGTAGAACAAGGAACTACAATTTTAGATGCGGCGAAAAAAGCTAATATTAAGATTCCTACGCTTTGTAAACATCCTGATCTTGATCCTACAGCCGCTTGTGGAATTTGTATTGTTAAAATTAAAGGCTCAGATAAAATGGCACGGTCATGTTGTACTGAAATAGAAGAAGGAATGGATATTACAACTCATGATGCTGAAATAACAGCTATTAGAAGAACTGTTCTGGAATTAATTCTTTCAAACCATCCTAATGCCTGTTTAACGTGTATAAGAAATCAAAATTGCGAACTCCAGTCAATTGCGGCAGAATTTGGAATAGCAGAAGAGCCTTTTGAAAAAATATTAAGCGAGGAAAAAATAGATGAATCCATTAAAACCATTGTTTTAGAGCCGGAAAAATGTATAAAATGCGGAAGATGCGTTCAAGCATGCCAGGATATGCAGAATGTATGGGCATTATCTTTCGTTAATAGGGGAATAAAAACTAAAATTGCGCCTGCTGCTGAATTTAAACTTGCAGAATCCCCGTGCGTAAGCTGTGGACAATGTTCCGCATATTGTCCGGTCGGTTCGATTTATGAATATGATGAAACTTCAACCGTCTGGAATGCGCTTAATGATCCCTCTAAATACTGCGTTGCGCAAATTGCTCCCGCTGTAAGGGTTGCGATCGGCGAATCTTTCGGAATGGAAAGCGGCGAATTAGCAACCGGCAAATTATATTCTTTGCTAAAAAGAATGGGATTTAAAGCGGTTTTTGACACTAATTTCGGAGCTGACGTAACAATAGTTGAGGAAGCAACAGAGTTTGTCAAAAGATTAAGAGGTGGAGAAGGTATTTTACCCTTAATATCAAGCTGTTGCCCAGGCTGGGTGGATTTTATGGAAAAATTCCATTCTGATATGATACCGAATTTTTCAACCTGCAAATCTCCTCATGAAATACTGGCGACTCTTGCAAAGACGTATTATGCTCAAAAAACAAATATACCTGCTTCTGACATCTTTATGGCGTCGATAATGCCTTGTATTGCTAAAAAATTTGAGGTTCACAGAAGCAAAGAAATGTATGCTTCGGGAAATCAAGACGTTGATGTTTCTATAACCACGAGAGAACTGGTAAAAATGATAAAACAAACAGGTATAGACTTTGCAGCGCTTACTGACAGCGAACCGGATCATATATTGGCTGATTATTCCGGCGGCGGAACTATATTTGGCGTAACAGGAGGAGTAATGGAAGCGGGATTACGAACGATTAATTATCTTATAACAGGAAAAAATCTTGAAAAGTTTGACCTTAAAGATGTTAGGGGCTTAAAAGGAGTAAAAGAAGCTGATATAAGAATCGGCGAGCATGATTTAAAAGTCGCTGTAGCCCATGGATTAGGGAATGTGGAATATTTAATGAATAAAATAAGAGCTGCAAGAGAAACAGGTCAAAATCCGCCTTATCATTTTATTGAGGCTATGGCATGCCCGGGAGGTTGTATTGGCGGCGGAGGACAGCCCAGAAACGTTAATGATGCTGTGAGAAATCTCCGAATAAACGGACTTTATGCTGACGATAAAAACTGTAAACACAGAAATTGCCACGATAACCCGCAAATCAAGCAGTTATATAAGGAATTTCTGGGAGAGCCCGGCGGAACGAAAAGTCAAGAGTTGCTGCATCTTTATTACCGTAAAAGAGAAGAGTATAAAAGTTATAGAGAAACAGATTTTTTATTTTAATACCAAGTCTGAATAATGCTCTTAAAAAGAAATTAACTTATACCATTTACTCAGCCTGTGCCTCCTTACGGGCGACGCAGGCTGTAAATATCAACTTTTTAATAAATTTCAGATTATCTAACTCGAATTGCTAATTAGTCGAAACGCTGAAATAGATTGAAATTTTATTTTAATTTTTTATGCGGCTCGCAGGCTTTGCCTGCGAGCCGCATGCCTTAAGAAGGCGTAGCGGCTGGCGAAGCCAGCCGCTACGCCAAATATAAAATTATTTATTTAGCAATTCAAGTTATCTATTAAAATTTGTAACTATGTTCAATTATTACTGCGAATAAAGTTTATTATTACTGAATTTTTCTGTATCCTTGTATTTTATATAAAAGAAAATTTTTGTAATTTGTAAAGGAATGAGATAATGAGAGCAGATAATATCGTAAATCCGGCATTGAACAGCGCTTTAACTTATTTAAAATCATCACAAACAAAAGTGGCGACGAAAAAAGCTGTAGAAGCCGCCAGAATAGCAGGACCTGATGTAATTGTTTCAGATGAAGTGGAATTTCTTAAAAAAGCTTACATCAGAGCTCAAAATACTTTAAGAAATTTAGCCGAAAAAATAGAAAAGGATAAATTAAAATCTTCTGTAAATAAAGAAAAACCTTTAACTCTTGAAGACGCTTTTAGAAAAACTTACAATAATAAAATAAAAAATATGATGAATCCTTTTAAAGTTAAATTTGATTACAATCCAAAAGCAGAAGCTACAGGCATTTATAAAAGCGCTGCAAAAGATATAATGACGGAAAACAGAATATTGCCTTATGAAACTGCAATCGATGGTGTTTTGACGCCTCAAAAATTAATTGAAACTGCAATACAAAAAAAACAGCATCAAATAAACACATTGCAAAAAATTACAAAAAGAACTCCTCAAAAAATAAACAATTATGCTGAAAGCATAGATGAAGCAAGGACTAAAGTATATATTGACGCAGGATATTTGCCGACAGAAGAAGAAGTATTAAATGTTATAAAAAAGGCAGAATCAAAGGTTCAAGGACTTCCGGAAAAAGATGCCCAAATTATTCAGTTTCCTGATAGAAAACCAACGTTTGTAAAGATTGACCCGATTGTAAAACTGTTTGGGGGAACAAAGCCTATTGATTTAAAGCAATATGCTAAGGCTCATCAATCTGAAATTACTGAAAAACTTAATGAGAAAACGAATGCTGTCGTTGAAAACGCTTTGGAAAAACACTTTAAAGGATATGAAAGAATGCAAAATTGCGATCCTAATTTCCCGCCTTTTCGGAGAAGCGCAAACGCTGAAATCAGAAGACAAGCAGCAAAATTTCAGCTTGGATTGATTGATATACATAGTAAAGTTGAATCTAGAATCGAGAATTTCAAGGCAGAACTAGGATTTTTAAAAGCAGCCGGTGAACTTGCCAAAAAATAATAATATTTAACCTGAGTCGCTAAGTAAATAATTGGTATATTTCAGCGTTTCTACAAATTATACTAATAATTAAAAGAAATCGGCAAATGAAAAAGATGATTTTGGTAAAGCCTTAATTAGCGGGTGTTTTGCCTTCGGCAAAACACCCGCTATACCCTTCTTCCCCTCACTTGGGGAGGGGGCAGGGGGAGGGATATTTATCCCGTCTTACGTTTTTTTAATTTTTATAAAATCCTATTTCCAAAAGTTGATTTATTTTTTGCGAATTAATAATTTCTTCTATTTTAATCTTTAACTCATCTAATCTTTGATCATCATAATTTACAAAGTGAGAAACTGCATTAGGAAGCTTTATCCTGTCTGTGTTTTCCAGATTTAAAAAATTATTATTTAAACTTGTAAATTCTTTATATGCTTCACAATATAAAATTAACTCTTTTCCGGCAGTTGCATTTTTTCTTAAATAATAATTACTCGCATTATTAAGCTTATTAATAAGTTCGATAATAAAGTTTATTTCTTTGTCATAATTAAGATTTTCCCGCTGATCTTCGGGGATTTCCTTTATAATATTGCCGTAAATTTCTTTTGGATCGTTTTTATGTCTGTAATAAAGATAACTTCCCCATAAAATACAGCCGAGATAAACAGCGACACAATTTTTTATAATCGAAGAAATATACATTTCAAATTTTTGAAATTCAAATTTTTTTTGATGAGGCTGTTTAAGTTTTGTTATTTGATCAAAAACCAAAAAAGCTTCTTCGGGAATTTTAACTGAAAAATCTGAAAATCCAGGATCAAAAGGGACTTTATTTTCTGTTTGCATTGATTACAATCCTTAATTATTTATGAAAATTTATTTTATAGAATAAACGATTTTATACCAAGTTGCAATTATGCAAATCCAAATAAGTTTTCGTTAATTTGTTAAAAAGCTGATACCTACAGCCCGTGCCGCCCGCAGGGCGGCACGGGCTGTATAACGATATAGCGGGCGTTTCGGCGAAGCCGAAACGCCCGCTAATTAAAAATTTACAAAAATCATCTTTTTCATTTGCCGATTTCTTTTAATGATTAGTATATAATTGCTATAAAGAATATTTCAATACAGGATTCCTTGCGGCTGTAACTTCGTCAACTCTTGAAACAGACGCACTTAAAGGAGATTTTAAAACCTGTTCAGGGTTTTCTTCTATCTCTTTTGCTATTTGCTTCATAATTCCGATAAAGTTATCAAGAGTCTGTTTTGATTCTGTTTCTGTCGGCTCAATCATCATAGATTCTGAAACAATAAGCGGAAAATAAACAGTAGGTGGGTGAATGTCAAAATCCATAAGCCTTTTAGCGATTCCTGACGTGTTAACCCCCTGCTTCTTTTGGATATCTCCCGAAAAAACAAATTCATGCATGCATGTTTGCTCAAATGGAAGTTTATAATGATTTTTAAGTTTTTCTTTTAAATAATTTGCATTAAGAACAGCATCTTCACTGACTTTTATTAATCCATCACTTCCCATCATAAGTATATATGTGTATGCCCGTACAAATATGCCAAAATTTCCATAGAACGGCTTGACTTTACCGATAGAATTTTTGATATTATCGTTAAAATAATATTTTTCTCCGTCAAATTCTACAACAGGAGCTGGAAGATAATCAATAAGCCTTTCAGAAACACCTATCGGACCAGCTCCAGGACCTCCTCCTCCATGAGGCGTCGAAAAAGTCTTGTGCAGGTTGACGTGCACTATGTCAAATCCCATTAAGCCCGGGCTTGTAATGCCCATGATCGCATTTAAATTTGCGCCGTCATAATAAAGTAATGCGCCATTTTCTTTTGCCATTTCTGAAATTTCAAGAATATTTTCTTCAAAAAGCCCAAGAGTATTAGGATTTGTCATCATAATAGCGGCAATATCTTTATTCATTAACTTCTTTAGTTCATCTATATCAACCTGACCTCTGGAATTCGATTTTACCTGAATTGTATCAAAGCCGCACATCTTGGCTGAAGCGGGATTTGTGCCGTGCGCAGAGTCTGGAACTATTATTTTAGTTCTTTTTTCGCCGTTAATTTCAAAATATTTTTTTACGATAAGCATGCCGGCAAATTCTCCATGAGCTCCTGCGGCAGGGGATAAAGCAACTTTTTTCATTCCTGTTATTTCCCCAAGAGCTTTTTGCAATTCATGCATCAATTCAAGCGAGCCCTGTGAATATTCTTCCGGCTGTTCGGGATGAACCTCCGCAAATCCTGTAAGATTTGCCGTTTGTTCGTTTATTTTAGGGTTATATTTCATTGTGCATGACCCAAGAGGATAAAAATTGTTATCAACAGAAAAGTTTTTTCGGGATAAGTTTATAAAATACCTTATGACATCAAGCTCTGTCAGCTCCGGAAGATTAAGATCGTCTTTTCTAAGGCAATTTTCAGGCAACAAAGCGCTTAAATCTTTGTCCTGAACGCCGGATTTGGAAAATTTTATTCCTCTTTTTCCTTTAACACTATTTTTAAAAATTGTTTTTTCCATAATTTTCCCCTTACTTTATCGCATATACGACTGAATCAGGATTACCGCCGTAAATTCTCAAATATAATTTATACTCAGGGCAAATCTGCTTTATAATTTGCGGGATTTCCCATAAATCCGAGGGTCTGTGATAGGAACATATCGCAAGCTTGGGGGCATATTTCTCGATAAGCTTTTTTGCGCCTAAAAGCCCCTTTTTTTCATATCCTTCTATGTCAAATTTAATCATAGTTACAGGCTCATCTATAATTGCATCAATCGCAACCGTTTCAACAGTTTCATTTCCTGTTTCTGAAATATGGCAGCCTACCTTATTTAAGTTTGTTTCAAACCCTATAATCCGGTTAAATTTATCAATGCCCTTTTGATAAAAATTAATATTTTCAAAAGCCCTTAAATTATATTTTGCTTTTTCAAAATTTTCCATGCATGGTTCAAATAAAAAAATCTTTTTATATACTTCATTAGTTTGCTTAATAAAATCCAATGAAGTATCTCCTGTAAAGCCTCCTCCGTCAATGAAAATTTCGTTATTCTCAAGAGTAAAAATCTCCTTATCAAAATACATATTCTTATAAGGGGAGATTTCTTGCATTTTCGTTGAATAATTATAATTAAGCCTTAAATCCATTAACTGTTGCAGAATCTTTTTTGATTTTTCATCTTCAAACAAACTCATGGTTTTAAAATATTCATGCCGGTTACAAACTACATCCAGCATGTATTCTTCAAGAGTTTCATTTAAAAAAGCGCGTTCATCAAGATATTTATCATATTTCACAAATAAAATCAGAAAAGGAATCAGGTTATTAAATCCTTTTTGTTCTAACTTTTGAAATATATTATAAGAGCTAAAAAGCGAAGAAATAATTATCAGATCGTTAGTATTCTCAATCTCCTGCGGCTTATAAACTTCCAAACCTTCTATCGGAAGCGGATTCTCTCCATAATTATTATCTATAAACCCCTTGGGATAAATATTATTTTCCCTGCAAATGTTCAAAACTTTTTTACCGTAATCACCTGCCCCAAAAATATAGACATTAACTTCAGATTTTGTTAAAAGCTCAAGTTTTTCCTTATAAACCCGCAATAAATTTTCTTTTAAATGAGTATATGTTTTAATATCAGCTGACTTCATTTCCATTCTCTATTCCTCCGCCCTAAAACCAATCTGTTTCGATTCTTTCGGACCTTCGAGCAGATTATTTAAAACCTGAATTATATCAAAAATTTTATTGTCCTGTTCCTGTTGTTTATGGTCGTTTGCTTCCATATAAAGCAATAAAAGCTTTTTAAATTCGCTTATTTCCTGAACAGGACTTGAAGCTAATTGTCTAAGATTATTAAACACCCTTATTATTTGAATATTAACCTGAATAGCTTTCTCGCTGTTTAAAACGCTTGATAACATTAAAACGCCGTGTTCTGTAAAAGCATAAGGCAATTTACGCCTGCCTCCCCAGCTTGAAGCAACAATTTGTGACTTCAAGTTTTCCCACTCTTCATTAGTAATTTGAAACATAAAATCAATTGGGAAACGGCTAATATTACGTTTTATCGCTTGATTTAAGACTTTTGTTTCAACACCGTAAAATAAAGCCAAATCGCTGTCCAGCATGACTTTATGACCACGAATAACATGTATTTTATTTTCTATTATTTCTTTTGAAACTATGACTGAATCCATTTAGTTCTTGTGTTTCCTCCTATGCAAAAAATATCCAGCTTAAAAGCAAATCGAAAAGCAAAATCGTGACTGCTGTCCAAATAGCGGCATTCGTAGTGGCTATCCCAATTTCTTTCGCGCCTCCCGTTGTTCTTAATCCGTGGCAGGTGCATATAAGAGTAACCAATACCCCGAAAACAGCCGCTTTTATAAGACTTGCCCTGATATCATCGGTGTCTGTATAAAGCCATACTGAATTTATAAAAAGTGAAGGATGAAGTTTTACCGTAGCGTCAGCTACAAACATTCCGCCGATAATCCCGATTAATTCGGCTAAAATAGTTACCAGTGGAACTACAATCACTCCGGCTATTAATCTTGGAATTAAAAGATATTCAACGGGGTCAACTTTAAGGGTTTTAAGCGCGTCCAGCTGTTCTGTAACACCCATATTTCCTATTTCTGCGGTTATAGCTGTTCCGGCTCTTGCGCCGATTGCAAGACTTGCGAAAACCGGAGCGATTTCTCTTATTATAGCGATTGAAACCAGCCCGCCAACATAAGCGTCAGCCCCTGAAAGAATGAATCTTTCCGCAACCTGCATTGAAAGAACCGCTCCTGCAACAAGACATATAATTAACGAAATCGATAATGAGTCATATCCAATTACAGCAGCCTGAATCAAAGTGTTTTTAAAGTTAATTTCACCTTTGATAATTTTTTTGACTGCTTCAAACAGTTTAATTATGCAAAATCCGATGAATTCAATTATCATAAACAGGTCTGCGCCAATGTTTATACTTTTCTGTTTTACCTCTAACTATATTAAAATATAAATCCTGAATTTTTTTAGTTACAGGACCGATATTTCCGTCGCCTACAAGTCTGTGATCGATACTTGTTATAGGGCTTACCTGAGCTCCTGTGCCGCAGAAAAACGCCTCATCAGCAATATAAAGCTCTGTTCGGTTTATTGCTCTTTCTATAACTTCAATTCCAAACTCTTTTTGAGCTATTTCCCTTATAGAATCTCTGGTAATGCCTACAAGAATATTATCAATTGTTCTTGATGTAATAAGCTTGCCGTTTTCTACGAGGTAAAAGTTCATTGCGCTGCCTTCTGAAACATGCCCGTCCCGAGAAAGCGCCAATGCCTCGTCAAAGCCTGCTTTAAGCGCGTCTGTTTTTATAAGACCCGTATTGACATAAGCGCCGGAAATTTTACCTCTTGGAGGAATTGTATTGTCTTCCAGCCTGTTCCAGCTTGAAACACAAATGCTTAATCCTTTGGAAACATCAACATAATCACCCATTTGGCATGTAAATATGAGAAAAGAATCTTTACCCGTTAATTTTGGTCCTATTGAGCATCCGCTTTTATACAAAGTTGGTCTTATATAAATATCGCCTTCAAGATTATTTTTTTTAAGAAGTTCAATTGTAATATCACACATTTCATCAATTGAATATTGAGGTTTCATGTGCATTATTTTTGAATTTTTATGCATTCTTTCAAAATGCTCTTTCATTCTGAAGACGTATATTTGTTTTTCTTCTTCATTCCAATAACCCCGTATTCCTTCAAAAATTGAGGTGCCGTAAAGAAAAGCATGTGTTTTTACGCTAATTTTAGCATTTTCTTCAGGAACAAATTCACCATCCATAAAAACATATTGGATATTCATAAACAACCTCCTGTATAAAGTAATATTTTTTTATGATTATATACTAAAATTACTAATGAATTGTAATTAATAATTTTTATTATAATATGCCATAATTATAAAAAGTTTATTTACTGAGCTATGGCAAAAATAATTCAACAAAATCTGAAAATATGCAAAAATATATTGAAAAATTAAAAAAGTTTTTCCTTTTAAGAATTTTAAGAAGAAAATACGCTCGCTCAGGTAGTTGCAAAGGCTGTGGGAGATGTTGCCGGGAAATTTATGTTAAAAATGCTCGTGGACTTATAAGAGAAGAAAATGAATTTAAAAGGCTCAAAAAGATTCATCCATTTTATTCTTATTTAAAAATTAGAGAGAAAACCGAAACAGGTCTGGTTTTTGAATGCGCAAAACTCGATAAAGAAACTAATCGCTGTACTGTATATAATATTAGATCGTTTATATGCAAACTATATCCGCAGGAAGAAATTTTTAAGATTGGAGGAGCAATTTCAGAAGAATGCGGATATAAATTTATTCCTTTAGAAAATTTTGAAGAAGTTTTAAATAAAATAAAAAAGAGAAGAAATCGCTAAAAATATTGTCCGGCATTACAAAAAGACTACAAAAACGAATTGCATAATTTCACTTTGCCTTTGATCTTTTTGATAAAATTATTGTACAATTCGTCTTTGTTATAAAATAGTAAATAAATTAAATTTAAATAGAGGTGTAATTTCAATGATAAATTCAGTTGTATTAGTTGGTAGAGTGGGTCAAGACCCTGAAATGAAATATTTTGAATCAGGAAAAGCAAAAACAACACTCTCAATAGCCGTTAACAGATGGACTAAAGGCGGAGAAAAAACAGACTGGTTCAGAATTGAACTTTGGGATAAACAAGCTGAAGTAGCAGGAGAATATGTGAAAAAAGGAAGATTAGTCGCTGTTGAAGGCAGGCTTGATCTTAATAAATGGAAAGGTCAGGACGGAACCGAGCGTGAAATGTTCGTTGTTATCGGTTCTAACCTTCGTCTGCTGGGTGGAAAAAATGAGAGTCAGGCGGAATAATTAATATTTTTATGGAGTAAACAAATTTGACTTTACAAAGTAATATTATAGGTATAATTGCTGATGATCTCACAGGAGCAAATGATACAGCGTTACAATTTCACTTAAAAGGTTGTAACACACAGATTTTGCTTGATTACGCTTCTGTTCCCGTCAGCAAAATAAATACTCAAGCTTGGGCTATCAGTACAGAAACAAGAAATAAATCACCTAAAGACTCCGCCCAGATAGTAAAAGAAGCCACAAAATATCTTATAAACAATTTTAATATTGAAAATATTTATAAAAAGATTGATTCTACCCTAAGAGGAAACATTGCGCAGGAATGTCTTGCTGTTTTAGAAGTTATGGGCGGTGATGCGGCTGTTATTGTTCCCGCATTCCCTTCTGAAGGAAGAACAACGGTGGGCGGTTATCATCTTTTAAAAGGCATGCCGATAGAAAGAACAGATGTGGCAAGAGATCCGCATTTTCCTGTAAGTCAGTCGCATGTTCCTACTCTTCTGCAAAATCAGGTTAATAACCCGGAAATAGTCGCTCATATTCAATTGAACACCGTGATGAAGGGCGCAGGACCGATTTTAATGGAACTTAAAAAAATGGTTGAAGAGCATAAAAAACTTATTGTTATTGATGCTGTAACTACAACAGATATGGAGCAAATTGCCCTTGCGATAGAAAAATGCAACAGCAAACTTCTTCCTTGCGGTTCTGCCGGACTTGCTCAGGTTATGACAAAATGCTGGTTGCCAGATACAAAATACCAACACATAACGAAAGTAATCCCCTCTTTGCCGATTTTTATACTTTCAGGAAGCAAAACAGCGCTTTCAAAAACGCAATTAAAGAAACTAGGCGAGTTTGATGAATTTGATTCCTGTGTTATCGAGCTTTCTCTTGAACAAGTCATTACTAAACCAGAGGAAAGCTTTATTGAAAATATAAAAACACATCTTGAAACCGAAAAAGTAGTGGCGATAAGCTTTAAAGAATATGAAAACGAAAACGCAAAAGCCGTTGAAGTTGGCGTTTGCGTTGAGAATATTCCTAAATTAATTATGGATTATTTTGTTTTATTATGTTCAAAAATTGTGAAAACAGAAAATCTGATTCTTGTTACAGTTGGAGGAGAAACGTCTTATAAATGTTGTAATGCGCTGGAAAACAAACATCTTCAGCTTATCGATCAGGTAGAACCTGCTATCCCAATTTGTCTTGATCACGAAGCAAGATGGATTGTCACAAAATCAGGCAATTTTGGCACTCCAAACACTCTTATTAACATTGTCAAATATTTTAAACAACATCAGGAATTATAAAAATTTGATAAAATTTGATAACCTGCTTTGGTAAGGATTGATTCAGGGTGAAATTGAATACCTATAACATTATACTCTTTATGTCTAAGCCCCATTACAATATTATCGGATGTTTTAGCTATTATTTTCAGAGAAGTATTTTCCACAGAATCATAATCAACAACTAAGGAATGGTATCTTGTTGCTATAAAAGGATTTTCTATGTTTTTAAAAATAAGATCGTTATCGTTATAAAAAATTTGAGAGGTTTTTCCATGCATGAGATAAGGAGCTCTGGTTACTTTTGCGTCGAAAACTTCTCCAATTGCCTGATGCCCGAGGCATACGCCAAGAATAGGCTTTTTATCGGCAAATTCAACGATTAAATCTTTTGATATTCCTGCTTCATCAGGGGTTCCAGGTCCAGGGGAAATTATAAGATGAGAGAATTTTAATTTTTTCGCATCATTTACAGACAACTGATCGTTGCGGTAAACAGCGCATTCAGCGCCGAGCTTGCCTAAATATTGAACCAGATTATATGTAAACGAATCATAATTATCTATAACTAAAATCATAATATTTTAAAGCTTTTTTGATTATTTTTTTAATATTATAACTCAATTGAAGTGTTCATACTATAATAAACCATATTATTACACCTAAATTGAAAGTAAAGGGAATTATGACTGTTAATATAATACTGGCTTCCGCATCGCCGAGAAGAAAAGCCTTACTTCAGGATATAGGGCTAAAATTTAAAGTTATTCCCTCTGATATAGATGAAAATATTGAAAATAAACCGTTTTCATATAAACTTATTGAAAATATTGCCTTGGAAAAAGTTATGGATGTAAGTAAAAAAGTAACTGATCCGGCAATTATAATAGGTTCTGACACGGTTGTGGAGATCAATAATCAAATCCTCGGAAAGCCAAAAAACGATCAGGATGCTTTTAATATGCTGAAAATGCTTGCCGGAAAAACTCATAAAGTTGTTTCAGCAATCGTGGTATATGATACAGAAACAAAAAAGACCATAAAAGATTCTGTAACAAGCGAAGTAACTTTTCGGGAAATTACAGACGAAGAAATATGGAATTATGTAAAGACAGGTGAACCCGCAGATAAAGCAGGGGCTTATGCAATTCAGGGGAAAGCCGCAATATTTGTCAAAAACATAAACGGCTGTTATTCTAATATAGTAGGCATATCACTTTTTAAGACAGCCGAAATCCTTGAAAAATTTGGAGTTAACATATTATAATGCGAATTTTAGGCATAGACCCGGGCATGGCTATTGTTGGATATTGTGTTCTGGATTATTTTCCCGATAATCCGGATGAAGCTTATAAAATAGTTAATTGCGGCTCTATTCAGACGTGTAAAAATTCAAAAAACCCCAAAAGGCTTCTTGAAATACATAATGATCTTGCATATATTCTCGAGGAATTTAAGCCAGAAGTAGCTGCAGTAGAACAACTTTTCTATTTTAAAAACGCAAAAACCATTATGTGCGTGAGTGAAGCAAGAGGGGTAATTTTAATGACTCTGGAAAAATACAATATTCCAATTTTTGAGTATACGCCTCTTGTTATAAAGCAGACTGTAACAGGTTATGGAAGAGCATGCAAGGATGATGTCAGGGATATGGTGAAAATTTTGTTTGCAGATCAGGTTTTTCCCAAACTGGATGATACTTCTGATGCCGTTGCAATTGCTGTATGCCATACAAATATGAAATAATATCAAGTTGCAATCAATGTAGTATTAAATCACCCCTCCCCTCAAGGGGGAGGGAGTGAAGATTTGATGTGTTTTTCGGCGGCTCTGCCGCCGAAAAACACATCAAATAAATAATACTCGATTGAATGCGAATTGGTATCAATAAGTTTTCAGTAAATTATAAAAAGTTGTTTTTATAGAAGAAGCGGGCGACACGGGTTGTAGATATAAGCTTTTTAACGAAAACTTATTTGTATTAATGCGCCATTTTAAAGAGCTCTTCCGCTTTATGAGAGCTTCTTACTAATGGCGACGCTACAGGATATTTAATGCCTGCTTTTAAAGCCGCAACCTTTATCTTATCAAATTCTTCTGGCGTCAGATACTTTTCAACCATTAAATTAACTTTTGCAGGCTGAATATATTGTCCCACAGTAACAATATCACATTCTACGCTTTTTAAATCCTGTAAAAGTTCAACTATTTCTTCAAAAGTTTCTCCAAGTCCGACCATAAATCCTGATTTTGTCAGCAAATTAGGGTTTTGAGTTTTTATATATTTCAGAAATTCCAGCGATCTTTGGTAATCAGCCTGCGGTCTTACAAGCGGATATAAACGCTTTACGGTTTCAATATTGTGATTAAACACATCAGGCTTAGCATTAAGAACAATGTCAACAGCTTTTTGATCTCCCTGAAAGTCAGGAGTTAAAATTTCGACTTTTGTAGCAGGATTTAAAGACTTAATCTGCTTTATAGTTTCTCTAAAATGTTCTGCCCCGCCATCTTGCAGGTCATCTCTTGTTACAGATGTAATAACAGCATAGTTAAGCTTAAGTTTTTTAATTGCCTGCGCAATTAATAACGGCTCATCAGGGTTAACTTGTTCAGGCAAAGCAGAAGTTACATTGCAAAATTTACAGTTTCTTGTACAGTTTTTCCCCAGTATCATAAATGTTGCGGTATTATTAGCGTAACACTCAGCTTTATTAGGACATCTTGCGCTGTCGCAAACGGTATTAAGCCCGCTTTGTCTTAAAATTTGTCTTACAAGCCGTGTTTTTTCCGTGTTTATTATGTCTTTTTTAAGCCAGACAGGAAGTCTTTGTTTCATAAGGATTCTCCTAAAAATTCACTTTTTGCGCAAAAAATCATAAAACCTAATGGTGTTTGTGTGTAGGGGCAAAGCCCCTACACACAAACACAAACTTCTCCCCCCTTTGAAGGGGGGCAGGGGGTAGATATAAAAGATAAAATTCTTTTGTTTTTAGAGGCTCTCATAATTCATCTATATTCCCAATTTAATTCCGGGAGGCAAATGCAGAGATTCTTCAAAAAGACCCAGTATACATTCGTGTATGGCTTCAGAATAAGTCGGATGAGCAAATATGACATCTTTTAGCTTTTCCGGACTAACCCCTGCGCTTTTTGCTATTAGAAGCTGCTGCATTAATTCCGCTCCATTATCTGAAATCACATGAATTCCAAGAATTTCATGTTCATTTGCGAGAATTTTTATATAACCGTCAGATTCATCTTCCACAAGCGTTTTTCCAATGGCAGACATAGGGAAAACACTTTTTTTATAAGATATTTCTTTTGCGATAAGCTGATTTTCGGTATATCCGGCTGAAGCGATCTCAGGATTTCCGTACATTACCATAGGAACGTTTAAATAGTTTATATCAGCTTCCTTGTTAAGAAGTATATGCTCGACAGCCTTTATGCCCTGATGCGAAGCCACATGCGCAACAGAAAAAATGCCTGTAACATCTCCTATTGCGTAAATATTGTTTATATTAGACCGTAAATTATTATCTACTTTGAAAAATCTATTGTTCATTTCAATATTTAAGCTTTCAATCCCTTTTATTTCAGTATTTGGAGCTCTTCCTGCCGCTAAAAAGATAATTTCCGGAGAAAATTCCTTTCCATTAGATAGAATTACTTTTTCCCCTTCAATTTTTTCTACGCTGGTTCCTTTGTAAAATTCTATTTTTTTTCTTTTAAACATCCTCTCAAGCGCCGTTGATATTGCGCTGTCGAGAGTTGGAGAGAGCTTTTCCGCAATTTCAACAAGGATGACTTTTTTATCAAATCCGCTGAATATCCTTGCCCATTCTATGCCGCTTGCTCCGCTTCCTATTATTAAAACGGATTCAGGGAGTTTTTCCAGATTTAATATGTCATCAGTATCAAGCGTAAATTCGTGATCCACTTTAATATTAGGCAAAGAAACAGGTCTTGAGCCGGTGGCGATAATTAAATTTTCAAACTCAACCGTTTTTTCATCTGATTCAGATATAATTTTCAAAAAATTATTGGATTCTATACAGGCTTCGCCGATTATTAAATCAATTTTATTGCTTTTTATAAGCTGAGCAAGTCCTTTTCCAAGTTTTTGAACTGTTTGATCTTTTCTTTTAGCGATTAATTTATAATCATAGCTTAAATTATCAATATTTATTCCGAATTCCGAGAATTTTTTAGCTTCATTATATCTATCCAAGCTTGCCAGCACGGTTTTCGAAGGAATACACCCACGGTTAAGACAAACTCCGCCTATTTTATCTTTTTCAATAAGAACAACTTTTGCGCCAAGCTGAGATGCTCTTATTGCCGCTAAATAACCTCCCGGTCCCGCTCCTATTATTGCTATATCATATTTCATAATTTAATTGCGCCTTTTTGTCTTTTTAAAAAATATTTTATCATACTCTATTACGAGCATTTTTATATTATAGCGATATTAAAAAAATTGTTAAATAAAAAAGGTTGTTTTTGTAAAATCTTAATCAGCCCGTACCGCAGGCAGAGTTGTACGGGCTGTAGATATTAATTGCTATAACAATTCTTTTCTTTCAATTATTTCTATGCAAAATCCATCAGGGTCTTCTAAAAATGCGATTTTAGGACCGCTTTCCTTTATCAAAAAAGGTTGACGCGCATAATCCATTCCAAAAGTTTTTAATTTTTCCGTGAATTTGTCAAGATCATCCGTTTCAAACGCTAAATGCCCAAAATAATTGCCTTGGCTGTAACCTCCCTCAGGAAGTTCATGGTTATAGGTTAATTCAATGGCGCAGCAACCTTTTTCATCACCTACAAAATACAGTGTGGCGGTTTTTAATTCCATTTCTTTTGTTTTTTTTAGCCCGATTACTTCTGTATAAAACTTTAGGGATTTGTTTATGTCCTTAACCCTTATCATTGTGTGAGCAATACGCATTTTTTTCTCCTTTTTTTACTCTGAAATCATAAATTTTATTTTGTGTTACGGCAAAATCAACAGGAACATCAAATTTATCAAACGGTAATTTCTCAATCATAAGCTCTTCTGGGATGGGAACAATTTTTACGCGCTTTTTAGAGAGCCTTGCAAGAAATTTGTCATAATAACCTTTGCCGTAACCAAGTCTATAGCCTGTTTTATCAGCTATTAACGCCGGAATGATTATTATATCAATTTTTTCAGGATTTAATTCGTTTTCTTCCCGTGGTTCATAAATTCCAAATTTATTTTTTTCCATGTCAAAAAAATTTGTATAAGGGTAAAAAACCATAATATCATCGTTTTTAACTTTTGGTAGAAACCATTTCTTTGAACTATCCTCAAAAAGCGGTCTAATATTTATTTCTTTATCAAACGGATAAAAGCCGGCAATAATTTTAGCTTGCTTATATTCTTTCATATCAATAATTAACCTGCATATAGCAGCGCTTATTAATGAAGTATTAAGGTTTTTTCTTATTTCTTTAGCCTGAAACCTGTATTCTTCTTTTGATTTTAATCCTTCTTTTGAAAACATTTTATCAATCTCGTTAACTTTTTATAAGAAAACACAAAAAACATTTTTGATTTTCAGAAAAATAGTTTATAATAAATATATATTAATTAATTATATCTAATAAAAAAATCATAACCATAACAGGAGATTTTTTAAAAAATGGATAAAAAAAAGTTTTGTGAAAAACTGAGAACAGCCAGAATCGAAGCGGGCTATAAACAGGAGCATGCCGCAAAACATTTGAACCTGCCGATTTCCGCAATTTCTGTAATGGAGTCAGGGGCAAGAAAAATTGATGTTTTTGAATTAAAAAAACTTGCTGATTTTTACAATAAACCGATAGAATGGTTTTTTCATGAACACAATAGCTTAAGCAAACGGCGTTGGTATGATCTTGATCCTGTATTGTCGGAAGCCGTGGACCTTTTAAGACAAGCTCCAACAAAACTGCAAAAAAGCGCCGCTTATGGGATTATAGGGTTTTTAAAACAGGGAGGCTTTGCGCTTCCTGACGATGAAATGTAATATCAACTCTTTGATTGTAACTTGGTGTAAAATCATATTTTTTCCAGCTCTGCCAGCCTTGGATCAAGAAGTCGTCTTCCTACATCGTCAAATTGTATACTGCAAAGCTTCTTTTCGCTGTATCCAATAACTTTTTTTATTACGCCAATACCGTATTTTTTATGTCTTACCCTGTCGCCTTCGCTTAAATCTATATCTGTGTCGCTGTCTGAATCTTCTCCGGGCACAGTATATACAGGAAGACTCTGCGTTGGAGGTCCTGGCATTTTATTGCCGCCTTTAATCGGTCTAGGTTTTTGAGCAACTTTTTTTACGGGTTCAGGTCGACTTTTTTTTGCAGTAACTTCATTTTCGTCATAATCCATAAAAGCGCTCAGGTCATCTTCGGAAAATTCTTCGTTATTGCTTGAAGCGGCAGGATATTGAGGTATATATTTTTGTTTTGGCTCTTCCTGTTCTTCTTCCGCATAATCTAAAGCGCTTTCATCTTGAAACTGATCGTCTGATTCATAATATGCGTCTTCTTCTTCAACTTCTTCATCATCTTCATCTTCATAATCCATAAAGTTTTTAAGGTCATTATCTGAAAATTCCTGACTTGACAAAGAAGATACGGTTTTTATCCCAGACTGAACTTCTTCAATTTCGTCTTCAAATTCTTCATCATCTTCATCATCTTCATCTGTGTGAGCGTAATCCAGTACGCTTTCGTCCTGAAACTGCTCATCAGACTGATAATAAGCTGATTCGTCTTCTATATCATTGTCTTCTTCATTTTCATCATCATAACTTACCCCGTATGATTTTGCGGGAAGCGTTTCTTCGTATTCATCCTCTGTGTCTGTCTTTACACCTTCATTTTCGTCATAATCAAGGACAGAGTTAAGTTCATCTTCGGAAAATTCCTGATTTGCTCCGTAAGATTGAGCTGGAAGGATTTCTTCGTCCTCATCCTCCACGTCTACTTCTACGTTTTCATCATAGGCAAGAACCGAATTAAGCTCAACTTCGGAAAATTCCTGATTTGCCCCGAAGGATTGAGCTGGAAGAGTTTCTTCGTCCTCGTCCCCTGCCTCTACGGTTTCTTCATAATCAAGAACCGAATTAAGTTCTTCTTCGGAAAATTCCTCATCTTCAAGTGTTTCTGCAATATTTGATTTATAATTGTCAAATTCATAGGTAGTTACAGGCTTTATCGATATTTTATTTAGTTCTTCTTTTAGTGGCTCAACTTTTGTTTTCGGCAAAACGTTTGAACATTCCTGAAAACAAGAGTTTTCGGTAAAATTATCGTCAAATTGTATTTTTACAGGTTCATTTGTATAGTTTTCAGCGAAAATTCTTTCTCTTGTTTCTTCAAATATCGGTAATTTTACAAGCAAAAGTACATTATTGGTGATTTTTCCGGAAATTAAAAGATCAGAATGGTTTATTCTCCCTAAAAATGGCTGAAATTTCAATAAATTAGAATCATTCTGCGGCGGGAAAATAAAAAAGTTTTCTGCTTCCGCTCCAATAATACTAATAAGTTCTGACTGATGTTTTAATGAAAGAACAGGTTTAATACCGCTTTTAACTCCATTATTAAAGATTTTTTCTATAACATCAACGGAATCAGCTTTGTTAAAAATAAAATATTTATCCAAATCCATTAAAAGAAAGAATTTTTTCTTAAATTTATCTTTGTTTAATTTAATAATAAAATCTATGAAAAGAGGCTTCCATTCTTTACTTATCTCTGAAAGGTCAAGAATTATGAAGCTATTATCGTTAAATGCGCCGAACAGCGAAATTATTTCCTTCTGTTCATCAGCAAATAGCCCTTTTTTATGAAGTTTAGAAAGTTGGTTGCTTAACAATTCCAATTCAGGCATGCTGTTTGCCTGATTTTCTTCTTTTACCGCATCTACAAAAACTTTAAACGGCACAAAACTAACTTTGCCTGAATTTAAATATTCTTCAATTTCTGAAAAAATATTTTCAATATTAGCTCTAATTTCGCTTGAAACGTTTGACAGGATTTTATCGTAAAGATATTCAAGCCCATCAAGGTCAAAAGGAAGTTTGATATCTTTGCCGGCTTTTAATTTCAAGGCGTCATGATTGTCTGAAAACTCTCCATTAAAATCAACAAGGATGGTTTTAGCGTTTTTTTGCGATAAATTGAATGCCAGCAGGTCTAAAAGATCATTTTTTTGTGATTCTTTATCTGCCACAACAAGAGAAGGTTTTTCAAGAAAAGAAGCTTCTATGTTAACTGCTATTTCAGAACAGCATGCCAATTGAGCCGCAAGAACAGGATTTGGAACTTTACCTGTTTTTGTTATTGACCACAACTCATGAGGCTTAATTTTACTTACTATAAAGTCATTTCCGGGAACATTTCCCATCCAATCCTTAATTTCTCCTGAGCTTTCAACGCTAAAAAGCGTTTTTAAGCTGGCTGTATTGTAATTCTTATTATTTTCCGGGCTTTCTATTTTAATTACCTGGGCAATAACGCCTTTTTGACCGGAACAAACTATTTTAACAAGCTCTCCCGCATAAACTTCTTCATCTTTTGCGTAAAAGTTTATTTTAATGATATTTTGCTCAATTTTTTCTATAAACATATATATTCCTGACGTTTCTGACATTAAATTTTGTTTAATTATTTAAATAATAAATTAAATAAACTTTTAATAATTTTTATATTGTACTAAATTATACAATATTAACATTTTTTATAAAATATTATAATTAAATTTTGAAAGTATGGGAACAATGATTTCAAACGTCTATACAGGAGCGGCTACAGGGATTGAAGGGTATAAAATTTCTGTCGAAACAGATATAAGCGCAAATATTCCGGGATTTATAATTGTAGGACTGCCTGATGCGGCGGTTTCCGAGGCAAAAGAAAGAATCCGCTCGGCAATAAAAAATTCAGGATTTTTATTTCCCACAAAAAAAATCGTCATAAATCTTGCGCCTGCCGATGTTAAAAAGGAAGGATCGGGGCTTGACCTTCCAATGGCGGTCGGTGTATTGATTTCCGGCAATGAAATTATAGCTGATAACCTTGAAGATGTCGGTTTTATAGGCGAATTATCCCTTGACGGCAATATAAGACCGGTTAACGGAATTCTTCCAATCATTCTAAGCCTTGTTCAAGCTGGAATCAAGCGGGTAATTGCGCCTATAGACAATGCGGGAGAAGCCGCTCTTGCGGAAAATGTCGAAGTTTATCCCGTAAAAGACTTGCAGGAAGTCGTAAAATTCTTGAATCCTCCTCAAATTTCAGATTTTCAAATAAAGCCTTATAAAGTTGACGTTGCCAAATATCTCGACAAACTTTCCGCCGAACCGCCCGCTTATGACTTTAAAGAAGTAAAAGGACAGGAAAAAGCTAAACGGGCAATGGAAATTGCCGCAGCAGGAGGACACAATATTTTAATGGCAGGCTCTCCAGGGTCTGGGAAAACCCTTCTTGCAAAGTGTTTTTCAGGAATCCTTCCTCCTCTTGAGTATTCAGAGGCGATGGAGCTTACGAAAATTTATAGCATATCAGGATTAATAGAGCGAGATCAGCCGCTTGTTTCCGTAAGACCTTTCAGATCGCCGCATCATTCAGCGTCTTCTGCCGGAATTATAGGCGGTGGAACGAATCCTAAGCCTGGAGAGATCAGTCTTGCTCATAGAGGCGTCCTTTTCCTGGATGAAGTCGTGGAATTCCCTCGAAACGTGCTGGAGGTTTTAAGACAACCGCTTGAAGACGGCGTTGTAACTATAAGCAGAGTGCAAATAAGCATTAAATACCCCGCAGATTTCATGTTGCTTGCCGCAATGAACCCGTGTCCGTGCGGACATTACGGCGATGCAAAAAAGGCATGCGTTTGTTCTGACCATCAGGTAAAACGCTATTGGTCGAGGCTTTCAGGACCTCTTCTTGACAGGATTGACCTGCAAATTGAGGTTGCCAGGTTATCGGATGACGAGTTGTTAAACAAAACCAGTTCGGCTGAAAGTTCTTTTGAAATAAGAAAAAGGGTTATAGCCGCCCGAAAAATTCAGGTTAACAGGTTCAAAAGCGAGAATATAATTTCCAATTCTCAAATGACGCCTAAATTAGTGAAAAAATACTGTAAACTTGACCAGGATTCAGAAAACCTGCTTAAAGCCGCAATAACCAGATTCAACCTTTCCGGCAGAGCTTATGACAGGATTCTTAAGTTATCAAGAACCATTGCTGATTTAAAACAGAGTGAAAATATCGCCGCTTCTCATATTGCGGAAGCTATTCAGTACAGAAACATTGACAGAATAATGAAGCTTTAAGAAATCGTCCGTAAATTATGATTTTACAAAAACCGTCTTTAATTGATATAACTTTGATTTTTATGAATATTTGAAAATTAATTAATTTAATGATAATATTACATCAATCTCGAAAGAGAGTGGGTTATAATCCACTCTCTTTCTTAATAAAATGAGATAAATAACTTTATTAGCTTAATTAAAGATAATTTAAAATTGATAAAAGAAAATATAAACAAAACTCAAATATTAAAAAAAATCTCGCCGGTAATAGAAAAAATTATTGAAGAATGCGGTCTTATACCTGTAGAGGTGGATTTGGTTCAAGAATCAAACATTTGGTCTTTGAGAATTTATATTTATAACCCTCAAAAGCCCATAACCCACGAAAACTGTGAAACAGTAACAAAAAAAATTGACAAATATCTTGATGAAATGATTTCAGAACCCTATCGGCTTGAAGTAGGCAGTCCGGGAACAGAAAGAAAATTTAAATCAGGTAAAGAATATGAAATTTTTAAAGGACAAAGAGTAAAAATAAAATTAAAGAAAAACGAGGAGAAAGAATCAAAAATATTTTTGGCAAAAATTCTGAATTATGCCGAACAAGAAGGTTTAATTGTGGAATTGCCGGACAGTGGGGATGTTTTAACTCTAAAAAAAGAAGAGATTTCTTCTGTAAAATTAGAACCTGAGTATAAATTTTAATAATAAATTTAAAAGGAGATAAAAAGTGATAAAAGTCGGCAAAGCTCTAATTGAAGCAACAGAACAGCTTGAAAAAGAAAAAGGGATTTCAAAAGATACAATAATGAGATCAATTTGTGATGCAATGATTACAGCTTATAAGAAACATATTAAGGGAAAACAAGTCTCTAATATTGTAGCCGCAATAGATGAAATTAACGGAGAAATCGGCGTTTTTAGAATAAAAGAAGTCGTAGAGGACGTTCAGAGCGAACATACAGAAATCCTTCTTGCCGAAGCAAGACAAATAGACCCTGAATCCCAGATCGGCGATGAAATTCAGGTGGAAGTTACCCCTTCTGATTTTGGAAGAATTGCGGCTCAATCTGCGAAACAGGTTATAACGCAGCGAATAAGAGAAGCTGAAAGAAAACTTATACTTGATGAATTTATGTCAAGAAAAGGTACTCTTGTTACCGGAGTAGTCAGACGAGTTGAGCCAAGAAGCGTAGTGATTAATATAGGACGTTCAGACGCTATTCTGCCTAAAAATTATCAGATACCAAGAGAATATTACAGAATAAATGACAGATTAAGAGTATGTGTTATAGATGTAAAGGAAACCAGCAGGCTTCCACAAGTTATAGTTTCACAAACAGACCCGAAAATTGTCAGAGAGCTGTTTGAGCTGGAAGTTCCGGAAATTGAAGACGGCATTATCGAGATAAAATCAATTTCCAGAGAAGCCGGTTTCAGAACAAAGATTGCAGTAGCAAGCAATGATCCGAATGTTGACCCTGTTGGAGCATGTATAGGTCCGAGAGGAAGCAGGATTCAGACTATTGTAAACGAACTTAAAAACGAAAAAATTGATATAGTAAGATATGTTGAAAATCCGGTGGAATATATTACCAATGCGCTTTCTCCAGCAAGAATAGTAGCTGTAAATATACTTGAAAACACCCCTGAGCATAGAGAAGCGATGGTGATAGTGCCTGATGATCAGTTAAGCCTTGCAATAGGCAAGGAAGGACAGAACGTAAGGCTTGCTCACAGATTAACCGGCTGGAAAATCGACATAAAAAGCATGTCTAAATATGAAGCAATGGAAGCTGAATATCAACAATATGAAGAACAGAATTATCAGGAAGAAACCGAAGCTTACTCTGAGGCTGATGAAGAAATGCCGGAAGAGGAAACAGCTTTAACAGAAGAAAAAGAAGAAGAATAGGAGTAATAAAAATTTGCCTCAAAGAAAATGCATAGGATGTGAAAAAATAAAAAATTCCGCTGAAATGATCAGAATAATGAAAACGCATAATACCCAGGAGCTTTTAATAAACCCTGATTTGCATAATTTTGGTCGATCTTCATATCTTTGCTATAATATTGAGTGTATACAAAATGCTCTAAAAAGAAAAAAATTGCAGAGAACTTTAAAAAAAGAAATTCCTGTAACTGTTATTGAACAAATTAAGAATTTAATAGACAATTAAAAAAGAACAACTAACAAAAAGATACAAATTCCCGGGAGAAAAAATTAATGGCAACAGAACGAATTAGAATACATGAATTAGCGAAGAAATTAAACCTTTCGAGTAAAGAGGTTATGACTACGCTTTCAAAAAACCTGGGAATTGAAGCAAAATCGCATGCCAGTACGATAAGTCAGGAAGAAGCCGATAAAATAGCGGTTTTGTTTGAAAAGAAAGTGGAGAGTTCTCCTGTTGCTCAAAAACAGGAAACACCTAAACCGATTGAGCCTAAAGAACAACCAAAGCCGGAAATCAAGCAGGAGATTCCTGTAGAGCCTAAAAAACAGCCGGAAGTTGAAGAGAAATCAGCTATAACACAGCCAACTCCTCCTGAAAGAAGACCTGAGCCACGCTCAAGCATTGAAAATCGAGGCTTAAAAATATATCCTGAAAGAAGACCTGAACATCGTCCAAGATCATATCAGGACAGACCGCAGGAACAAAGACCAACAGGCGAAGCAAGAGATCAAAGACCTTATCCGCCTAGAACTGATCAGCGTCCGGGGTTTGACAACAGACCTCCAAGACCATATCAGGACAGACCGCAGGAACAAAGACCAACAGGCGAAGTAAGAGATCAAAGACCT
>JAKLDH010000017.1 GCA_022703625.1 Cyanobacteriota bacterium | reverse complement strand
CCTGCGAGCCGCATGCCCTTAAAACGGCGTAGCGGCTGGCTTCGCCAGCCGCTACGCCAAATATAAAATTATTTATTTAGCAATTCAAGTTACATAATACTTTTGATCTAAATCCTCTATTTGATCTACTGATTGATGCGCCTCTCCCCTAAAAAGAGGAAAATATAATTATGAGAAAAAAGGAGTATGGGGAGTAAATATGATAAAAGAATCTATAAAAGAACAAAATCCCGTTAAATGTGTTTTAACTAGAATAATAGATGATTTTAACAGTTTAGACATAAATAAAAACTACAATGCAACCATTTTAAAAAATTATGTTTATATTCCCGAAAAAAAAATTATTGCTTAAAATTTTTGGGGAGGACGTGTAAATAAGCAAAAATCCGCTGTACAGCGGATTTTTGTCTATTTAAAGGACGCTATAAAGCTTAAGCGACTAAGCTTAAGTTTTGCCCGATTTTTTCTGAAGGACTTTCTCTTTGATTATCATTAATTTCTCCTATTCCCATAAATGATAATTTTTCTTCGCCGAGTAGTCTTTCAAGCCGTGTCATTAAATCTCTTGAATTTAGGCTTTGAACATTTGAGAAATCCGATAAATTTAAAGAATCCCTTAAATGTTTTCTCAGGATAAATTCAGGTATTCCTTTATAATATGCTATTTCTTGTATTCCATTCATTTTAGTTCTCCTTTGTTAACTTAATTAACAATTATTTTCAATATCATTAAAGCGCTAAATTTTATTTAAACTCTTATTTTTAATTAAAATTTCATATTTGGTTTAGCGGCTGGCAAAGCCTGCGAGCCGCACAAAAAATTAAAATAAAATTTCAAGCTATTTCAGCGTTTCGACTAATTAACTCGGGTCGCCAATTAATTTTTTTAATCTTCATTCTGAGAGCTTTAGCCTTTTCGTCATTCTGAAGGCTTTAGCCTTTTCGTCATTCTGAGGGCTTTAGCCCGAAGAATCTTGTTGTATGTATGCCATGAGATCCTTCGCTCTGCTCAGGATGACGGTTTCGGCTATTTAGCAATGCGCATTAATATATTTGAGAAAAATAATTAAAATAATCAACTATCGCATTAACAAGCAACGGCAGAATTATAAGCATGATTAATGAACCTACAACCGGTTTAAAAAGAAAGCTTAGCTGGAAAACGTTTACCTGTGGAGCTGTTTTGGAAATTATGCCAAGCACAATATCCTGGCAAAGCGTCGTTATAATGATTGGCGATGCCATCTGAAGCCCTATAAATAAAACATTTCCCGTTAAATAAATCATATAATCCAGATTGACTATTTGTTGAAGCGGAATAGAAGCGCCATACAACGGGAAAATTTCAAAACCTCTTTTAAATGCAAGAAAAAGCCAGAATAATCCGCCTATATGAATAAAAATAATTGTTCCCAAATGCATGAAAAATATGCCCATAATTGAGCTCTGTCCCTTCGCATTCTGGTCAAACATCATTGAAGACTGCAAACCCATCTGCATATTGATCATTTCACCGGCTGACCTTATTGTTTCAAAAATTGTTATTGCTATAAAGCCTATTAAAAGACCGAAAATAAAATTCAGGATTACAGAGATTATCAGGGAATTTTCCGCCGGAGGAGTAATATCTTTGTAACTTCCCAGGAAAGTCATTGTCATTAAAAGAGCGAACGCAACCTTTAAGAGCTGCGGAACTTCTTTTCTGCTTAGAGCCGGAGCAATTATCGCAAATCCCAGAAAACGTATAAATATTAAAATTCCTGCGTATAAATAGTTTTCATAATATGGAATTTGCTCCAGGCTTTCAAAAATCTCATCCATTCTTCAATTCCTGCTCCAAATTAATTAATTCCCGGCGGTAAATCAAGTTCAAAATCTTTTATTTCTTTCAAAAAATTTGCATTTTTTAAGTTCGGCAAATCAGGAGGCAAATCAATTTTATATTCGGCTGAAACAGTTGAAGCGTTTTTTGAAGGGGTTTTCTTTTCATGATTGAAATTCAAAAAACCCGCTGAATTTTTTCCCGATGAGGTTTTAATATCAAAATTGTAAATATTTTTTTCTGTCCAGACTATAAGATTTGTATTTGTTGTTTTTAAAGGTTTTATAAGCATTTCATTCCTTTGCTTAAAGGTATCCGGCATGATTTCTATTTCAAAAGCCTCTTTGTCAGCTATTCTATACCGAAGAATTTTCTCGTCAAAATTCAAAAGATGCGAATAATTTTCTTTTAATTCAAGTTTTTTATTGATTTCTTCCAGCGAAAATGCCTTGTTAACAGGATTTAAAGAGGTTAACAAAATTAAAATCAATAAAATTATTTTGTTTTTAGGTGTTTCCATACATTATTACTTCTTATTGCCTGAATAAATCTGTTTTTTCTCAATTAAATTAGGCTGGGAAATGGAATCTTTAGGCGGAATTTGTCTTGATTCCTTATATTTAGCGCCTGAATAAGGAACTTTGCCGGGATTTCTAATCGCTTCTTTAAGATCCGGAACTTTTGCTCCGTAAAATTGATCTTCAAGAGATTTTTGTTTGTATTTGAAGAAATCATTTCCTGACAAAACCATGGCTTCATCTCGTGGAATTACGTCAAAAGCGATGTTTGCGGAAGTTTTAAAATAATCGATAAGCTTTTCCGCCGAAAACGGTCCCATCATTATGATCAGAAGGAATACGCCAAAAACCTTTGGAGCCGCGGCAATAGTCTGTTCCTGCACCTGTGTAACAGCCTGAAGAATACCAACCACAAGTCCTATACCCGCCGCTAATAAAACAGCCGGCATTGATAGCAGTAACATTGTTATAAAACCTTTTCCCGTATGTTCAATCATTAAATCCATTATTTATTACCCATTATTTTTCTTTTTAATTAAAACTTTGAACCAATCCGTTTACAATAAGACTCCACCCATCAACAGCAATAAAAATCAGGAGCTTAAAGGGAAGTGAAATAATTGTCGGCGATAACATAAACATACCAAGAGCAAGAAGGATATTTGCCACAATTAAGTCAATTACAATAAATGGAATGAAGATTATAAACCCGATTTCAAAGGATGTCTTTAACTCGCTCATAATATAAGCTGGCGCAACATCAAATATATTAATGTCAGCGGGAGTTGCAGGAGGCTTTGCTCCTCTTGCTTCAATAAAGAACGCCAAATCTTTTTGTCGCGTCTGCTTCATCATAAACATTTTAAGCGGCTCAGATCCTTCTACAATGGCAGATACAATAGAACCTGTCTGCTTATAGGGCTTGTATCCGGCATTATAACTATCTGTAAAAACGGATGACATTGTATAAAACGTCAAAATCATTGATAAGCCGATAATTACCATACCTGGCGGCACCTGTTGAGTTCCCAGCGCTGTTTTTAAGATTGAAAATACAATTATAAACCTTAAGAAACTTGTCATTGTAACAAATACAAGCGGTAAAAAGGTTAATATTGCCATTAAAACCAGTAATTGAAACGTTGGATTTAAATCCTTGATTATTTCTTCCATAATTAAAATATCCCTGTTAAGTGTTTATCTGAGTGAACAAGTTGGATTGAGGAGGTTTCAGCGGCAATACTACCTGTATTTCGTTCAAAACAGGAATTATTAAAATTGTTTACATCCAGTTTTGTCATAAAATGGCAGTGTTCACCTGAAGTTGAAATTAAAAACTTTTCCCTGCCTGCTTTAACAACATATAAATTTTTTCTTGGCTCTATATTAAGGCAGTTTTCGATTTTTAAAAACTCGGTTTTATTTTTATGCGGGGTCATTGCAAGACATTTTTTGGCAACAACAAATGCGACAAAGATAACGCCGATCATAGCGAGTGTATAAACTGAGAATCCTAGTATATATCCGGTCATAATGACCTCCTTTTTGCGTTTTTAATAGCTCTTATAAAACTTATTTATTCAAACTCATCTTCTTCTTCATCTTCTTCCATTTCAAAATCAGATTCTTCAAAATCCTCATCAATTTTCATGTTTTCCAAGTCTTCTTCTCCTTGATATTCCTCATTCTCCGCTTCTTTTTCAGCCCGTCTTTTAGGAGCTGTCTTTTGAGGCGAATTTTTTGCCGGCATTTTAACAGTATTTTCCTCAAAAAATTCGGTTTCAGGAGGCGTTGTTTCGTTAAAAATCTCTGTTACCCTGACTCCATACTTATCGCCAATGATAACAAGTTCTCCTGCCGCAAGTTTTTTGCCTTCAACATCTATAAAAACCTTATTATCAGCCAGTGAAGCAACATCAATCACAAGTCCTTCGGTTATTTCTCTTAAATCTCCGAGTTTTATCTTAATCTTTTCAAAGCTGGCATTTATTTCAACTTCCAGACTGTCCCATATACTTTTATTTTTTTCCTGATTCACAATATCATCTCCGTTTTCTTCATTATCAAAATCAATAACCAGGCTTGAACAGGGGTTTATATTAATGTTAATGTTCTCAAACTCTTTTAAATGCATCGTGTGAAGGTTACTTTCGTCGAAGATTATTATGTCTTCAAGCTGAAGGTTTTTTATATCGTCAAGAGAAGCTCTGGTCTTACCCACTAAAATATTTGTCTGCACAATACTGTTTTTGAAAAAATCAAGGTCAATAATTTTTTCAGGCTTTGAAACCGGCGTTATTTTTCGCAAAGTAAACTGAGGAAAAGACAATATTATTCTCCCTGCTTCCTGTTCATCTTTTGTGTGGATATAAAAGGTTAAATAGAGGGTTTTTTCATTCTTTATGGCATGCAATATACTGTTAATTTCTTTGGCGTCGAGAAATAGGGGACTGAGATTTTTATGTAAAAATTCGTTATAAGCTGTAAGAATATGAGCTTCAAGCTCACTTATGTCTTTTAATTTAAATATTGTTGAATCCTGATGATTTTTACCGAGAGAATTAAGTAATATCAGATTTATTGCGGTATCAGACAATTTAAGCATAAGTTTGATTTCTTTTCCGAGATTTATCTGAGTAACGAAGTAATCATTGGTTTTCCACAAAAAACTTGGCTGATATGAAATCCCTGTGAGGCGAAAGTAAAAATCAACGCCCAAAAATTCTCTGCTGGCGAGAGTAAATTTTTCACAGAACTGATCTTCAAAGCAGTGAAAAATCTCATGAAGAAAGACTTTCTTCAATGTATCAGGCAATTCTGCGGAATTATCTTTTTGCAGACTTGAAACCACTTGATTTTACCCCTATCACATACCTACCGAGCCTAAAAACCTTTTATCCCTCTTAGTTTTTTAGAATAAAGATTTTAAGCCTGGATGGCATCAACTATATAATGTATTTGTTGATTAAAATAAGTTATAAAAACTCGAAAAAGCTAATTTTATAAACTTTTTCGACTTATTTTTATTTGATATGTGATTGGTATCAAAAATTTTAATAAATTTTTTTGAAAAATCAAAATAAGTAACAGACAAAAAATTTTCAGCTTTTATTAAATTTTGCCGAACGAACGAAGCGAGTGAGGCAAACAAACAACAAAAGCCCCTTCCCTTTGAAGGGAAGGGGTTGGGGGCTTAGTCCCCTACATTTTTATAAATTCAGTCCAAAATCCCCTCTCCCCCAACCCCCTCTCCCAATGGGAGAGGGGGCTAAAGATTGTTTTTGGTCGAGCGAACCGCCGTTGGCGGTTCGCTCGACCCATTGAATTTACTAAAAAATCTCGCAAAAATAAATTTTGTAGGGGAATAAGGGGTTGGGGGATGGGTAGATAAAAAAATAAAATCCTTTAAAATTAACTTAACAGAACACTACCCCAATCAAATTTTATAAAAATTTCAAAAAATCAAGTTTTTAGAGGCGCCCTTTATACCAATTTAATTTTCGCTGAGAATTTTATTCCACTCTTTTACCGCATTATCAATAGACGCTTTAGAAGATTTTTCTCCTAATATCGCCTCCTGGGTCATAAAATCTATGATTTCATAAAGGTCTTTTCGGTTATTTAAAGCAGGAATGGGGCTTAACGGGTTTTGCAGCTGTTTTGCGCTTATAATCCTGCTTTTTTCCATTAAATCGCCTGTAATCTCCTGTGTGAAAAAATCAGAAGTCAGGGCATGTTTTTCAGAAGGCAAAATCGGCGCAAGTTTACAGAATTTAAGCTGGTTTTCAGCATTTGTTAAAAACAGGGCGAAATCCAACGCTTCTTGCTGATATCGGCTTTTTTTCGGTATTGCAAGGTTCATAATCGAAAAATCCGCTTTGCCTGATAAGCCTGTTAGTTGCCTTGAAACCCCCATCTTAGAATACAATTGAGGAGAATTTTCTTTTATGATCTTGGAAAAATTTGCTCCTGCTATTATAAAAGCTGTTTCTCCCGACTGAAACTTCCCAAGAGCATCTCTATGTCCTTGTGTAATAGATTCAGCGGGGATAAATTCTTTTGTATAAAACTTTTTCCAGAAAGATAAGACTTCTTCCGCCTGTGGAACATTAAAAACAGCCAAATTATGAGCATCATTAACAATTGCAATATCCTCTTTGTTAAAAAATTTCAGCATTTGACCATTCTCAATCAGAGTTGGCATTAATACATATTTTCCGGCATTTTTCCGTATTCTGTCAGAAATTTTTTCAAGATCAGCATAAGTTTCAGGCATTTCGTTTTTTGTAATACCAGCTTTTTCAAGGATTTCAGTATTATAAAAAGTTACAGCAGAAGTTATATACCAGGGAATTCCAAAAACAAAATCCTTTATACTTAAGCTTTGCCAGCCTATTTCAATATAATTTTCTTCTTGCTCTTTTGTTATAAGGTTTTTTATATTAATTAAAGCTCCTTTTGAAGCTAATGTAGAACTAAAATCAGGATTCATGTTTATTAAATCAGGAGGATTTCTGCTTAAAACAGCGGCAAGAGCTCTTTTCTCTCCTTCGGAAAACGGCACATCAATCCATTTGATTTTTATATCAGGGCGCAACTTCTCATATTCGGCGATAACTTCATTTATATAATCGGAAAACCCTGATAACTGCAATGTCCAGAAAGTAATTTCCTTAACATCTTTAACAGGCTGCTTTTTTAAGCATCCTGTTAAGAAAAAAACCATTAATACCGTTAAAAATACAGAAAATATGTTGCGAAATATTTGTGGCATATAAATTAATCTTGTCTTCTTCCAAAGAAAATCCATACCCAGTAAAGAAGCTCAATCAGGGCGTATAATGCCGCCGCGACATAAGTTAACGCCGCCGCTGCAAGAACTTGTTGCGCGCCGGCTATTTCTCTTTTGTCAACAAGATATCCTCCGCCGGAAAGAACTTTTACCGCTCTCATACTTGCGTCAAACTCAACAGGAAGGGTTACTATGTGGAAAAGAACGGCTGATGCGTATAATATAATTCCGGTAAGAGCTATAAGAGTAGTGAATTCTCCCATTCCCATAAACGCTCTCAATCCAAGACCAGCCATAAGAAGAATAGGACCAAGCATTTGCCCTGTTTGCACCGCCGGAAAGATTCCCGCTCTTATTTTCATAGGCAGATAACCTTGATTATCCTGCATTGCATGCCCGACTTCATGCGCCGCTATGCCGAAAGAAGAAACTGAATTCCCGTAAAATATGTCTTCTGAAAGTCTTATAACTTTTTTTGTCGGGTCATAATGATCGCTAAGCGCTCCGGTTGTAGGAACAACATCAACATCATTGATTTCTGCTCTTTGCAGTATGGACTTTGCGACATCAGCGCCGGTCATATTATTTGTAACTCTAACTTTTGCAAACTTTGAATAAACGCTTTTAATGAGCATTTGCGGAATAAAAACCAATATCAAACCCACAATGCTTATTAACATATATAAAGGATCATAAAAAAACATTTTTGCTTCCTCCTATTTGAACTAATTGTTTTCCGATTCACATTTACATTCACATGTAAGGGCTTTTGTCGAATCCAGAGCTTCAAAAGCTTCGCCCTTTTGAAGTCTTGCTCCATTATACCATGAAACAGCGTCTTGTTCAGCTTTGCATGCCGGTTGCAATTTCGTGATAATTAAACTGCCTTTGCCTGTTAATACTTTTATTCCATTATTAATTTTACCAAAAATTTCTCCAAAATTTGCATTATTAATATTTTCTTCAGAATTTAGCCTGCTTTCGGTTATTTTAACGCAACTCCCGTGAATAAAACTATAAGTTCCGGGCCAAGGTTTCATTCCCCGTATTTTGTCATGGATTTTTTCAGCAGGCTCTGACCAGTCAATATGCCCGTCTTCCTTTTTCAATTTTGGAGCAAGGGTTACATCTTCTTCATTCTGCCTAACAGGCTTTATTGTTCCGTCTTTTAGTTTTTTTAAGCTTTCATATATAAACTCAGGGCTGGTTTTAGAGATAATCTGCATTAATTCCAGAGAGGTCATATTTTCCGTTATTTCAATTTCTTTTTGCAAAACCACAGGACCTGAATCAAGTCCAAGCTCTGTAAGCATTGTAGAAATTCCGGTTTTTTTATCTCCGTTTATAATAGCGGCTTGAATAGGATTTGCGCCTCTGTACTTAGGGAGCAACGAGGCATGCAGGTTTACACATCCGTATTTTGGTATATCAATAGCTTCCTGGCTCAAAATTTGTCCGAAAGCGAAAGTTACAAAGAAATCAGGGCTTAATTCCCTGAGTTTTTTTATAAGTTCCTGATCTTTTTTTATTGAAACAGGCTGATAAACAGGAATTCCATATCCGCTTGCTGCACAGCATATAGGAGTTGTACATACTTTTTTGCCTCGTCCTGATGGTTTATCAGGTTGAGTTATTACGGCTAAAACTTGTACATCTTCTTTTGCGGCTAAATATTCAAACGACGCAACCGCTATTTGGGGTGTCCCCAAAAATACAATCTTCATTTTCTATAATGTTCCTTGTTCTTTTTGTTCAATTTCCTGAACAGGCTCTGGGGGATTTATTTTTTCATATTCTTGAATCTGAATTTCAAGTTCCTGTTCTTCCATTAAATAATCAGGATTAATCTGCGGCAACCCCTTTTCAGCTAAAATTTGGTCAGTTTCAAATCTGTTTCTGGCATGGTCTACAAATACAGTCCCGTCAAGGTGATCATACTCATGTTGAAGCGCTCTTGCAATCAGATTACCGTCATTCGCCTCAAGAGTAAACGTTCTGCCTTTTATATCCATTGCCCGTATAATTACATTTTCGTAGCGTCTTACGTATATGTAAACTCCAGGAAAGCTTAAACATCCTTCATAACTGTTTATTGCTCCCCATTTTTTTATAATTTTAGGATTTATAAAGGTTATAGGATTTGGCTTTTGTTTTTCCAGAGCTGTGTCAATAATAAAAATTCTGTAATTCGCGCCAATTTGCGGCGCGGCAAGCCCTACGCCATTATTTGCATACATTGTATCGTACATATCTTCTACAAGTTTTTTTATTTTAGCGGATACTTTATGCGCCTCTTTAGACGGGGTTCGCAGTGTTTCTGAGCCATATAAAACTATTTTTTGAATTGCCATAACATAAAAACCTTTATACTCTTAAAAAATCAACTTATTTAAAGGCAAATGCGTTTAAATACGTTCAATATATATGATATCACAATTTAACAAACTGTTTTTACAGTAAAAACATTATTTTTTAATTTTGGAGTTATACTATACTATAGCCTAAGTAGTATGGCGGTTTCGCCACCATACTACAAAAACCGAAGTTAACAAAAATTTGAAGGGCGCCTCTAAAAACTTAATTTTTAAAAATTTTCATGAAATTGGGCTGGGGTTTGGTGTAGGGGCGCGAAGCAGTCGGTACTGTCCGCATTTCGCAGCGAAGCCCCTACCCACAAACTTCTCCCCCCTTTGAAGGGGGGCAGGGGGGTAGATATAAAAAATAAAATTCTTTTATTTTTAGAGGAGCCCCGAAATTTATTTTTAAATGAAGTTTCGTTTATGTATAATTAGTGAGCCATAAGTATTTATTAGGTGAGAGAAATGAATTATAAAGCTCCAAAAGGAACAAAAGACATATTGCCGTCAGAATCCCATATATGGCAGTATATCGAGAAAAAAGCTCAAAAAACCTTTGAAAATGCAAATTATAAAGAAATCAGAACGCCGATTTTTGAATCCACAGAGCTTTTTACCAGAGGCGTCGGGGATTCTACGGATATCGTGAATAAAGAAATGTATACTTTTACGCAAAAAGACAGAAGCCTTACTCTAAGACCTGAAAATACGGCAGGAGTAGTGAGAGCGTTTATAGAGCATGGCATGAACAGATTGTCGACGCCTTTAAAGCTTTGGTACAAAGGGGCAATGTTCAGATATGAAAGACCTCAGGCAGGAAGACAACGGCAATTTCACCAGTTAGGAGTTGAACTTTTCGGAATTGAAGGTCCTTCTGCTGATGCTGAGGTTATTCAACTCGCTATGAATTTCCTTAAAGACTTGGAATTAAACAATCTTTGTCTTGAAATAAATAATATTGGCTGTCCTGCTTGCAGAGATGAATATAAAAATAAACTAAAAGCTGTTATTCAGCCTAAATTAGAGGAATTTTGCGAAGATTGTCATATCAGGTTTGAAAAAAACCCTTTAAGAATCCTGGATTGCAAAAACGAAAAATGCAGAGAACTTTTATCGTCTGAAGAAATAGAAACTGTAATAAATCAGGACTTTATTTGCGAAGAATGCGTAAAACATTTTGAAGAGTTAAAAAAATATTTGGAAACGCTTAACGTTGATTACAAGATCAATAAAAAGCTTGTAAGGGGTCTTGATTATTATAACAGAACGGTTTTTGAAATAACAAGTTCAGATTTAGGCTCACAGAATGCTGTTTGCGGCGGAGGAAGATATGATCCTCTTGTAAAAACTCTTGGCGGAGAATATACTCCCGCTATTGGCTGGGCAATAGGAATGGAAAGGCTTGTTAGTCTTTATAAATCCAAGCAGGAAAACCCTCTTGATATATTTATTGTTTCTTCTTGCGCAAAAGAAGCGTTAAATTTGGCTTTTAAGCTTAGAAAAGCTAATATTTCGGCTGATCTTGATTTTTCAGCAAGAAAATTCGCTAAACAAATAGAAAAGGCTTCCAAAATAGGCGCAAAATATGTTCTGATTCTTGGAGAAGATGAATTAAACAGCGGAATTTTAACATTAAAGAATCTTTCAACCGGTCAGCAATCGAAAGTTTCTTTAGATCAAATTTTTGAAATGTTTTGAGAGTATTATTTTTTGATAAGGGTTTTGCCGGCTGTGCCGGCAAAACCCTTATTAACTCTTCTTCCCCTCCCTTGGGGAAGGGGCTTTTGTTTGTTTTTGGGTTTCGCTCGCTACGCTCGCTCAACCCAATGAATTAATTTAACAAAGCATTGATATATTCCCCAAATGTAGAATATTTAATTTAGGTCTTTTTATAAATAATTTTTACAAACGCTCTTTTTTGTATAAAAAGCGAAGAAACTAGCAGGAGAAGCGATTTGTGAAAAAAAAGACCAGTATTATTTTATTTTTACTATTTTCTTTTTTATGTAGTCAACCATTAATAGCGGCAAAAAAAGAAACTAAACCGGAAAACCTTAATAATAAAATGGGAAAAGCCTATATTAAAACCTTTTCAGAGCATTATACAGTTTCTCCCGGCGATAATCTTAATATTTTTATTTTTGGAGCTCCAGGCTTAATACAACATGAACTTTCCGTTAAATGCGACGGATATATAATTTTAAATCCGATTGGAAAAGTAAAAGTTGCAGGGTTTAACACGAATGAAATAAAAGATATTTTAACAGCAAAATTAAAACGGTTTTTTACAGACCCGGTCGTTTCTGTTCAGATAAGCAATGCTCTGATGTAATCAAATTCGCATTAAATCCTGACTAACAGAAATAAATTTCGTAAATAAGTATTTTACAGGAGATTGGTTTTGAAAATTTTTAATCCCGAAAAAATAATTTCTATTTTAATGAGAAATTCAAAAATTATATTTTTATTTATACTTTCAGGTTTTATTTCAGGAATTTTTTATTCTGTATTTATTTTTAAACCTGTTTATAATTCATCGGCAAAGCTTTTGTTGTCAGATTCGGACAAAAACCTCTTTGCGACACAAAAACAGATTATACGCTCAAATGATTTTTCTAAAAAAGTGTGGAATGCAATAAATGATAAATATAAATTAAATTATGAAGAAAAAGAAGGCATAAATAAGATAAAAAAAGCGATAAATTTAAGTAATTACCCAAATACAGGCATAATAGAACTTACAGCGTCCTGGAGCGAGCCGGAAATTGCTCATTCTATTGCATTAGCGGCAATTACAACATATAAAGAATTAAAAACCGACCTTAAAAAAGAAAAATTTGTTAAAAATCTCGAGATTATTGATAAAAAGCTTGAACAAGCCGAGAAAGAACTTTTAATAGTAAAAAATAAAATAATTGAATCACAAATAAACAGAGTAGAAAAACAAACAACCAATGAGGATTTTTTAAAAAATCAGTTTGTTTTTGCAAATTATTTATTACAGGAAAAGAATTTAGAAGGAATCGTCAAAATTTTAAAAACAAAACAAGTGGAAGCTGAAATTCAGGAAGCAGGGTCCACAAGTGATATAGCGATATTGGAGAGTCCTTTAATACCTAATAATTGCGCTTTCCCCGGAAGATTACCGCTTATTTTTATGTTTGTATGGTTTTTCAAAATTCTAGCCGCCGGATTTATTATTATCGCTGAATTTTCAAAAGACGGCTATGATAATATTGAAGAGCTTGAAAAAGAATTAAACGCGCCGGCGCTTGGAGTTATTCCATGGCTTGACAGAGAACTGTATGACGAGCCGGATATAATGTTTGCGATAGAAGAAACAGCTTCTTTTTATTCTTTAGCATATCAAAAAATAGTTTCCGCAATGAGAATAAAAGGATATAATTCAGACAAAAATGCTATAGCGTTTACTTCTTCAGGTTTTTCCAAGTTCAGGTCAACAATAATTATGAATTTAGCTTATAGTTTAAGTAGAACAGGTCAATCTGTTGTGGTGGTTGACGCTGATTTCAGAACTCCATCCATAGCAAAGGAAATGGGGTTTGAAATCAGTCATGAATATAGCCTGGCGGAACTTTTAATGAATATTGCAAAAAATATTCATGAAACAGGAAATTTTGATTCGGAAAAAATTAATATGTACACGCGGATAGTTCCGGGAACAGAAAACTTTTTTATAATACCAAACAGCGGAAATGTTCCTGATCCTTGTGAATTTTTATATTCAGACGCTTTTAGCGGACTTATTAAAAAGTTAAAGAAGAAATATGACTGGGTTTTTGTGGATGTTCCTCCGGCAATGGCTGTTCCTGACGCATTTATGGTTAGTTTGTACGTTGACGGAATAATTTTATTAACAGGACTTGAAGCCGGAAAGTCCGCTTTAAGAAAAATCCGCAAGCAGTTTGAAGATTATAACGTCAATGTTTTTGGCGTTATTGCAAGGGAATTTCAGACAAAAGAGGCTATTTCCGCAAATGAATATATTAAACAGATTATTGCGCAAATGATGCCTCAAAACGAAAAAATACTTCAGTAAAAATGGCGAGCAAGCCCTTTTATACCAAGTTGCAATCAATGTAGCATTAAATCTCCCTCCCCCTGCCCCCTCCCCAAGGGAGGGGAAGAAGAGTTGATAAGGGTTTTGCCGGCGTAGCCGGCAAAACCCTTATCAAAAAATAATACTCTTTTGATTGCAACTTGGTATTAGCTCTTATTAAATTTTGCCGAACGAGCGAAGCGAGTGAGGCAAACAAACAACAAAAGCCCCTTCCCTTTGAAGGGAAGGGGTTGGGGTTGGGTAGATAAAAACCTGAAAACTTTTTGTTACCTGCTAATTAAGGATTTACAAAAACCATCTTTTTTATTTAACGGTTTTTTAAATTGATTGGTATAGAGGCGCCTTAATATATTTCAATGATTTTTAAATCTTCAACGCCGGAATTTAATATTGAAGCTTGTAATCCCCCGTCGATATCAATATTTTGTCCGACTGTTAAAACCTTTTCTTCTTTTCCCAGTTTAATTAAAGCTGTTCCTTCAGTAATATAATAATGTTTTGAATTTTTATCAGCGGAATCAAGCTTTAATACTCCATCTTTTTTTATAATTATGTTGTTTACGCAGGTTTTATTGTTTTTTAGGATATTTTTACAACTTCCCCATTCATATATAAGGGTTTTATGGTTATTATACAATTCACTGCCGCTTTTTTTAAGATATTCAAAAGTTTCCTTAACTTTCTGACAATCTTTTCTGTCGCAGACAAGAACAGCGTCATCAGTTTCCACAACTATTGCGTTTTCAATTCCAATCGTTGATACAAACCTTGAAGAGCTGTAAATCAGGGAATTTTTAGTGTCAATCTCGTGAATATCGCCTTTAATTACGTTATTATCCTTAGTTTTTTCTGAAATTTCATAAATAGCTTCCCATGAACCAAGATCATTCCAATCAAATTCAGCGGGGATAAGAACAATTTTATCTGATTTTTCCATAATTGCGTAATCAATTGAAATAGAAGATAATTGTTCATATTTTTCCCTGAGCGAATTTTTGTTTTTAAAATCAATTTCTCTAATTGTATTAATTATTTCCGGTTCTTTTGTTTCAAATTCCGCAAGAATAGTTGAAAGAGCAAACATAAAAATTCCGCTGTTCCAGAAATAATCGCCGGATTTTACATATTCCAGAGCTGTTGCATAATCGGGTTTTTCTTTAAAACAATCGGTTTTAAGTCCGGTTTTGTTGATTTTTTGATCGGAAAAAGTTTTAATATAGCCATATCCGGTTTCCGGAGCAGACGGTTTAATGCCAAAAGTAATTATATATCCTTGTTTTGCAATTTCAGCTCCTTGCAAAACAGCTTCTATAAACTTATTTTCATCTTTTATAAGATGATCAGAAGGCGCAACAATTATAATGGGGTCATTTGCGTCAGAATAAGCTTGTTGAATATAATGAACGCCTAATGCAAGAGCAGGAGCGGTATTTTTTGCAAGGGGTTCCCCTAAAATTTTGTGTTCTTTCTCCTGGATTTGATATTTTATACCTGGAGCATGTTTCTCATTTGTTATTGTTATAATATTTTCTGCGTTTGTAAACTTTTTCAGCCTTTCATAAGTAAGCTGAAGAAGACTTTTTTCTTGAGAGAAGCTTAAAAACTGTTTTGGATAAAGTTCTCTACTAAGGGGCCAAAGCCTGCTTCCGCTGCCTCCGGCAAGTATTATGGAAAATATTTTATTTTGATTATTCATAAGGGCACCTCTAAAAACTCAATTTTTTGAAATTTTCATGAAATTTGGTTGGGGTTTGGTGTAGGGGCTTCGCCCCTACCCACAAATTTCTCCCCCCTTTGAAGGGGGGCAGGGGGGTAGATATAAACAATAAAATTCTTTTGTTTTTAGAGGCGCCCATAATTAAGTTTAAATTTTAAATAATATTTTGATAATATATCATAATTTATACAAAAAAATAAGTTACTGACGCCTCATTCTGATAGAACAAATGTTAAGAAATATAAAATATTTTTGAAATATATATCAAATATGGCAATTTTATACAGAAAATCGTTTTTTATATATTAAATACACAACAAATACTATTACAGGATAACCAAAATGAAAGAGTTTAAATTAGAGTTACAGAGAGTTTTATTAGGAGGAAAAAATGGCTAGAGTATTAATTTCAATGCCCGAAGAATTTTTAAACAAAATTGATAACGTGGCAGACAATGAACAAAGATCAAGAAGCGAATTAATTAGAGAAGCATTACGAGTTTATATTCATAGACATAAAGTCAGAGAAAATAATTTAGCGGGACAAAATGCTTCCGTACTTGAATCATTATTAGATTAACCCCAATTTTTTATATTTTACTTATTATCCCGTAAAAAAAAGGTGGTTTTTGTAAATCATTAATTAGCGGGTGTTTCGACAAAACCGAAACACCCGCTAATGTATTTTGATGCCAAGTTGCAGTCAATGTAGCAGTATACTTAAAAAGTTATTTTTATAGAAGTGGCGGGCGGCTTCGCCGCCCGCCACTTTAAAGATAGTATGGGCTGGGTTTTCGGCGAAGCCGAAAACCCAGCCCATTTATGATCACAATAACTATTGTTTTTAGAAATGCTCTTATGAATGTTGTTCTTTTTTTATAACATCCTGAATTTTACTGAGTAATTCATCGCCTTTTTTTTGAATGTCCTCAATAACTTCATTCGCTCTACATTGAATTTCTTTTACGGAATCCCCTGTATTTCTGTACATTTCCTTTGATTTTTCAGCAATTATTTCTCTTGTGTCTTCACCTGAAGAAGGAGCTAAAAGAAGTCCAACAATTCCTCCAACTGCGCTTCCCACTAAAAATCCCGTTAAAAATTTACCGATTGACATAATTAAATCTCCTTTTCTGTTTTCATTAATATAATTCCTTTAACCTGAAGGTTTATTTCTTAACTATTTATTTAAAAATACTTTAACTACAGAGAATAATCCTTCTTTTACGCAAGTTCCCGCGACTTTAAGTTTTTTATACGCCTTTGACGAAGATTCTGAAACAAAACGGCTTCCTTTTTCCAAGCCGCTGTTTAAAGAACTTATCTGGCTGTTTACATTTGAGGATATGCTGTTTATGTTGGCAAGGGTTCCCTGAAACTCCTTTATTGCCGGTTCAAGCTCGGCATGTGTCACTTTAATAAAGTCCTGCATGCTTTTAACAAGATTTGACGCGTCAAGTAAAAGTTTTATCAGGAAAATTCCTATTATTAAAATTAAAACAATAGAAACATAAATCAGTACCTGTAAGGATTCTGCCACATTTTGCGTTAAAATTTCCAATTTTTCCTCCTAGTATCCTACGTCTAATTCTTCTTTGCGTTTTGCAGACGCCATTCTGCCGGCTTTAAGCGCTTCATTGATTTTGCCTAGCTGACCTTCCAAAGTATATTTTAATTTGTCCATAATCTTTATAAAAGATTTTTTAGCTGTTTCTGTTTCTGAAGGAACTTCCCTGCAAATATTTGAAGCAATATTTTTCAGGTCTTTACGCATTTCTTCGCCGGATTTTGGAGAAAACACAATACCTGCAATAACTCCGCTCAAAACACCCAATAGCGTTCCTACCGTAAAAATTAAATAATCATCTGAATTTTTAGACATCTTTTTCCCTCCGGTTAATTATTATTGCTACATTAGAGATTATTTTTAAATTTGATTTGCGCGCTAAATTACTATTATTAAAACATAAATTTATTTTAAAAATATTTTTACAATTGTTGCTTTTAGTCTTTCTCTCATATTCCATAATTTAAAAACTGTGGAAGCTAAAGTCATTTTTTGTTTAAAAGGATTTTTGGCGAATCGTGTTAAAAGCATATCAGTTAAGATTTTCCCAAATAAAAATCCCATTTCCTGTTGACTTAAAGCTAATTTTTCTGTTTTTTTGCTTAAATAGTCATTAAAATATCTTAAATCTTCCTTTATATCTCTAATTGTTGCCGGCAAATAAATATGCAATTCATTTACTTCTTTCTGCATAGAATTTACATATATATTTACTCTAATTATCAGATATAAAAATATACAGAATAAAAAAAGTTCAATAATTGCAAAAATTACATAATTTTGTATCATAGTCTAACTCTCATGCCCTAAAAAACATATTTTGCATAGTATAATAGATAATGTAATTTAAAGTACAAATTTCTTTAACTATTATACTATTTTTTTTAAAAAAATAACCTTAAAAGATTAATTTATATTATATAAAATTTTTTAAATTAATGGAATTAATTTTTTTATATTGTGATCTGTAAAAGTTTTTTGGAGTTTATACCAATCCAAATAAGTTTTCATTAATTGATTAAAAAGTTAATATCTACAGCCCGCGCCGCCCTGCGGGCGGCGCGGGCTGAGTAAGAGTATAGCGGGTGTTTTGGCTTTGCCAAAACACCCGCTAATTAAGGATTTACAAAAACCATCTTTTTCATTTAATGCTTGGTATAATGTTGCGCTTTTTCAAAAAATTGAATTTTTAGAAGCAGGCATGCCTGATCTTTCAACAACAATATCCTGAAGTATGGAAGACGCGTCTTTTACTATTCCGGCGCAATTCTGTCTTGCTTCAACAGGATTATCTTTAAATTTTGCTCTTAATACCCTGCAACAGGTTGCATTTCTTTTTTCTTTAAATCTTTTATTAAATTCAGCGGCAATTTTCTTTATTTCATGCGGGTCGTTCTGAAAGTCTTTTCTTCCGAAAACAACGCCTAAAGTTAACTGGGCTCCGGCAACAGCGCCGCAAAGACATTCATGTGAACCCATTGCTCCTGAAAATGATGATGAAATTCTATTAAGAAATTCCACATCAACGCTTTTATCGATTATGCCGCGCTCATACGCCGCCTGCACTACAGATTCGGAACATGAATGTCCTTTCATAAATAACTCTGACGCTTTTTCGGAAAAATCTTTCATTTTAAAATCCTCTTTTAATTTATAATAATTTCTACAATTCTCTCTTTACAACAGGCGCTATGCCTTTTAGTTCGTCATAAAGCTCCTTAAACTGATTTAAATAAAGTGATTGAGCTCCATCACACAAAGCTGTGTCGGGAGAATTATGTATTTCTATTGTTATTCCATCAGCGCCTGCGGCTATTGCCGCTCTTGACATAGGCGCAACTTTATCTCTTAAGCCTGTTGCATGACTTGGGTCTACAATAATCGGCAAATGGCTTAATTTTTTAATCACAGGAATAGCGGAAATGTCCAGGGTATTTCTTGTTGCGGTTTCAAAAGTTCTTATTCCTCTTTCGCACAGTATAATATTTCTGTTTCCTCCTGCCATAATATATTCTGCGGACATTAACAGCTCTTCTATAGTCGCAGAAAGCCCTCTTTTTAATAAAACAGGCTTGTCAATATAGCCTAATTGCTTTAACAGATTAAAATTCTGCATGTTTCTAGCTCCTACCTGCAAAATATCAACATATTTCATGCAAAGGTCTATCTGGGAACTTTCCATAACTTCTGAAACAATTGTCATATTATACTTATCAGCAACTTGTTTTAAATATTTAAGCCCTTCTTCTCCAAGACCCTGAAAGCTATACGGAGAAGTGCGAGGTTTAAAGGCTCCGCCTCTAAGCATTTTTACGCCGCAATTGTTTAAATATTCAGCTATAATTTCAAGCTGTTCAAGAGATTCCACAGCGCATGGACCTGCTATAACGGCGATTTTATCTCCGCCGATTACGCTGTCTTTTACTTTAATAACAGTATTTTCCGGCTGAAAAGTTCTGCTTGCCAGTTTATAACTTGAAGAAATTTTTATTACCTCCTGAACTCCTTGCATTAATTCAAATTCTCTGCGGTCGTCGATGGTTTTACCTCCGACAGCTCCGATTACAGTATTTATTTCTCCTCTTGAAATATGAGCCATGAACCCTTTTGTTTTAAGAAGTTCTTCAATATTTTTAATATATTCTTCAGGCGAATTTGGTTTCATTACAATTAGCATGTTGTTTTCTCCTATAAACTGTAATATCAATATACGACTTAAAAAAAATACTAACAAGATTTCTTATGAAAAACTTTATATTTATAAGGACGCCTATAAAAACAAAAGTTGCCATAATGCATACTATAAACTTGGGTTGCGAATTAAGCCGAGCCGCCTATGTTTTAGAAGGCGTAGCGGCTGGCGAAGCCAGCCGCTACGCCAAATACAAAATTATTTATTTCGTAACTCAGGTCTATAAAGATTATTTTATCAAAAAACTATAATTGCATTAAAAACATAAAGTTTATATAATTTAAAAAACAAATTTATTAACGAAAAGAAAATATAAAGGGGTTAAGAATATGAAAAAAATTTTGATGCTCATTTGCTTTATCAGCATTTTTAATTGCAGTGTTTCTCCAATATTTGCAAAAAACAAAGAGTCGGCTTTTGACAGAATAACACCTAAAACAGTTGCGGGTGGAGCTTTATCACTTTTAATCTGGCCTGGAATAGGTCAGGCTATAAACGATGAAAAAGGAGAAAAAGTTTTAACTCATGCGGTAATTGGTCTTCTTCCTCCTTTCAGATTCTGGTCATGTTATGATGCTCTTGTTGATAGAAATGGCGGTTATTGGCAGGGAAGAATTTAGAAACGGGCGTTTTATTAAGGAAAAAACAAATAATTTTTTATTCTTTCCGTATTTTTTTTATTTATTGGTATATATACAATTAATAATCCCGCTGTTATTATGATAAGTGGGTAATAAAAAATTATTTTTTAGAGGCGTCCTTTGCCAAGAAAGGTTAAATTAATGGAAAATTTTATAAGACCTTCTTTTTTTCTGGGAGCAATATTAGGCTTAATTTTTGGAATTCTGCTTTTAATGCCCTTTATTGCGCCTCTGGTATTTTTTCTGGTCTTTCTTGTTGCGGGAGTTATAGTTATTATTATAATGAAAAAAACCAATTCAATAGGAATTATATCTCTTCAAGACGGCTGTTTAATAGGCGCATTAGCAGGTTTTAGCTCTCTTCTATCAGCTTCTGCCGTTTTTATTCCTGTTTCTTTCTTAATTAACAAGATTTTTAATGTGTATTCCGGCGGGTTTAATTTCAGCAAATCGCTTTCCATTACAGGCTATGACATAATGGCTGTTTCGATGCTTGTGGTGTTTACTGCTGTATTAAGCGCAATTATTAATGCTTTTACGGGAATGGTTACCGCTTTTGTATACGAAAAAGCGGAAAATAAAGGAATTAAGTTTGAAGATCATCTCTATGCTGAACAAATAGATCAAAGCGTTGAATAATTTAGCGTTATAGTAATCTTATGAAAAAGACGGTTTTTGTAAATTTTTTATTTGGTGGCATTTCGGCGAAGCCGAAATGCCACCAATAACTTTACCCAGCCCGCGCCGCCCGCAGGGTGGCGCGGGCTGTAGATATCAGCTTTTTAGCAAATTAACGAAAACTTATTTGAATTGGTATATCGTAAAACTTTTGAAATAAATGCTTTACTATGTAACCTTTTTTCTTTATCGTATTTAGTAAGGAAATGGTTAAATATTAATAAAAATAAATTATAAAAAACTCAGAATTTACTACTGAATAAATTTTATCGGGGATGTTTATTGTGGGCAAATGTAAAAAAAGAACTTTATCAAGAACTAAAGACAGCTCTTTCAGATTGCAATTTACAAGGCAGGAAGCTGTAAGAACAGTTATAAAAGAAATAGGCAATAATCCAACCAGCATTTACGCAAAAGAAATCATTTCTCTTTTCGGCATAACTGCTGAAGAGCTCTCAGAATCCGGCATGACGTATGAAATTTTGCGCTCTTTGGATTCAGTGCTTTCGTGGCGAATTTCCTGAATAAAGAGATAAATAATGGGCTCCTCTAAAAACAAAAGAATTTTAATATTTATATCTACCCCCCTGCCCCCCTTCAAAGGGGGGAGAAGTTTGTGGGTAGGGGCTTCGCCCCTACACCAAACCCCAATCAAATTTTATGAAAATTTCAAAAAATTGAGTTTTTAGAGGTGCCTTAATATTGAAAGCCGCTGTTTATACGGGAAAAAATAAACTTGAAATAAAAACAATCGCTGACCCTGAATTGAAAAAAAACGGAGCAGTTATCAAAATTACCGGCTGCGGACTATGCGGTTCTGACATTGTTAAGTTAAAACAGGGAAATTTATTGGAAGGCAATGTTTTAGGACATGAAATAACCGGTTATATTTATAAAATAGCGGAAAATAACAGGTTTAAAGTCGGAGATAGAGTAGTTGCAGGACATCATGTCCCATGTTTTAATTGCGTTTTTTGTAAAAATGAAAATTACTCTATGTGCAGGCAGTTTAAGGAAACAAACATTTTTCCGGGCGGTTTTTCTGAATATATTTATGTTTCAGAAAAACATCTTTCAAATACAGTATTTAAAATCCCGCAAAACCTTTCAGACGTTGACGCTTCTTTTACAGAACCTGTGGCATGCTGCTTAAGAGCCGTAAAAAGAGCCGATGTAAAGCCTGACGACGTGGTTCTCGTCGTAGGGCTGGGCTCAATAGGCATTATAATGGGGCAGTTATTAAAACATTTTAAAGCAAAAGCAATAGGTTGTGATCTTTTGGAGAACAGAATTAAAATTGCCCAAGAGCTGGGCTTTAATGCGGTTTATAAATATACAAACGACCAGGAACTATCAGACTTTATAAAATCAGATTTTCAAAAAGAAGGCGCGGATAAAATATTTTTAGCTTCAGGAAATGCAAAAAGCCTTTCATTAGCTTTTTCAGCGATCAGAGACGGCGGAAAAATAATTGTTTTTGCGAGCATTCCGACAGATGAGGCGGGATTTTCCAATAATGAAATTTATTATAGGGAATTAAATATTCTTGGAAGTTATTCACCTTCACCTGAAGATTTAAAAAAATCTTTAGATTTACTTGAAAAAAATATAATTAAAGTTGATAAACTTGTTTCTTTTTATGATTTAAAAGATATAAATTCAGCGATAGAAGACACTGTTTTAAATAAAATAATCAAAGCTTTTATCAAAATATAGGGTTCTGAGAAAATAATGGTTAATTTGCTAAAAAGCTGATATTTATAGCCCGAGCCGCCCTGCGGGCGGCTCGGGCTGAGTAAGTGTAGAGCAGGTGTTTTGCCTTCGGCAAAACACCTGCTAATTAACTTGAATTGCTAAATAAATAATTTTATATTTGGCGTAGCGGCTGGCAAAGCCAGCCGCTACGCCTTCTTAAGGCATGCGGCTCGCAGGCTTTGCCTGCGAGCCGCATAAAAAATTAAAATAAAATTTCAATCTATTTCAGCGTTTCGACTAATTAGCAATTCGAGTTAATTAAGGATTTACAAAAACCATCTTTTTTATTTACCAATTTTTTTTAAAATCACTCTAAATTTAAAAAACTTGAAAAGCTCCATGATTACAAGCAATGATGAAGAACAAATTAATAAATAAACCCATTCCTTAATTCCAATTGCTTCTACTTTTAATATATTCTGCATTACAGGAATATTCATGGATACAACATGCAACGCCTGAGCAATTAACACGCCTGTAATCAATATAACGTTATTTTTAAAAGGAATTTTAAAAGCTGACGTATATTCAGACCGGCAATTAAAAACATGAATGTTCTCAAATAAAACCATAAGCAGTAAAACATTATTTCTTGCGGAAAACTCTGAAATGCCGTTAGAAATTAAACTTAACCATAAAACAAAAGCGATTAATCCGACGCTAAAACCGGAAATAAAGGTTTCTTGAACCATAAGCTTGTTGAAAATACTTTCTTTAGGATTGCGAGGAGGTTTTTGCATAGTTTCTTTTTCGCCTTTTTCAAACGCAAGACCAACTCCCTGTATTCCGTTAGTAACAAGGTTTAGCCATAAAAGCTGAACAGCGCTGAGAGGCGCGGGAATATTAAAGATTACGCTCAACGCAAACAGGGTAATCTCTCCTACGCCTGTTGCCACAAGAAGATAAACGACTTTTCTTATATTATCATAAGCAAATCTTCCTTCTTCTACTCCTGCAACAACAGACGCAAAATTATCATCTAAAACAATCATGGAAGAAACATCTTTTGCAACATCTGTTCCTGAGCCCATTGCAACGCTTATATGCGCTTTTTTCATAGCGGGCGCATCATTAACCCCATCTCCGGTTACTGCAATATAATGCCCTGAATTTGTCAGAGCCTCTACTATAGAAAGTTTCTGCATAGGCGTAACCCTTGCAAAAACAGTTCCTTTATTAACAATCCGAGAAAATTCTTCAGATTTTTCATCTGTTTTTGATAAGAGATAGCCTTCTGTTACATCATTTCTGGAAGAAACAATACTAAGGGTTTTAGCGATTGTATACGCAGTTTCGGGATGATCTCCGGTAATCATAATCACTTTTATGCCTGCCTGCTTACAAGTGTCCACAGCGGCTTTTGCTTCAGGTCGCAAAGGATCAATCAAGCCAACCAGTCCTAAAAAAGTAAGTTTTTTTAAATCTTCTTCATAATATTCATGATTATGTTTTGGAGCAATTATGCCTTCGGCAAGAGCAATTACTCTGTATCCGGCTGAAGAAAGCGTATTAATTTGTTTTTCAATCCGTTTATGATTAATATGAACAACGGAACCTCTTGTTTTCATGTGGGAACAAAAATGAAAAATAACCTCAAAAGCTCCTTTTACAGCAACTTTAACACCGGATTCACATTTGTAAAAATTAGCGGAAAATTTCCGTTCTGATTCAAAAGGAATTTCTTTTAAGACTTCCAGGTTTTTATTGATTTCATCAGGCGCAAATCCATATTTATATCCAAGAGCAAGAAAAGCAATGTCAACGGCATCCCCGTGAAATTCCCATTTCCCTTTTCTTTTTTTCAAGCTCCCTTCATTGCAGATAACGGCGCATTTTACAAGTTCTTTAACCTCAGACAGAGAAGACTTGGTTCTACAGGATTTTATTTCTCCTTCGCCGTTATATCCTTCCCCCGCAACTTCAAAACCTGCTCCATTAGGCAGATATAATACCTTTACAGTCTGTTTGTTAACTGTAAGCGTTCCGGTTTTATCGCTTGCAATCAAGGTACAGCTTCCTAATGATTCTACCGCCGCAAGTTTTCTTATAATTACATTTCTTTTTGCCATTCTGGACATTCCAACAGAAAGAGCAACCGTAAGCGCCGCCGGCAATCCTTCAGGAATTGCCGAAACCGCCAGAGCTATGAACAGAAAAAAAACATCAAAAATGTATTTACCTCTTAAAAGCTCGGTTAAAGCAATTAAAGCGCATGCAAAAAGAACTATAAGGCTTATTTGATGTGAAAATTTTTCCATTCGTATTACTAAAGGAGCTTTTGCGGTTTTTACGAAGCCTATAGATTCGGCAATCTTCCCTATTTCTGTATTTAATCCGGTTTCGACAACAACTCCAAGACCTCTTCCCGAAGTAATCATTGAACCAGCGAAGAGCATATTCTCTCTATCGCTTAGAGGAATCTGTTTTTCTATTTTATCGGAAATTTTTATAATCTCGGTTGATTCACCGGTGAGTAGGGATTCATCAGCCCTAAGACCGTTTTGTTTTAAAATGCGTATATCAGCCGGGACTTTTCCTCCTGATTCCAGCTTTACAATATCGCCTGGCGCAAGGGAATTTGCGTTAAGAAGTTTTATATCCCCGTTTCTTTTGACATGCGCCAAAATTTTAAGCAAATTATGAAGAGCCTCAGAGCTTTTTTCAGCTTTCCATTCCTGATAAGCTCCAATCGCCGAGTTAAGCAAAATGGCTAAAAAGATAAATAAAGCGTCTTTTTTATCTCCAACGACGACAGAAGCGATTGTCGCCGCTATAAGGACATAAATCAGAGGATTTGCCAATTGATTTAAGATTATTTTAAAAACAGAAGGAGCTTGTTTTACAGGCAATGCATTTTTCCCGAATTTTTTAAGTCTTTCGTTGGCTTCCTGATCGCTCAAGCCTGTATAAGAAGAATTAAGTTTCGTTAAAACCTCATTCTCCGTCATTCTATACCATTCAATCAGGGTATTATTTTTTTCAAATTTATTTTTCATTTTTTTAACTCAAATTGGCGTTATAGACCGCATTGTAATTGAAAATTAATGAATCACCTCGCTAAAATATTGTCATGCTAAATCTGTTTTAACATCTGTCAGCAGAGCAGATTAATGTATTAAGCAGATGTATTTCTATGTTACAATTTGAGTTATTTAAATTTCAATTTTGAAAAAAAAGGTGAAAATTTTGAAAAAAAAAGTAAGTAAAATAGTTAAAGAACTTTCTGAATTAATAAAAATAAGATTTCCTGATTATAAAGGTTTATATGTATATGGCTCACAGGTAAAAGGTGATAGCCATAAAGACAGCGATATTGATATAGTTGCTTTATTTGACACTACATGTTGGCAAAAAACCTATGAGTTAAGCGAAATAATTTGTGATTTGATATACAAATATGATATCTATATAGACGTACATCCTTATACTATTCAGGATTTGGAGAAAAATCCGGTATATCATAATGAAGTTGTAAATAAAGGCATTTTTTATGGAAAATCATAACAAAACTCTTGCTCAAGTCGCCATAGAAAAGTCAGATAAAGCTATACGGGATGCAGATGTTAATATTGACGTAAGTTTACCTGTGGCGCAAAATAGGGCATATTATGCGGTTTTTTATATTGTTTTAGCCCTTTCTTACCTTGATAATTTTATTACTAAAAGCCACCACAAACTTATGGGACAGTTTAATAAAAAATATGTTTATCAAAACAGAATTTTTGATAAATCTTTAGTCCAGATTTATAATACGTTAATAATAAATAGGGAATCTTCGGATTATAATCTTACATATAAACAAAATAAAGAAGAAGTTTTATGGGGGATAGAATCTGCAAAAAAGTTCATAAATACTGTAAAACCGTATGTAATCAAACGAATTAACGAATTAGAAAAATAAATATGCAAAATCAGCTAATATCAAAAGAGATTATAGAAAATAAAATATATATAATCAAAGGGCATAAAGTTATGCTGGATAGCGATCTTGCATGGCTTTACGGCGTTGAAACCAAAAGAATCGGCGAAGCTGTTAAACGTAATATTGAACGGTTTCCTGAAAAATATATGTTTAAATTAACGACAGAAGAATGGGACTTTTTGAGGTCGCAAATTGCGACCTCAAAACAGGGTCAGGGAGGAAGGCGTTACACGCCAAGAGTTTTTACAGAGCATGGCGTATTAATGCTTGCCAATGTTTTAAACAGCTCAAAAGCAATTTCTGTAAGTATTCAAATAATAGATGCCTTTGTTAAGCTTAGACAGATTGCGATTGATTATAAAGACATGCCGCAAAGACTTTCAGAGATTGAAAAGCTACTTATGCTTTATATTGAAAAAAATGATGAACGGGTTAATGATATAATTCAGGTATTAAATAATTTGCTGGAAAGTCCTAAAAAACCAAAAGAAATCGGATTCAGGATAGATTAAAGGAAAAAGGAAAAGAAAATGTCTGAACAAATAAAAATAAACCTCCCTGACGGCTCAATAAAAGAACTACAAAAGGATTCAACCGCAGAAAACCTTGCAGGATCAATTAGCGAGGGACTAAAAAGAAACTCTATAGCCGCAGAAGTTAATGGAGAACTTAAAGACCTTTCTGTTAAATTGCATAATAACGATAAAGTAAGGATTTTAACCTCAAAAGATCCTGAATCACTCAATATATTAAGGCATAGTACAGCGCATGTTATGGCTCAGGCAACGCAGAGGCTTTTCCCCGGCGCAAAAATCGCCATAGGACCAACTATAGAAAGCGGCTTCTATTATGATTTTGATATTCCTGACCATTCCCTCAGCGTCGAAGACCTGCCTAAAATTGAAGAGGAAATGGAGAAAATTATACAGGAAAATCAGAAGTTTGAACGGCAGGAAGTTCGTAATGTTCAGGAATTACTTACTGATTTCAGAGAAAAAGGCGAGATTTACAAAATAGAATTGTTGATGGAATACGCTAATCAAAATCCGACGCTTTATGTCTGCAAAAAAGACGGTAAAGCTGTATGGAACGACTTTTGCAGAGGACCGCATCTTCCTGACACTAAATTTATAAAGGCGTTTAAACTTCTTAGCGTTGCAGGAGCCTATTGGCGTGGCGATGAGAAAAATAAAATGTTACAAAGAATCTATGCTACCGCTTTTTGGACAAAAGATGATTTAAAAAGCTATCTTAATTTTCTCGAAGAAGCGGAAAAAAGAGATCATAGAAAACTCTCGACACAGCTTGAGCTTTTCAGCGTAAAAGATGAAGTCGGACCCGGGCTTATTTTATGGCATCCTAATCTGGCAATAATTAGAGAAGAAATAGAAAATTACTGGCGCTCAGAGCATAGGAAGCGTGGATATGTTATAGTTAACACTCCGCATATGGCTAAAAAGCAACTATGGGACATTTCAGGGCATACAGAGTTCTATAACGAGAATATGTACTATATTGACGTCGAAGAAGAAAAGGATTATGTTTTAAAACCTATGAACTGCCCTTTTCACATGTTGATTTATAAAGCTAAAAGGCATAGTTACAGAAATCTTCCTATAAGAATGGCTGAATTAGGAACGGTTTACAGAAAAGAAAGATCGGGAGCCCTGCACGGAATGTCAAGAGTGCGTGGTTTTACGCAGGATGACGCGCATATTTTCTGTACTCCTGACCAGTTTATTGACGAAATTCACAGAATTATCGAGCTTGTTGACGATACATTGAAGCTTTTTGATCTTTCTTATGAAGTTGAGCTTTCGACCCGTCCTGATGAATTTGTAGGCGAATTGGAAAACTGGAACAAGGCGGAAGCCGGTTTAAAACAGGCTCTTGAAGAAAAAAACATTAAATATGAAATAAATGCAGGCGACGGGGCTTTCTATGGTCCAAAAATTGACTTTAAATTAAAGGATGCCATCGGAAGAACATGGCAGGGAGCTACTATACAGCTTGATTTTAATCTGCCGACAAGGTTTGATCTTAAATATACCGACAAAGACGGAAGCTTGCAAACCCCTGTTATGCTTCATAGAGTAATTTTTGGCTCGATGGAAAGATTTGCCGGCGCGTTGGTTGAGCATTATGCCGGAGCATTCCCTGTTTGGCTAGCGCCTGTACAGGCGGTAATTATTCCAATCTCCGATAAACATCTGGATTACGCTGATTCTGTCTATAAAAAAATGAAGGATGCGGGAATAAGAGTTGAACTTGATGATAGAAGCGAAAGCATGAATTATAAAATCAGGGAAGCCCAGAATAAAAAAATCCCTTACATGCTTGTAATCGGCGACAAAGAGATTGAAGCCGGTTGCATTGCCCTCAGAGCAAGAGGAAAAGGCGATACAGGCATGGTTAATTCAGAGGAATTTATTAAAAATATAAAAATAGAAATCGAAAATAAAAAATAAATATGAAGTTTTTCAAAAAATAGTTTATAATTATATAAAATGAAAGGATAATAAGCATGAGCGCTGAATTTATAGCAATAATAATAGGATTTATAACCTTATTAATTTCAATTCTTGGAGTTTTTATTCAATTAAACTCCAGAATGGATAACCTTAATAATAAACAGGATGAAAATTTTAAACTGCTTGTTGCTCGTATAGATAAAGTGCAGTCTGACTTAACTGCCCGCCTGGATAAAGTCCAGACTGAATTATCTATTCGTATAGATGCTGTAAATAGCAGACTTGACAATCTTTATCATGAACTTTTCAAAAAAGCAGCTTAAAAAACAGCTTTTAAATTATGGAAAATAAACTCTTAAAAAATGAAGTTATCATTGCGTTTCTGGGCTTTTTTATTTTTTGGTTTGTTATACTTGTTTTTAGCGGGGTTATCGATTCAGGGTATCAATTAATCGACGATTATTGCAATTTTTATCTGAAAGATAGTCTTGATAACATTAAAAACCTGCCTGATTTTTTTAATAAAATACCCGGATATTTAAATATCTGGAAAAACAGGTTTGTGCCTCTGTCAAGCGCTCATAAGGTCTTTGAGGTATTTCTTTTTGGCGCAAACAGGACTTATACGGCTCAATACGTTGGTATTTTGGCTGTTTTTACAAGTTTGTTTCTCTATCTTTTTGCAAGAAAAATCAGGTTTAATATTTTTGAATCTGTTGTTTTTGTTCTGCTTACGCTGTTAGGACGTCAGATTACCGTGTGGTTTGAACTGAGCAGGTCTGAAAATACAGGCGTTTTTGTTTTGTCCATAACGCTTTTTCTTATGGCGTTATCAATTTTTTCCAATAAAAATAATAAAATATATACTGTCTTGTTTTGTTTCTCTGCGATGCTGTTGACTTTTGCCAAAGAAAGTTTTATTATCCTTATTCCTGCAATATTATTCTGGAAAATATGGTTGTATAAAGATAAAAATAAAATTCCTTTTATTGACGCCTTTAAACAAAATTTTGGCGCAATATGTTTTTTAGCTTTTGTCATAATTATAGAACTTGCCTACATATACTTTAAACTTAGCGTTAACTACGGATATGCCGGAGTTTCAGAATTATCTTCAAACAAATTTTTATTATCTTTTTTGACCTTATCATTAAGTCAGATGTATTTTTCAGGCATTATTTTAATAATTTTTATGTTTTTATATGATTTCTTTCAAAAAACAGTTAAAAAATCAGATATCGAGTTTTCTAAATACGGTTTTTTACTTATGCTATTTTTGTTGATTGTTGTTCCGCAGATATATTTATACGCCAAAAGCGGCTTCTATAACAGGTTTCATTTGCCTATAAGCATTGCTTACGCATTGTTGGCGGCATATAGTTTTAAATTTATGAGAAGCGCCTTTTTTGTAAAACCTGTAAACTTTGTCTGTAAAGCTTTGGTTATTATATTATGCTTGTTTTGGTTTGTTAATTCCTATGCGCTTGCTGTCTTGCACGCAAATAGAGGCAATTCCGTTTCCAAATGCATTGAAATAGTTAAGGCTCATACAGACGAGGATTCAAAAGTTATTATTGTGTCTAGTCCAATAGGCTTTTATGAAGAAACAGATTCTCTGGAAACTTTTATACAAAGAGTTGCAAAACGGGAAAAAATTTTTATTCTTCCTTTAATATCAAATTTCAATTTTTATGAAGATAAACAACACAATATTAACCTGCTTGAAAGGTTTGCGGAGGCGCATGAAAAAAATATGATAAAAAAACTTGAAGATGTTAAAGACGCAAAAGTTATAATATCTTTTGAAGTTTTGAACGCATGGCTTGATGTAAATGTAAGTAGATATTTTGGCTCAAAAAAATATAAAATGGAATCTTTAAAAGGAATTAGGATTTATTATATTGAAAGAAACCGGTAAATAAAAAAGAGGATTTATAAAAAACATTTTTTTATTTCCTGATTTCTTTTTAAGATCACAATTATTTTTACAAAACAACGTGAATTGCTAATTAGCCGAAACCGTCATCCTGAGCGGAGCGAAGGATCGCAACCAATTGTCAAAAACAGGAGATTCTTCGGGCTAAAGCCCTCAGAATGACGATTAAAAAAAATAATTAGCA
>JAKLDH010000166.1 GCA_022703625.1 Cyanobacteriota bacterium | reverse complement strand
CTATATGAAGATTTCAAGCCTGTTTTTCTGTCCCATCTTGTTGTATTGAGGACTTGCTGTTCAAAAACTGCGGGAATTGCTTTAATACCATCTAAGGGCATTTTTTTACCTATAATATATACGGTTTCTCCTTTATAAGGCGGATATTTAGCTATTTTTATCGGATTAGGCAAAGCATTTTTTTCTTTGTCTTCAACTTTAGCTATAGCCAAATCAAAACCATAATCATTTATTACGTCTTTTATTTTATTTTCAATAAAAACAGGTTTTTTATTTGAAGAATTATAAATTTTTCCTATGCCTTTGGTATTAAACTCTCTGCTAATTATAGAAGAACTTGAATTTGGATCAGGTATTTCAAAAAAATGATTTACCGTCAAAAATTGATTATCTCCTAGATAAACCGCATTTCCGACAATGTCTTTGCCTGATTTTAACTCCCCGTCAAAGATTCGTGAACTTTCTTTTGCGTCATGAACTTCTCTTGGAATTAACATTTTTTCGCCAAACAAGCTCTGCTCGACATATTTTTTGCCTGAAAACAAAACCGTATTGTTTGTATTGCCGATAATTTTACCGTTGTTTCTTTGCATATTGCTGTAATTAAAAGAATTTAACATTTTTAATCCTTTCTAACATATAATTTTTTAAACTTAATGTTATAAAACCTGAAAAAAAATAAATGAACTTGAAGGAATTTTTTTTTTATTGACAGTAAATTATATAGCAAATATTATAAAGTTATTCTATGTTAAGGTGCCGGTGTAGCTCAATGGTAGAGCAACGGTTTTGTAAACCGTAGGTTGCGGGTTCGAATCCCATCACCGGCTAATTACAAGGGCAGGTGCCCGAGTGGCTAAAGGGGGCGGACTGTAAATCCGCTGGCATTGCCTACGTTGGTTCAAATCCAACCCTGCCCAATTTTTTTATAAATTATTAAAAATTGACAAAAATTTTGTCAATTTTTTTTATACTAAACGACAAAACTAATTAACTTGAATTGCTAAATAAATAATTTTATATTTGGCGTAGCGGCTGGCAAAGCCAGCCGCTACGCCTTCTTAAGGCATGCGGCTCGCAGGCAAAGCCTGCGAGCCGCATAAAAAATTAAAATAAAATTTCAAGCTATTTCAGCGTTTCGACTAATTAGCAATTCGAGTTAATTAACATGAATTTCTTGCGGGTAATGAGGAAAACTCGTTAAATGTAAATATATTAATGACTTTTATTATATTATTGTATTTTGAATATACCAATCCAAATAAGTTTTCGTTAATTGCTTAAAAAGTTGATACCTACAGCCCGAGCCGCCCTGCGGGCGGCTCGGGCTGAGTAAGGGTAGGGCAGGTGTTTTGCCTTCGGCAAAACACCTGCTAAGTAACAGACAAAAAATTTTCAGCTCTTATTAAATTTTGCCGAACGAGCGAAGCGAGTGAGGCAAACAAACAACAAAAGGGGGCTGTCCCAAAAGAATGGACAGCTCCTTTAAATTTTGGTAAAATAATTATACTGAAAGCATTGTAA
>JAKLDH010000165.1 GCA_022703625.1 Cyanobacteriota bacterium | reverse complement strand
TGTCAGATGTCAAGTGTCAATACTAAAATTTGCAGTATTTTGATACTGTAAATTTTACTCACCTTGGTGGCTCCATATTTATGTTTATTTTAATCATTCATTCCAAGAATATCCCTGCGAATTTGCCGCACAACTTCAGGTGATAAAGTTTTTGGTTTTTCTTCCTCAGATTTTTTCCTGCCAAAATCAGGATGTTTTTCCATGAATTTTTTAACATAGGCTTCCGCTTTTTTGTATTTCAGCAACTATAATATGCCGTAGAAATCGGACAGAAAAAAAGTAAAGTTATCATCCTTTCATCGAGATAAAATAGAAAAAATGAAAGGACAAAAAAATGAGTAAGAAAAAAGCAAAAGAATATTCACCGGAATTCAAATTTAAAATTGTTAAAGAACTTTTAAGGCAAGAATCAACACAAACAGAAATTTCTCAGAGAGAAGGAATGCCGCCTTGTACATTAAGAGCCTGGTTAAACCAGTTTCTTGAAAACGGAGAAACAGTCTTTACAGGCAGAAAGCAGGATAAAGTTTTTAAAGACGAGATAAAAGCAAAAGAGCGAGAAATCGAAGAACTTCATAAAACGGTAGGACAGTTAACTGTGAAGGTTAATTGGATCAAAAAAAAATATAGAGAAAATGGATTATCATTCCCGCAAGAATATGGTAGATAAGAATTTTTGGGATTTAGAAACGAATAGAGGCTTGTCCGTGGTACAACAATGTGAATTTTTAGAAATCAACAGGAGTATCGTATATTATACGCCTAAAACCGTTGCTTTTAAATACGATGAGGACTTAATTAAGGCAATTGAAGGCATTTATGATGATATTTGCTTCTACGGTCATACAAAAGTTCATCTTGAACTGCTTGATTTGGGCTTTGAAGTCGGATTAAAGACCGTGAGAAATATACGGAATCTTCTTGGGATAAAGGCTATTTGCGTTAAACCAAACACCACTATTCCAAGAAAAGACCACGATAAATTTCCGTATAAACTTGCAGGTATGGAAATTACAAGACCAAATCAGGTTTGGGCAACGGACATAACTTATGTGCCTACTTTAATGGGCTTTGCGTATAAAGTGGCTATTATTGATATTTTCAGCAGAAAAATATTAAGCTACAGGATTTCTAATTCAATGCATCAAAGTTTCTGTATTGAAGCCTTGGAAGAGGCTTTAAGGAATTTTCCAAAACCTGAAATATTTAATTCTGACCAAGGGAGTCAATTTACGGGTAAGAAATTTGTTAATATTCTTCTTGAGAATGATATTGAAGTTTCAATGGACGGAAAAGGCAGAGCTTTAGATAATATTTTCATTGAAAGATATTGGAAAAGCTACAAGTACGAGAATGTTTTCCTGAAAAACTACGCAAATCTTTTAGAAGCAAGGCTTGAAACAGCTAAATATGTTAATTTCTATAATTCTAAAAGATTTCACGCTTCTTTAGGGTATAAAACACCGGATAAAATATATTTTGGCAATTTACACAAATCTGTTAATTATTATGAAGGACAACAAATGGCTGCATAGGATAGTAACTTAAAAAATTTCTGTCTGGACATCGGGGCATGATATAGATT
>JAKLDH010000164.1 GCA_022703625.1 Cyanobacteriota bacterium | reverse complement strand
TGGCGAAGCCAGCCGCTACGCCGTTTTAAGGGCATGCGGCTCGCAGGCTTTGCCTGCGAGCCGCATAAAAAATTAAAATAAAATTTCAATCTATTTCAGCGTTTCGACTAATTAGCAATTCGAGTTAGTTAATTTTTATTTTTCGTTATCTTTTTACATAAAAAATATTATTGGTCATAATTTATATCCACATAAGTAACAGACAAAAAATTTTCAGCTCTTATTAAATTTTGCCGAACGAGCGAAGCGAGTGAGGCAAACAAACAACAAAAGCCCCTTCCCTTTGAATGGAAGGGGTTGGGGTTGGGTAGATAAAAACCTGAAAACTTTTTGTTACCTACTTAAGCAAAGTTTATAAAAAGTTCAAAAAACAAGGTTTTTAGAGATGTCCCTATTGACAATAAAAATACATTCCTGCTATTTTAAAAAGAACATGATAATTTAAAGTAAATTAAATATGCCCCCATCGTCTAGAGGCCTAGGACACCTCCCTTTCACGGAGGAGACCGGGATTCGAATTCCCGTGGGGGTATTTTATTTTGAGGATAAGGTTATACCAGACTAATTTAAGGGCGCCTCTAAAAACAAAAGAATTTTATTGTTTTTATACCAATCAATTTATACCGCCCCCAAAATGAATTTCGGATTTTTTCTTAAAACGTTAGGGGCGGTATGGCGAAGCAGGAGTGATGAAGTTGGGAAAATCCGGCTTTGCCGGTTTTCCTAAATTCAAACTCATTTTAGTATAAAAAACCGTTAAATAAAAAAGATGATTTTTGTAAATCCTTAATTAGCGGGCGTTTCGGCTTCGCCGAAACGCCCGCTATACCCGTACCCAGCCCGCGCCGCCCGCAGGGCGGCGCGGGCTGTAGATATTAGTTTTTTAACGAATTAACGAAAACTTATTTGGATTGGTATAATTATTGAAACTTTGGGAAATAATATTCCCAACATTTTATTTCTCCGCAATATTTACATACAGCATGCCCGTTCATAAATCCCAGATCAGGAATAAATTCATATCCGTCAATATTAAAAACAATTTCATCATGTTCATTTACAGTTTGAACAAATTCGCCTTTACCACTGTAATTAGGATTGAACACAAGTCCAAAATTATCAATAGAGTTACATTTTTTACATTTAAACATATTTGGATAAGTATTTTTCTTTTGAGTCATTATATTAAACGCCAAAAACAGTTAATAAACAAATTAGCGAAAACTTGCCTGGATCGGCATAAGCAGCAAACAAAAAATTTTATCTTTTATCTTTTTTAGTAGGGGCGGGCTTTGCCCGCCCCTACTAAAAAAGGGTGGGTGGGCGGGAAAAAAATAATTTTTTGTTACCAACTTAATTAATATACCGCCCCCAAAATGAATTTCGGATTTTTTCTTAAAAAGTTAGGGGCGGTATGGCGAAGCAGGAGTGATGAAGTTGGGAAAATCCGGCTTTGCCGGTTTTCCTAAATTCAAACTCATTTTAGTATATAATATCAAGTCAGACTGTGTGAGAAATAAAATTTGATAACGAAAATTCAATTATTACTCAATTAGAAATAAATTTCGGTTTTTATAAACCCACCCCCAACCCCCTTAGTCCCCTACATTTTTATAAATTCAGTCCAAAATCCCCTCTCCCCCAACCCCCTCTCCCAATGGGAGAGGGGGCTAAAGATTGTTTTTGGTCGA
>JAKLDH010000163.1 GCA_022703625.1 Cyanobacteriota bacterium | reverse complement strand
TTTATATAGTTGCTGTATAAATCCCTGCAAAGAGAGAAAAGAAAAGGCATTGAAATTATAACGGGCCTCTTGTTTATTGAATTGCCAAATTTCCTCATAGCTATCTACAAACTCTTTTTCCTTTTTATTAAGTCCTTTAATGGTTTTATTAAATATTGCAGCTAGCTGTTTCTTGGGATTATAAAAATAATTTGCAGCAAAATGTAAGCTAAAACCTTTTGCCTGCTTAGTTACTTCTAATAAAATAGGGTTTTTATCAAATTTTATAGGTTGCAATTCGTTATTTAATAAATATTGTTCCTGCCATGATAGAAGGTATACCCCTGAGAAAGATAGGAAGTATCGGAGATAAATACTTTGAACTGATTAGAAGTATTTATCTTGATTTGAATAAGTAGGAGAATCCCTCAATTAGTTTGCGACAAAAAGGGGGACCCTCCATGAGGTATTACAGTATCATGAAATTACTAAAGACTGAAGCAAAATTTGAATTTAGATTAAGATTAGTTAAATCAGCTTATGCGATCGGAATTAAACCCACAGCAAAATATTTTAAAACAACCGCTAGAACAGTACGTAAATGGCTTGGGAGATATGAAAAATCAGGAGTAAGCGGTCTCAAAGACCAATCCAAAAGACCTCAGTATATGCCTAATAAATGCTCCCCTGAATTTGAAAAAAGAATAATTGAACTAAGACTAAATACTAGAAATAAATATGGAGCTGTTAGATTAATAGAACGCTTTGGCATAACTGAATATGGCAAAAGCTGTATCCAACGAATAGTTAAAGACCATGGCTTAAAAAGACAACTTAAAACAAGAAAGAAAAAAAGAAAATATTTATGGAGTACAAAAAAACTATACAATGCTTTTGAAAAAATACAGGTTGATGTGAAAGTATTAACAGATATATCTAACTATTGGCCTCAATTCATCAATAACTCCAAGGAATACCCAAGATATGAAATAACCGCCCGCTGTGTCAAAACCGGCGCTACATTCATTGCCTTAATGAAAAGAAATGATTCAATCAATTCTGCAACGTTTATGTATGTATTAGGCGCTCATTTAAAAGAGCATGGCTTTGATCTTAAGAAGATAACTATCCAAACAGACAATGGAGCGGAATTTAATGCCTGTGGCAAAAGAAGAACAGGACATACTCCATTTGAAGCTATGGTTGCTGATTATTGGGGAATGAACTTGAACCGTATCCCGCCGGCATCGCCAACCTTTAACTCTGATGTGGAAACCTTTCATCGAATTGTTGAAGATGAATTTTATTGCATGGAACAGTTTGATAGCTTGGAAGACATGAAAAAGAAAGTTTATACCTACATGCTGGATTTTAATTACTTAAGAAAAAATAGAAACAAGGACAATCAAACACCCTGGGAATTATTACAAAAAGAATATCCTAAATTGTCCAAGAACATCCTAAATTTACCACCTGTCATGATTGATGATTACCAGGATAAAGGGATGAGCGCTTTAGCCCAAATGCATGATTTTGGCAAAACTGGGCATACTGTTTATGCGCCAGGGGTATACCATCTATCCAGTTCTCTCAACCAACAGAAAATATCCATATATTATTTTGTTCATTCTTGGGCAAGTAAGAGTTATAAACATGATTAGAGGAGGTTTCTATCGATCATGCCCGAGAAAAAAATAGATACTATTGAGATCCGCATCCCCTGCAATCCCGACTATGGACAGCTGGTCAGATTAGCAATATCGAGTATTGCCAGCCGGATGAACTTTCCGCTGGATGAAATAGAAAAATTAAAAGCAGCCTTATCGGTCATCTGCAATTATTTTGCCCTAAAACCAAAGCAAAAAAGCGTTGATCTTAGTTTAATTGTTTA
>JAKLDH010000162.1 GCA_022703625.1 Cyanobacteriota bacterium | reverse complement strand
TGAATTTAGGAAAACCGGCAAAGCCGGATTTTCCCAACTTCATCACTCCTGCTTCGCCATACCGCCCCTAACGTTTTAAGAAAAAATCCGAAATTCATTTTGGGGGCGGTATAGTATTAAATCACCCCTCCCCTCGATGGGAGGGAGTAAAGATTTGATGTATTTTTCGGCGGCGAAGCCGCCGAAAAATACATCAAAAAATAATACCCGATTGACTGAGAATTGGTATAAAGTTTAATTTTTTAAAAATTAAACGCAATTTTAAAAAGCAGTTTGTTTTTATATAAACAAGAGATAAAAAATATTTTTTAAATATAGTTATTATATTTAAAAAAATTGAATTTAAAAAATGCAGTAAAGAGAGCTTAGTATAAATAGGAGGAATTTATGGTAATAGTTGATCCTTTAGAGCAACAAACATTTAAAACATTAAATTCTTATGTAGATCGCAATAATGACGGAGGAAGAACTATTCAGGAATTTCAATCTTCTATTTTTGGACAATTTTTTGATAAAAATAAAGATGGAGATTTAAGCATAGAAGAAACAAAAAATGCGCTAAAAAATGGAGAAGTAAATTCAAAAGAATTTAAAGACAAAATCAAACAAAGTCTTTTAGCAATTGATCCAAGCGGAGAATTGGCAAAGAATTATAATAGTTTAATAGAATCTTATTGCATTATTTTTGTTAAAGAATTATTATCAAGATTTTCAGACCCTGAAAATAGAAAAGGATTAGGCGGACCAAGCGCGCAAAGCGCTTCTTCATCACAAAATAACAATTCTTCAACAAATAATACTTCAACCGGAGATTCTTCAAGAGGATTTCATCCGGCTGATCCTCCCTATAACAAAAGCGACTCTGTTTTAGCCGGCAAAATAAAAGATTCTGAATCAGCTCAACAAATAGAAAAAAATCACGATATGGTAGAACAAATTTTAAATCAGGATACATCCTGCGTTGATATGGACGATTTGCCGCCTATGGACAATCTTTATGAGAAAGCCGCTAACGGAGCCTGGGAAATTGATAAAAGCGCAATGGATTATCAAATGGGACAAATAAAAGACGCCAAAGAAACATTAGATGTTTTAGCGGAACAATATCCTAATGATCCTTTAGTTAAAGCCGCCCAGGCAGAGCTTGACGCAAAAATTAAAGAAGCCGAGCAGGAAATTATAAAATATAATGAAGCAATTCAATACATGGATCAGGTAACAGAACCTGTAGAAAAAAATAATAATGGTAAAAGTCATGAAGTTACTGATGCTGAAGCATGGAATGACACAAGAGATGCGGCGCAAAAAGCCGGTGAGGCTAAAGATAAAGCGGCGCAAGCATATCTTGATTATGAACAGGCTATTGCTGATGCTTCAGATGGCTCTTCTGCCGATAAAGACGATGAATCAACAATAAGTAAAATTCAAAATGCTCAAACAGAGGTTATTAATACAAACAAAGAAGCAGAACAAGCCCAACAAGAAGCGGATTCAGCAAATGCATTATTGTCAAAAACAGCAAACATTCAGACGCAAGATCAAAATCAGAATTCAACAGCAGACATTAATCCTAATCCCGCTCCGGTGATTTCAGAAGCGCCGGTTTCTGATGATAGTAATCCTTTTGAGAAATCTCTTTCTATGCAAGTTGCTTAAATTTATACGAATCAAAATCTGAAAAATATAGCCCATGCCGCCTTCAAGGCGGCATGGGCTATATAAGCTTATATAGAAATTATATCTTTATTTCCTTTAAGATTACTATATCAAAATTGCCTACTTGTAGCCTTAATTTGTGTTTAAAAAACTGTTTTAATACAAATTAAGACTATTAATAGATTTAAGTAACAGACAAAAAATTTTCAGCTCTTATTAAATTTTGCCGAACGAGCGAAGCGAGTGAGGCAAACAAACAACAAAAGCCCCTTCCCTTTGAAGGGAAG
>JAKLDH010000161.1 GCA_022703625.1 Cyanobacteriota bacterium | reverse complement strand
CAGCCGCTACGCCGTTTTAAGGGCATGCGGCTCGCAGGCAAAGCCTGCGAGCCGCATAAAAAATTAAAATAAAATTTCAATCTATTTCAGCGTTTCGACTAATTAGCAATTCGAGTTAATTATAAATTAATTACAAATCGGTAGGGGCAGACCTATGTGTCTGACCGTAATAAATAGCGGCTGGCTTCGCCAGCCGCTACGCCAGATATAAAATTATTTATTTGGCAATTCAGGTTAGTTAAGTTAAATTTAAAGGATTTGGATTTTTTTAACTCTCTCTTGTATACTAAATTTATTATTATAAATAAAAAAAAGAAAGAAAAGGTTTATGAAAAGAAAATTATCTTTTATTTTTTATATATTTGGAGGGCTAATTTTATTTAACTGTTTGCAAACGCCTGCTTATGCGCAGGAAAATAATACCGATAACAAAGTTTATTATACCTGTTTTATCAGCCAAGAACTTGCGGAAGAGGCTCAGCAACTTAATATATTTCTTTCAAATTATTTTAAAGCCTTTAAAACAAATAATATTAACGAATTAAAAGAGTTCTATGCTCCTGATTATATTAGCGGAGATGGTTTTAATAAAGATAAAGTCATTCAGCTCATTCAGGAAAGCTGGAAAATTACGCCAAATTTAAATTATACAGCCAAAATAGAAGACTTAAGATTTGACAAAAATTTTGCCACAATAGAAATTCACGAAATTTTAACCGGCAATACAAAAGAAAAATCTGACATAACCGGAGATAACGGCGTTGTTAAAAGTGTTGTCCGATCACTTTTTTATCTGCGCAAATATGGGAATGGCTGGAAAATAGTTTCCGATAAAACTTTATATGAAGAAACTTCCATTAAATACGGCAAAGCGAAAGATTTAAACATTAATTTATTTGCGCCGGAGCAGGTTTTTTCCGATAAACATTATACTATTTCACTACAGGCTGAAATCCCGGAAAGTATGCTTGCAATTAGCTCAATAACCAAGGAATCTTTAACCTATCCAAAAGAGAAACCCGAAGAAATTTTCAGACAAATTCCAACAGAAACAAAAATCCTTGAAAGGTTTGTTCAGGCAAACAATAAATCTCAAAATGAACTCGCTGTCGCAGCAGTCAGCTATTGTTCAATACAAAAAGACTCCTTCAAAACGCCTCAAATCGACTTTGCGGGAACAGCCATTTTGATAAAAAGAGTTAATGTCCTGAATCTTAAGACCTTAAAGAATTAACTATGTCTAAAAAAATTATTGTTTTCATAATATTTTTCATTGCTTTTTTTATTGACAGGTTGTCAAAATTTATTGTCAGCGATACTGCATTCATTCCCGATGGTTTAAGCATGGGAAATAATTTTATTAGTATTGTTAAAGTTTATAATGCAGGAGCCGCTTTTGGGATTTTACAGGGGTGGAAATCTTTTCTCCTGCTTTTCTCCGTCGTTGTGATGATCGCATTAATTATTTATGTCTTTAAAAATTGCAAAAAATTGACAATGGGTTCCGCCGCAGGAATTGGTTTGATTCTTGGAGGAACATTAGGCAATTTTTATGACAGGATTGTTTATGGATATGTAATTGATTTTCTCAAGCCTGAGTTTATTAACTTTCCGGTTTTTAATATGGCGGATATCTTTATTAATTTAGGTGTAGCCTTAATTTTTATAATAATGTTATACCAATCCAAATAAGTTTTCGTTAATTTATTAAAAAGTTAATGCTTTGTTAAGTTAATTTCATGCAACTTATGACTGATAATATTTTTTATGCGGGTCGCTGACGAAGTCAGCCGCTACGCCTTAGAAAATTATTTATTTAACTCGAATTGCTAATTAATCGAAACGCTGAAATAGATTGAAATTTTATTTTAATTTTTTATGCGGCTCGCAGGCAAAGCCTGCGAGCCGCATGCCTTAAGAAGGCGTAGCGGCTGGCTTCGCCAGCCGCTACGCCAAATATAAAA
>JAKLDH010000160.1 GCA_022703625.1 Cyanobacteriota bacterium | reverse complement strand
CTCATATTGTAGTATTTAAAAACAACTTTCTTGTTCATGCCGGCTTAGCTCCCCTGTTTACAATGCTTTCAGTATAATTATTTTACCAAAATTTAAAGGAGCTGTCCATTCTTTTGGGACAGCCCCTATCCCCTTACCCAGCCCGCGTCGCCCGTAGGGCGGCGCGGGCTGTAGATATCAGTTTTTTAACAACTTAACGAAAACTTATTTAACTTGAATTGCTAAATAAATAATTTTATATTTGGCGTAGCGGCTGGCTTTGCCAGCCGCTACGCCTTTTTAAGGGCATACGGCTCGCAGGCAAAGCCTGCGAGCCGTATAAAAAATTAAAATAAAATTTCAATCTATTTCAGCGTTTCGACTAATTAGCAATTCGAGTTATTTAGATTGGTATAAATTATAAAAGTTTGGGGGACTAAGGGTATAATCCCCTGTACCCTACAAAAATTTGAGTTTTTAGAGGAGCCCTAAAATTGTTCTTCTAAAAATTCTTCGGAATCTTCAAGATCAGCGAAACTCATATCGTCCTGAGGCTCAAAATCATCAGGCAACATATCACTTTCAGGCCATATCGTATCTGCGTCATAAACAGACATCATAAGATTTATAGAAAGAGTAAGATCAGCTCCCGTCAAATCAGCTCCACTGATATTTATTCCGTTAAAATCAACTTCCATAAAATCGCCGCTGATAATATTGGCGTTGTTTAAAAGCGATCCTTCCATAATTGTTTCCGCAAAATTTGATTCTGTTATTGTTGTACGCGTGAAATTAACCGCGCTTAAATCGCTATTGTTGAAATTAACGCTTTCTATTTCAGACTTACTGAGGTCTGATCCTGATAAATCAACATTACTCAAATTTACTCCGCAAATTTTCACGTTGCTAAGATCAATTTCTGTAAAATCAGGAAATTTAATCTCGTCATAAGGTCTTAATTTGTTGAATTTTTCTATATCGCCATTTCTTAAAAGTTGCGTTAATTCGTCTTTATTTAATAATTCGCTCATAAAAATTTCCTCATTTGTCTGAAAAATCAAATAATTGTCAATTGCATTGCAAGTAAAACAGCCTGGGTACGATTTGTAACATTTAATTTTTTAAAAATATTATTTAAATGAGTTTTAACCGTAACTTCCCTTACATAGAGCTTTTCCGCTATTTCCTGATTACTTGCGCCTTTTGCGACAAAACTCAGAACTTCTTTTTCTCTTGTTGTAAGTTCGTTAATAGGATCACTGGATGTAATCGATATTTTTGTGTTTACTGTTCTTTCAGTTTTCCATTTTGATCTTCTTAAAAGGGCTTCTATGCGCGCCAGAAGGTTTGGAAGAGTGAAAGGTTTAACGATATAATCATCAGCGCCGAATTTTAAGCCGGAAACCTGTTGATGATCTTCATCAAGGGCTGTTAACATGATTATAGGGATTGATTCGATAGATTTATCTGATCGTATTGCTTTTAAAGTGTCCCATCCGTTTAGGTTAGGCATTATAACGTCCAATAGTATCAGATCAAATTTGTTTTCATTTTCATCGTTTTTCAGTATATTTAAAGCATTTAGTCCGTCAAATGCGACAATAACCTCATAACCGTAAGACGGAAGCACATCTTTAAGATATTTAGGATTATCATCGACAAGTAAAATTTTTGCAATAAATGACATTTAAATTAAAGTTCTCTTATTTAGCTTTTAAAAAAGTATAAAACAGCAGGTATTAATAAAAATAGATACAAAATTGAATATAAATTTATTATAACAGCATTTTTAAAGAATAAAAGTGTATAAGTTTTTTGAACTTTATTTAAGTAGCGCTTTGACATATTAATTTTCAAGGTCATCCTGAGCGAAGCGAAGGATCCCATGTCATGAATACAACAGGATTCTTCGGCATAGCCTCAGAATGACGAACTCTCATAATTACTATGTCGGTTCATCGCAGATTTTAGTGATGTGTCATGATATAAAGAGATGGACATAAATAAAATATTAAAAATCAGACAGTTCAGGGCATGCGAAGTCGAAGAGAGAGATGGGGAAATATTAATTTCCGGAGA